>NZ_AUKG01000003.1:300000-588819 GCF_000424625.1 Conexibacter woesei Iso977N
CCGCCGATGCCGCCGCCACCGCCGCCGGACCCGCCCGTCCCCTCCGACAGCTTGCTCGTCAGCTCGTGGGCGAGGATGACCGACAGGACGGCCGTGCCGATCGACGCGCCGACCTGCTGGTTGATGTTCAACGTCGTCGAGGCCTTCGGGACCTGCGCCTGCCTCAGCGTCTGCATCGCGCCGGAGAACGTCGGCATCATCGTCATGCCCATGCCGATCCCCATGAAGAACAGGTCGATCCCGAGCAGCCAGTAGGACGTGTCGGCCTCCAGCTGCGTCAGCCCCAGGAACGTCAGGCCGATCAGGACCAGGCCCGGCGGAACGATCTTGCCGACGCCGGTCCTGTCGGCCAGCCCGCCGGCGATCGGCATCGCCAGCATCGCGCCGATGCCCTGCGGGGCCAGCAGCAGGCCGGAGTCCATCGCCGACTCGCCGCGAATCGTCTGCAGGTACAACGGCATCAGCAGCATGCCGCCGAAGACCGCCACCAGCACCAGGATCATGGTCCCGCACGCCGCCGCGAACGTCCTGTTGGCGAACAGCCGCAGGTCGATCAGCGCCTCGTCGGGTTCGCGCCGCGCGTGGAAGACGAACGCGATCAGCGCAACGATGCCGATCGCCATCGGGACGAGCACCTTCGCGTGGCCGAAGCCGCCGGCGCTGCTCGAGTTCGCCAGGCCGTAGATCAGCAGCGCGAGGCCGGGGGAGAGGAGCGCGAGGCCGGTCCAGTCGAGGCGGTGGCCCTTCTGCGCGACGTCCCTCGGGAGGATCCGCGAGGACAGCGTCAGCGCGGCGATCCCGACCGGGACGTTGATGAAGAAGATCCAGCGCCAGGAGAAGTCGTCGACGAGCCAGCCGCCGAGGATCGGGCCGCAGATCGGGCCGAGCATCATCGGGACGCCCATGATCGCCATGACGCGGCCGACGCGCTGCGGGCCCGCCGCGCGGGTCAGGATCGTCATGCCGGCGGGCATGATCATGCCGCCGCCGAGGCCCTGCAGGACGCGGAAGACGATCAGCGACTCGGCGCTCCAGGCGAGGCCGGAGGCCATCGAGCCGACGAGGAACAGCGCGATCGACGTCATGTACAGGCGCTTGGTGCCGAACCGCTCCGCCGCCCAGCCGGTCAGCGGGATCACGGTCGCGAGCGCCAGCGTGTAACCGGTCGCGACCCACTGGATCGTCGAGAGCGGCGAGTCGAACTTCTCGGCCAGCGTCCGGATCGCCACGTTGACGACGGTCGTGTCGAGGATCGTCATGACCGCGCCAACGACCACCACCGCCGCGACGAGCAACAGCTCGCGGTCAAGCCCCGCGTCGGCGGCGGGCGTTGGTGCTGGGGAAGAAGCGGAGGCCATGCCTCCAGGCTAGAGAACCGCTACGCGGCGTGTCACGTTCGCGCCACCGCTTCTCGCTCCACACGGCCTCACTCGCCGCGGTCCCGCCAACGGTCGCGTCCGCGGCGGTCGGTCGCGGGCACCGCGTGCGCCATGGCAACCGATCCTCATCGCCGTAGCGCCATGACCGTCGGCGTTCTGCGCCGCGACCCACCACAGCACCGCGCTTCTCGCTCCACGCGGACTCACTCGCCGTGGTCCCGCCAGCGGTCGCGTCCGCGGCGGTGGGTCGCGGCACCGCGTGCGCCATGGCAACCGATCCTCACCGTCGCGGCGTCGCGACCGTCGGCGTTCTGCGCCGTCATCCGCCGCAGCGGCTTCGCCTCACGTGCGCGCGGGCGCGCGCGGGGTGCTGGTCAGAAGGTCGACCAGCCGACGGCGGCGGCCTGGCAGGGGGCGCCGTCGATGTAGGTCAGGGTCGCGTCGGGGACGGAGAGGGAGATCGTCAGGAGGGTCTCCCACTCGTCGGCGAGGGTCGCGCCGAGCTCGGGGTGGCAGCAGAGGGCGGCGCCGTCCTCGCGGTGCAGGACGAGCGCGGCGGCGCGCTCCTCGGGCGTCGGCGCGGAGAGGCCGGTGCGGCGGCGCTCGAGCTCGTCGTAGCGCGCGATCGTGTCCGGGTCCTCGGGCGCGAGGCGCTCGCCCTCGGCCAGCTCGGGGTCCAGGAAGTGGTTGGTGTGCAGCAGGACGCCGTCGGGATCCGGCGCGACCACGCCGACGCCCGCGGGGGACAGCTCGAGCGTCCGCGCGTCGTCCTGCGTGACCACGGTCAGCGCGGTCGACGCCGTGACCGGCGCGCTGCGGGCGATCGCGGTCGCCTCGTCCACTGTGGACGCCTCGTCGAGGATCCGGCGCGCGACCAGGTGCACAGGCACGCCGGTCCCGTCGCCAAGGCCATCATCCTGGTGCTGGAGGAAGTTGAAGTGGACGCCGAGGCCCGCGTCGTTGACGCCGATCTTGCCGAGCACGCCCAGCTCCGTGAACGTCTTGACGACGCGGCCCGAGGCCAGCTCGACGCGCCACAGCAGCTTCGCGTCGCGCAGCGACTGCAACCAGTCCCAGGTCTGGATCGTTCGCGGAGCGCCGCCGTCGCGGGGCAGGACGACCGCGGTCGAGCACTCGCCCGGCGTCTTGGTCCGGACGCGCGCCATGATCTCCGTCCGCGCGTTGACCGCCGCGACCCGCCACGCCGGCAGCCCGGCGCCGGCCGCGATCCCGCGCAGCTCCGCCGCCAGCTCGGGCGCCCAGCCGTCGAGCGCGTGCAGCGCGCTCTCACCCAGCTCGTGCGCGCGCGCCGCGTCGACGCCTCCGGCCGCGAAGATCTGCTCGTACCGCAGCCACGCCCCGCCGACCCCGCCGGCGAACGCCTCACCCAGCGCGCGCCCCCGCGCCTCCGGATCGGTCTGGGTCGAGAGGTACGTGAGGACCGTCATGGCGCCGTCACCATCCCACCACGGCGTGCGCCCGTCTGTCCAACGTGCGCACGCCACGACGTCCGCTGCGTCGACCGCGCGCGCGACCGCTCAAGGAAGTCGCGCGGTCTGACGACAACCGGGAGAGCGTCATGTCGATCCTGCCTGTCGCCGAACCGCCCGCCCCCGTCGAGCCGCCCTCGCTCGTCGCTCTTTACGCCGGGCTCCTGGCCGGCGAGGTCCTGTTCGGCCTGGCCTTCTGGCTGTCGTGGCTCGTGTTGTTCCTGGCGCTGAACGCCGGAGGCGTCGCAGTGACCGCGATCCTGACGGCGGCGTTCGCGGTCGAGTGCGAGCGTGCCGCACTGCGCCTCACGGCCGGCTGGACGCCCGACCGCCTCCGGCTCGCGCTCAGCGGCGTACCGGTCGTGCTCGCGGTGGCCGTCGCGCACAACGCGCTCGGCGGCTGGGAGCCGATGCAGTGGCTGTTCCTCGCGGTCGCCGTGGCGTTCGTGCTGCAGGCCTTCATCCTGCGCTACCTGACCGCCGTCCCCGGCGTGTGAGAAGCGCGGGGCCCGCTAGGCCACCGCCTGCAGCCGCGCGGCGATCGTCCGCGCGGCGTCCGCCAGCTCCGGCGGGCCGAGCACCTCGAGGTCGACGTCGAGCGTTGCCATCCACACCACGAACTGCTGTGACCAGCCCTCGGTGGTCGTCACGATGCAGTGGTCGTCGCCGTCGGGCTCGACGGTCGCGTAGCGGTGTGGGATCCGGCGCCGCAGCAGCTCGGCGGGGCCCGCGAGCCGGATGCGACCCTTGATCGCTTCCTGATCCTGCGCGCGGATCGCCCTCCGGACGTACGCCGCCGGATCTCCTCCCGGGACCTCGCGCCTCGTCCCGCGGCCGTCGAGCCCCACGCGCCCGGTGATCCGGTCGACGCGGAACGTGCGCCAGTCGTCGCGGTCCAGATCCCAGGCGACCAGGTACCAGCGGTAACCGGTGTGGACGATCGCGGCGGGCTCGACCTGGCGGCGCGTGCTCACGTCGTCCTTGGCCCTGTAGGCGAAGCGGAGCCTGTCGCCATCGCGCGCGGCGCCCGCGATCGTGGCGAGCACGTCGGCGTCGATGCGCGTCCCGTCGGGCGGCGCGAACGCGCTGGTCGCATCGCCGAGCGCGCGCACGCGACGGCGCAGCCGGTCCGGGAGCACCTGCTCGAGCTTCGCGAGCGTCCGGATCGCCGTCTCCTCCATGCCCGCGATCGACCCCGCGGCGGTCGAGCGCAGCCCGACGGCGACCGCGACGGCCTCGGCGTCGTCGAGCAGCAACGGCGGGAGATCGGCGCCGGCGCCCAGGCGGTAGCCGCCCGCGATGCCCGGCGCGGCCTCGATCGGGTAGCCGAGCGAGCGCAGCTTCTCGACGTCGCGGCGGATCGTGCGCGAGCCGACCTCGAGGCGGTCGGCGAGCTCGGGGCCGCTCCACTCGCGCCGCATCTGCAGCAGCGAGAGGAGCGCGAGGAGGCGGGCGGAGGTCTGCACCATCGTGCCTTGCATGGTGCCACGCCATGCGGACCAAAGCTGACCGCATGGGTCGTCATGCGGTCAAAAGGTGACCGCATGCCCGAGGAGGCTCCCGGCCATGACCTCCACGACCCTCGAACCGCCCGCCACCGCGGATCTCCCCACCGCGGCCGCCCCGCCCGCCGAGCCCGAGGCCGCCCGCGCCGCCGCGCCCTCGCGCGCCGTCTGGATCGGCTTCCTCGTCGTCCTCGCGGCGTCCGTGATGGACCTGCTCGACGCCACGATCGCCCAGACCGCGGCGCCCGCGATCCGCCAGGAGCTCGGCGGCTCGTACGCGACGATCGAGTGGACGACCGCCGCCTACACGCTCGCGATGGCGACCGGCCTGCTGCTCGGCGGGCGCCTCGGCGACCTCTTCGGCCGCCGCCAGGTGCTGCTCGGCGGCATGGCCGCGTTCACCGGCGCGTCGGTCCTGTGCGCGCTCGCGCCGTCGCCGGAGCTGCTGATCGGCGCGCGGGCGCTGCAGGGCCTGACCGCGGCGGTGATGGTCCCGCAGTGCTTCGGCCTGATCCGCGAGCTGTTCGGCGACGAGGGTCAGCAGAAGGCGTTCGCGATCTTCGGCCCGGTCATGGGGCTGGCGGCCGTCGTCGGGCCGCTGATGGGCGGCGCGATCGTCGACGCCGACCTGCTCGGGACCGGCTGGCGCGCGATCTTCCTCATCAACGTGCCGATCGGGCTGGCGGCGCTGGTCATCGGGCGCCGGTCGCTGCCGCAGACCGCGCCGGTCGCCTCGGGCGCGCGCCTGGATCTGCCGAGCGTGCTGCTCGCGATGGCCGGCGGGCTGGCGATCGTCTACCCGCTCGTCGAGGGCCGCGAGCGCGGCTGGCCGGCGTGGTGCGTCGCGCTGCCGTTCGCCGGCGTGGCGCTGCTCGGCGCGTTCGCCGCGCTGCAGGCGCGGCGGCACCGGGCGGGCGCGACGACGCTCGTCGAGCCGTCGCTGCTGAAGCGCCGCCCGTACGTGTCCGGGCTCGCGCTGGTCGCGACGTTCATCGGCGCGATGGGCGGCATGGTGCTGGCGCTCAACGTGATGTTCCAGACCGGTCTGGGCTTCACACCGCTCGCCTGCGGCGTCGCGACGGCGGCGATCCCGCTGGCCGCGATCGGCGGCTCGATCACGTCCGCGGTCATCGTCGGGCGGCTCGGCCGGATCGTGCTGTGGATCGGGACCGGGACGATGGCGGCCGGGCTGCTGATCGTCGACCTGGTGCTGCGGGCGCAGGGCGCCGAGCTGAGCGCATGGGACCTCGTCCTGCCGCTGGTCGTCACCGGCTTCGGCATGGGCATGATCTTCATGCCGATGTTCGACATCGTGCTGGCGGGCGTCGAGCCGCACCAGCTCGGCTCGGCCTCCGGGTTGCTGGAGTCGATCCAGCAGCTCGGGATGTCGATCGGCATCGCGGTCGTCGGCACCGTCCTGTTCGACGTCGTCGGCTCCGGCCACGGCCCGGCGGCGTTCGTCAGCGGCGCCGACCACGCGCTGCTGGTGAGCGTCGGCCTGCTCGCCGTCGCCGCGGTCACCGTCGCGTTCCTCCCCCGGCACGCCCGCGCCGCGCACTGACCGACCTCCTCTGACCCCTCGCTCCCCGGACATCGTGCGGCGCGGCCGATCCCCAGGCCGCGCCGCCGCTCTGCGTTGCTCAACGATGCTCTCCCCGAACGGCGGCGGCCCGGAGCTCTCCGCCGATGCAGGCCTTGCGCCCACCCACCCTGTGCGAGGAACCTTGGCGGGCGATGATCGAGCATCTCAGCCCGGCGCAGCGCACCACACGGGGCAAGGCCGCGCGGGCGCGGGCGCCGCGCTCCTGCTACGCCGAGTGGGAACCGCCGGCCGAGCGGGCCGATCCCGTCGCCGTGCTCGAGGAGCAGGCGCGCGAACGGGTGCCGGAGCTCAACCCGATCCGCTACGGCCGGATGCTCGTCTCCCCCTTCACGTTCTTCCGTGGCGCGGCCGCGATCATGGCCTCCGACCTCGCCGACCAACCGCGGACCGGCCTGGACGCGCAGCTGTGCGGCGACGCGCACCTGAGCAACTTCGGGGTCTACGCCGGTCCCGACCGCCGCCTGGTCTTCAGCGTCAACGACTTCGACGAGACGCTGCCGGGGTCGTTCGAGTGGGACGTCGCGCGCCTGGTCGCCAGCTTCGCCGTCGCGGGGCGCGACCGCGGCTTCGACCGGCAGCAGCGGGCCGCGATCAACCGCACCGTCGCGCGGTCCTATCGCGAGGCGCTGCGGCGCCTGGCCGACCTGCGGGCGCTCGAGCTCTGGTACATCCACATCGATCGTGACGTGGAGGCGATCGTCGCCGACTGGGAAGGGCGCGTCGGCCCCAAGCTGCGCGCGCGCTTCGACCGCGACATCGCCAAGGCCCGCGCCAAGGACAGCCTCCGCGCGTTCGCCAAGCTGACGTACCTGGTCGACGGCGCGCCGCGCATCGTGCACGACCCGCCGCTCATCGTCCCGATCGAGGACCTGGCCGGCGGCGACGACCCCGGGCGCGTCGATGCCGCGGTACATGAGGCCATCCGCGCCTACCGCGCGTCGCTGCCGCGCGACCGCCGGCTCCTGCTCGAGCGCTACCGCTACGTCCACGCGGCACGCAAGGTGGTGGGCGTCGGCAGCGTCGGGACGCGCGCGTGGATCGTGCTCCTGCTGGGCCGCGACGACGGCGACCCGCTCTTCCTGCAGGTCAAGGAGGCTCAGCGCTCGGTGCTCGAGCCGTACCTCGGCGCCAGCGAGTTCAAGCACCACGGCCGCCGGGTCGTCGAGGGCCAGCGGCTCATGCAGGCCACGAGCGACATCCTGCTCGGCTGGGTCCACACGACCGAGTGGATCGACGGCGTCGACCGTGACTTCTACGTCCGCCAGCTCTGGGACGGCAAGGGCTCGCTGACGGTCGACGTGATGGACCCCACGGCGCTGTGCGGCTACGCCGAGCTCTGCGGCTGGGCGCTGGCCCGCGCCCACGCCCGCTCGGGCGACCCGATCGCGATCGGCGCCTACCTCGGCAAGGGGACGACCTTCGACACGGCGATGGCGGCGTTCGCCGAGCGCTACGCGGATCAGAACGAACAGGACTACGCGACGCTGCGGACCGCGGCGGACGACGGTCGGATCGAGGTGCGGGCGGGGCTATGAGCGGGCGGCGTCGCGACCGCGCGCGCGAGCGTCCCAGAGGGCCCGCTGCTCGGCGAGGGTGAGCAGGCGGTACGTGCGGCCTGGGCTCGGGGGCGTGGGCTTCGGACGCGGCGTCGCCACGGGCCCGTTGATCTTCACACGCGAGACGTCGCAGGTCCGAAGCCCGCCGCGCCCATCATCCGGAAGCCACGCTCCGGCGGAGATCTCGTCGTCTACAGAGCCGCTGCGAGCGTCTGCTCGACGGCCGGCTCGACCGTCGCATTGCCGATCCGGCCGTGGCGGCAGGGTCAGCGTCAGCCGCGAACCGCGGCGGCCTGAGCGGTCTCAGAGCAAGCGCACGCCGGCGGTCACCGCGGCGGCGGTGATCGCGACGAGCAGCATCGGCCCGCGCAGCGCGATGACCGCGAGCGCGGCGAGCAGCCCGAGCTGGCGCGGGTCGAGCTCCAGCCGCTGACCCTGCGCGAACGCGCCGCTGACGACGAGCGCGGCGAGCAGTCCGGGAACGGCGGCGCCCAACGCGCGATCGAGCCACTCCGGGCGGCGGTCGCCGAGCCCGAGCGGCACCGCGACACGCATCGCGATGCAGACCGCGGCCAGCGCGGCGACGCCGAGCCACGTCATCGGCGCGTCACGCCCCAGGCGGCGCAGGCGGTCCCGGCGGCGAGCACCGGTAGGCCTGGCGGCAGCAGCGGCGTGAGCGCCAGGGCGATCGTCGCGCCCGCCAGCGCGGCGAGGACTCCCGGGCGGTCGCGGAGCTGGTCGCGCAGCAGCCAGGCGAAGAGCGCCGGGAAGGCGGCGTCGAGGCCGAGGCGCAGCGGGTCGCCGAGCGCGGTGCCGAAGGCGACGCCGAGCGCCGTGCCGCCGCTCCACGCGGCGAGCTCGGTCAGCGCGGCGCCGATCAGCCGCGCGGGCGGGCCGTCGTCGACGACGGCCCAGTTGGCGTCGGTGAGCAGGACGCAGCACGCCGCGCGCCTCCAGCGCGAGCCCGGCACCCGCGCGGACACGACCGCGCTGATCGCCAGGTAGCGCGCGTTCAGCGCGACGGCGGCCAGCAGCGCCGCAGCGAGCGTGCCGTGCCCGCGCAGGACCGCGAGCATCGCGTACTGCGCGCTGCCCGAGAACGCGGTGAGCGACATGACGACCGGCGCCACATGGCCCATGACCGCGACCGCCAGCGCCCCGAACGCGACGCCGTCGATGACGTCGGCGACCGCGATCGGCGCCATCCGCCGCGCGCCGATCCACAGCTCCGCCGCGACCGCTGATCGGCTCGCACCGCCGCTGTCCGCCTCCGGTTCGCTTCCGGCGTACGTCTTCACGGTGGTAGCTGGTGCCCGCCTCGTGCTACCGGTAAACTTGACGACGATGGAAGCAGGCGCCATCGATCCGCGCACGATCCGCCTCGTCGGGGGCGACGTCGCGCTGGACTTCGTCAACACGATCGACGAGGGCGTCGACGTGCTCGCGACCGCCGCCGGCTTCGCGGTCTGGGCGGACCGGGTCGGGCTGCCGTCGCCCGCCAGGCGCGTCCCGCTGAGCGAGGTCCACGCGGCGCGCGCCGTCCTCGACGCGGTCCTGCGCCCGCTGGCGACCGGCGGCGCGCCGCGTCCCGCCGACCTCCGCGCGCTGCGCGAGCTGGAGCGCGCGGCGCTGGCCGGCGCGACGCTCGTCCCGGGCGGCTGGCGCTTCGGCGATCCGCTGGCGGCGATCGTCCACGCCGCGACCGAGCTGATCGCCCGCGGCCGCCTCGACCGGCTGAAGGCCTGCGCCAACCACGACCACCCCTGCGACTGGCTGTTCCTCGACGACAGCCGCAACGGCACGCGCCGCTGGTGCTCGATGGAGGGCTGCGGCACCGAGGTCAAGATCCGCCGCCTCACCGCGCGCCGGCGCGCCGCGGGTCGCGGCGTCTCCTAGGGCCCGCCCGCTCCGTCGCGGGCGTTGTCCTATGACGTGCTGCGGCGCCTGCGGGGCGCCGCCGAGCGCGGCGGGGTCGCGCGCATGTGGTCGCGGACCGGTTCGAGCAGGCCGGCGAGCTGCTGGACGTCGGCGTCCGCGAGCGGCGCGAAGAGCATCCCGCTGACGACCTCGACGTGGCCCGGGAAGACCTGGGCGAGACGGTCGCGGCCGGCGTCGGTGATCGTGACCGTGATGCCGCGGTCGTCGTCGGGGGACGGCGCGCGGGTGACGAGGCCCGCCTTCTCGAGCAGGCCCGCCTGGTAGGTCAGGCCGCTGCGGCTGTAGACGACGCCGTCGGCGAGGTCGGTCATGCGCAGGCTCCCGGTCGCCTCGTCGCCGAGCCGCGCGAGCAGCTGGAACTGCACGTAGCTGAGGTCGCCCGCCTCGCGCAACTGCTGCTCGATCGCGTGCCGCAGCAGGCTGGAGACCTCGATCAGCGCGAAGTAGGCGCCGAGCTGGGCGGGGTCGAGCGACGGCTTCTTCGAGGGCATGGCGGAGATCGTACTTGCTTCGAATTCGAAGCGTGCTATGTTGGTCGCAAGCAGTGCTTCAAATTCGAAGCACCAACACCACCAAGAACGAGAGAACGATCACCATGAAGGCAGTGCGGTTCCACGAGTACGGCGACGCCGATGTCCTGCGCTACGAGGACGTCGAGCTCCCGGTCCCCGGCGCCGGCGAGGTCCGGATCCGGGTGGCCGCGTCGGCGTTCAACCCGGTCGACGACGGCATCCGCGGCGGCTACCTGCAGGGCCCGTTCCCGGTGACCCTGCCGCACACGCCGGGCATCGAGGTGTCCGGGACGGTCGACGCAGTCGGCGAGGGTGTCGCGAACGTCGCGGTCGGCGACGCGGTCGTCGGGTTCCTGCCGATGACGGCGCCGGGCGCGGCGGCGGAGTACGTGATCGCGCCGGCCGAGGGGCTGGCGGCGGCGCCCGCGAAGGTCCCGCTCGCCGACGCGGCGGCGCTGCCGATGGTCGCGCTGACCGCGTGGCAGGCGCTGTTCGACGACGCCGGGCTGCAGGCCGGCCAGCGCGTCCTGATCAACGGCGCGGGCGGGGCGGTCGGTGGCTACGCCGTCCAGCTGGCCAAGCATGTCCATGCCCTTGTGATCGCCACGGCGAGCCCGCGCAGCGCCGACCGCCTCCGGGCCGCGGGCGCCGACGAGGTCATCGACCACACCAACAACGCCGTGGCAGACGCGGTCGCCGAGCCGGTCGACGTCCTCCTCAACCTCGCGCGCATCGCGCCCGAGGAGCTGGAGGCGATGGCCGCGCTGGTCCGCGACGGCGGTGTCGTCGTCAACACGGTCCCCACGATCGCGACGCCGACCGACGAGGCGCGCGGCGTGCGCGGCATCGGCGTCTTCGTCCGCAGCGACGCCGCGCAGCTGTCGCACCTGGTCGAGCTGGTCGACCGCGGCGTGCTGAGCATCGGCGTCGACGAGCGCCTCCCGCTCGCCGAGCTGCCCGCCGTCCACGCCCGCGCGGCCGCCGGCGAGCTGCGCGGCAAGGTGATCCTGCTGCCGTGAGGCTCAGGCCGGCGGCGGCGCCGCCGCGGCGACCGGCCGCGTCGACCCGCGCTCGACCAGGACCCCCTGCACCGGCGGCTCGCTCGGCGCCACGGTGCTCGACTGCTCAGCGGCGAGCACACCGACGAGCAGGCGGACGGCGGCGGCGCCGAGCTCAGACGGGCGTTCGTCGATCGTCGTGAGGTCGTGGGCGCGGGCGACGTCGCTGTCGCTGAACGTGACGAGCTGGAGCTCGTCCGGGATCGCGATCGAGCGGTGCAGCGCCTCGGTCGCGACGGCGGCCGAGAGCTTGTCGAACGTCGCGTAGATCGCCCGCGGGCGCGCGTCCAGCGCCTTGGCCGCCGCGGTCGCGATCGCGTCCGGCCCCGGGTTGCGCGCGACGACGATCGACGGCGCGACGTCGTGGCGCTCGCACCAGGCGCGGTAGGCGCGCTCGGTGTCGGCCTCGATCGACTGGCGCGGCTGGGCGTACATCAACATGATGTCCTTGTCGCCACCGGCGGCGAGGCGGTCGAGCGCCGTGCGCGTCATCGCCGCGATGTCGTTGTCGACGTGCGGCACCGCGTCGTCGCCCATCGCGTGCCCGATCGTCACGATCGGGATCCCGCGCGCGCCGAGCGCGGCCAGGACCGGCTCGTCCTCGACCGGGTCGACGACGATCGCGCCGTCGAACAGCACGCGGTTCCACGCGGGGCTGTCGACGCCGCCGGGCGCGACGACGAGCGCGTGGTCGAGCTCCAGCGCCGCGCCGGCCGCGCCGCCGAGCACGCCGAGGAAATGCCGGACCTCGCCTGCGAGCTCCGGGAAGTGCTCGATCTCGGGCATGCTCAGCGCCAGGACCTGCGAGCGTCCGAGCACCAGCGCGCTCGCACCCGGGTTGGGGCGGTAGCCGAGCCGCTCGGCGGCGTCGAGGATCCGGTTGCGCGTCGCGGGCGCGAGGCGGCCCTTGCCGTTGAGCGCCTGCGAGACCGCGGCCACGGAGACGCCGGCGTCGAGCGCGACGTCCTTGAGTCCGACGGGCCGGGGCATGAGGTCGTGGAGCGTAGCCATCCGAGGGCGCAGACCAGCGACGCAGGCAGACCTCGCCCGCGTGGACAGAAGCGGTGGTTAAGCGTTATACCACGTGGCGATTGCGGTCCGGGAGCTCGACCGCGAGGCTCGGGACGAGGCCCGTCCCACCGTCCGGGGCGGGCCGTCCAATCCTGAGGAGGAGCTGCAAGATGAGACGACGATCGCTCGCTGAGCCGAGTCGCGCGGTGCCGAACCGCGCCGTGCCGAGTCGCGCCCTCGCCCTGCCGCGCAGCGCCGCGATGGCCCGCGCGCTTGCCGTCGCAGGCTGCGCCGCGGTGGCGCTGCCGGGCGCCGCGCAGGCGGCCGCGCCGAAGCCGGCCGACACCGTCCTGCGCCACGGCTACGTGGCGACGGTCGACCACACCAACTCGGTCGCGCAGGCCGTCGCGATCCGCAACGGGCGGATCGCCTACGTCGGCAGCGACCGCGGCGTCAAGGCCTACATCTCGCACCAGACCAAGGTCATCGACTTGAAGGGCCGGATGGTCATGCCGGGCCTCGTCGACGCCCACGACCACGCGATCGACGGCGGCACGCAGCTGCTCGCGTGCGACCTCGACTACGCGCCGCTGACCGTCGCGCAGTTCCAGCAGCGGATCCAGGCCTGCCTGGACAGGACCAAGGACAAGGAGCCCGACGGCTACCTCCAGGTCACCAACTGGTACCGCCAGGCGATGCGGCCGTCGGGCACGCAGGTCAGCAAGACCGACCTGGACGCGCTCAGCACGAAGCGGCCGATCGTCGTGATGTCGACCGACGGCCACACGCAGCTGCTGAACTCGCGCGCGCTGGCCGACGCGAAGATCACCGCCGCGACCCCGGACCCGGTCAGCGGCAGGGTCATCAAGGGCGCCGACGGGCAGCCGACCGGCATCCTCGAGGACGCCGCGGGCGGCCTCGTCGCCACGCCGGCGCCGACGGCGGCCGACACGCTCAGCTCCGCGACCGCCTCGCTGACCGCGATGCGCGCACAGGGGCTGACGACGGTCTCGCCGCAGTCGATCAACACGGCCGGCATCAAGGCCTATGACACGCTCGCCAAGGACGACAAGTTGACGACGCGCATGTTCATGGCGCCGGACATCGAGACGTCGGCGGCCAACGATCCGGCCAAGGCGGTCCGGAGCGTCCTGGCGATCCGCAGGCAGTTCGACGACGGCCCGCTGGCGCCGCGCGCGGGCATCACGGTGCACGACTCCGGCGAGATCTTCCAGGACGGCGTCCTGCAGTGGCCGGCGCAGACCGCGAGCCTGCTGAAGCCCTACCTGGTCAACAAGGGCACCGACGCGGCGCCCGACTGGCAGCCCGGCCCGAGCAGCGGACCCGACCCCTACATCAAGCTGCCCGTGTTGAAGAAGTTGGTCCTGGCCCTTGCGAAGGCGGGGATCTCGCCCGAGATCCACGCGATCGGCGACCGCGCCGTCCGCCACACGCTCGACGCCTACGCCTACGTGCGCAGGTTCCCCAAGTACGACGGCGTCCGGCTGCAGATCGCGCACGCCGAGATGGTCGACCCGGCCGACTACGACCGCTTCAAGCAGCTCGACGTCACCGCCGACATGGGCTTCCAGTGGGCCAAGCCGGCGTTCGACTCGATCGACGCGGCCAAGGACTACCTCGGCCCGGCGCGCTTCAACCGCATGGAGCCCGAGGGGACCCTCTACCGCCACGGCGCGATCGTCGCGCAGGGCAGCGACTGGCCGGTCGACAAGCTCGACCAGTTCTTCTCGATGGAGGTCCTGGTCACCCGCCGCGGCGACCTCGGCGGCCAGTACGCCGGGCCGCTCGGCAAGGTCCCGGGCGTCCCGATCAAGGCGGCGCTGCGCATGTTCACCATCAACGGCGCCTACGCGCTGGGCGCCGACCGGGAGACCGGCTCGCTGGAGCGCGGCAAGCTCGCCGACATGGTGGTGTTGAGCCAGAACCTCCTGAAGATCCCGTCGAGCAGGATCTCCGACACCAAGGTGCTGCGCACGATCGTCGGCGGCAGGACGGTGTACACGGCCGCCCGCTGAGCGTGATCAGGGCGCGTCGGCGGCGGGACCGGCGTCGTCGACGCGCTCGATCGTCCCTTCGGGCGGCGGGTCGGTCTCCAGCCGGATCTCCTCGCGGCGGACCGGCACGGTCTTCCTGACGTGGTCGGTGACGAGGACCTTGCGCAGCCGCACGCGCTCGGCCGGCCGCATCTCGGTCGTGCCCGTCACGACCTCCTCCTCGGAGCGGACCATCTCCGCGCCGTCGTCGCCGTCGCCGTCGTCGCCGGCGTCTTCCGGTGGCGCGGCGCGGGCGGTCCCGTAGTGGCGGGCGAGGCGCTCCTGCTCGGCATCGTCCAGGCTCGCGTCGGGGTCGATGTTCGGCGCGTCGCGGACGAGCTCGGAGTCGTAGGGGACGACGAGGTCGCCGTCGCGCTCGGTCACGCGGGCCAGCGGGACGATCGACTCGTAGCGGCCGAAGAGGCCGGTGCGCACGCCGGCGTATGCCGCCTGGTCGGTGGCCTCGTCGAGGTAGAGGTCGCCGAGCTTGCCGATGGTCTCGCCCTTGCGGTCCAGGACGGTGCGGCCGCGCCAGTCGAGCAGGGTCGTGAGGTCGTGGTCGGCCATCTCAGCGCTCGGGGTCGATCTTCTCGGCGCGTGCGCGGTGGGTGGTGGCCTGGCGCGTCGCGTCCTCGGCGGCGTCGCGGTGGGCCTCGGCCTCCTTCGCGGCGCGGCGCGAGCGGCGCAGGTGCTCGTCGGCCTCCCTGCGCTCGTCGGCGGCGAGCCTATCGGCGCGCTTGGCCTGCTCCTGCTCGGTGCCGGCGACCTGCTGCAGCCGCCCGGCCTCCGAGACGCGGGCCCGCGCCTCGACATGGTGCTGGCGGCGGCGATCGTCGAGCCTGCGGCGCACGGCGAGGATCGCCATCACGAGCAGCGCGAGGACGATGACGGCGATGATGATGTAGGCGATGGTGCTCATGTTCTAGTCCTTGATCTTGCGGTCGTCACGGAGCTCGGCCTGCAGCTCGTCGTGGGCGGGCAGGCCGGCTTCCAGCTCGCGGCCGCGCTCCAGCTCGGCGTTGAGCTCGGCGCCGAGCAGCACGGAGATGTTGGCGATCCACAACCACACCAAGAACGCGATGACGCCGCCCAGCGCGCCGTAGGTCTTGTTGTAGGAGCTGAAGCTCGCCACGTAGACGGCGAAGAGGGCGGAGGCGACGAGCAGGATCACCAGCGCGACGACGCCGCCGATCGTGATCCACTTGAAGCCCGGCTGCTTGACGTTGGGCGAGGCGTAATAGAGGACCGACAGCATCAGGGTGACGACCAGCGCGATGATCGGCCACTTGGCGATGTCCCACGCGGTGACGGCGGCCGAGCCGGCGCCGACGACGTCGCCGAGCTGCTTTGCGACCGGGCCGGTCACGACGACGGCGATCGCGCACGCGGCGAGCAGGAAGATCATCACGGTGGTGACGATCAGCTGCATCGGGCGCAGCTTCCAGAACGGCCGGCCCTCGGGCACCTCGTAGATCGCGTTGGAGGCGCGCGCGAAGGCGCCGACGTACCCGGACGCGCTCCAGATCGCCAGCGCGATGCCCACGATGAACGCCACCGAGGCACCTCCGCGCGAGCCGGCGACCTGCTTGACGGCGCCCGACAGGATGTCGTTGGCCGGGCCGGGCGTGAGCCTGGCGAGGTTGTCGAGGATCGGCTGGGTCGCCGACGGGCCGATCAGGCCGATGATCGAGACCAGCGCGATGATGGCCGGGAAGATCGCCAGCACGCCGTAGTAGGTCAGCGCCGCGGCCCAGTCGGTGATGTTGTCGCGCTTGAACTCCTTGAGCGTGCGCTTGAGCACGGCCCACCACGTGCGGCCCGACAGGTCGGTCGGGTCGTCGGGCGCGTCGCGTCGCTCGTTCCGGTCCGCGTCCTCGCGGTCGTTCGCGTCGATGGAGGCGCTGCCGCGCGCGAAGCGCTGCTCGGAGATCTCTCGTCCCATGTCCTGTTTGATGCCCGATCGGAGCGATCGAGTACCACGGATGTCTTGCTTTCCAATCCGCGTTAATTCAGGCGAAATGGACATCAAGGAGGACATTGTGTCTCACTTCACGTAGTTGGCGCATATGTCTCGTTTCGTTCCGCAGCGCCGCGGCTAGCCCTCGGAAACAGCAAACGATTTCGAGGAGCGAGAGCAATGCGTACGACCACGGATGTCCAGGCCTGGCGCGGCCAGCAGCTCGTCAGCGGCGACGGCGGCGGCAAGATCGGCAAGATCGACGAGATCTACGCCGACCGCGAGACCGGCGAGCCGAAGTTCCTGGCGATCAAGACGGGCCTGTTCGGGTCCAACGTCTCGTTCGTCCCGATCGAGCAGGCCCAGGGCGCCGGAGACGACGTCTCGGTCCCGTACACCAAGGACCAGGTCAAGGACGCGCCCAACGTCGATGCCGACGGCGAGCTCTCGCCCGAGGAGGAGCGGCGCATCTTCGAGCACTACCAGCTGAGCTACTCGGAGTACGACGGCCAGGACCACGAGAGCCTCATGGGCGGCACCGATCGCGAGGCCCGCTTCGACCGCGAGGGTGCCGGCCACGACACGTCCGGTCCGGACACCGACGACGCGATGACGCGCTCGGAGGAGGAGCTGCGGGTCGGGACGACGTCCCGCGAGAGCGGCCGTGCGCGCCTGCGCAAGTACGTCGTCACCGAGGACGTCGAGACGACCGTCCCCGTTCAGCGCGAGGAGGTCCGCGTCGAGCGCGAGCCGATCACGGAGGCCAACGCCGATCAGGCCCTCGACGGCCCGGAGATCTCCGAGGAGGAGCACGAGGTCGTCCTCCACGCCGAGGAGCCCGTCGTGGAGACGCGCGCCGTCGCCAAGGAGCGCGTGCGCATGTCGAAGGACACCGTCACCGACGAGGAGACCGTGTCCGGCAAGGTCCGCAAGGAGCGCATCGACACCGAAGGCGCCGACGAAGAGCGCTAGAGCGGGTGCGGCCCGGGCGACGCCCGCCGCGCGCTGAGCTTGGGCGCGGCGGCGGCCGCCGCGGGATGCGCCTGGCGCAGGTACCAGCCGAACGCGCGGTCGACCAGCGGCTGCGCGCCGATGGCGCGCAGCGCGAGCGCCAGGACGGGCGGCGGCAGCGCCGGGATCAGCCGTTGCAGCCGCGCGGCGCGGCGGAAGGCCGGCCGGTGGTCCTCGTGGAAGGCGGCGTAGCGGCGCAGGGCGGCGTCGCGATCCTGGCGCCCGTCGAGCACGGCGGCCAGCTCGCGGCCGCAGGCGATCCCGAAGTAGAAGGCGGTCCGGATGCCCTCGCCCGAGAGCGGGAAGCAGTGCCCGGCGCTGTCGCCGACGCAGAACGCGCCGTCGATCGTGGCCTCGCGCAGCGCGTGCGGGAACCAGTTGCCCTGGTAGCGCACGGTCTCCACGCCGAGGTCGCGCGCCAGCGCGCGGGTCGGCTCCTTGACGTGGTCGTGCGGGTTGTAGGACAACGTCCCGACGCGGCGCTCGCCGGCGGCGGGGACGCTCCAGCCGTAGCCGCGGCGGATCAGGTCGCGGTCCAGCCAGACGTCGAGGTCGGTGCCGCCGGCGTCGTGCGGATGGACCTCGAGGCCGCGGCTCAGCGTCGCCTCCGGCGGCTGGACGTGCGGGTCGCCGAGGACGCGGCGCCAACCCGCGGCGTCGACGAGCAGCGGCGCGCTCACGTCCCCGCGGTCGGTGTGGACCGTGTCGCCGGTGCGGCCCGTCACGACCGCGGTCTCGAAGCGCGCGCTCCCGCACTGCGCCCACAGCAGGCGGCAGAGCTCCGGGTAGTCGAAGGCCGTCCAGGACCACGGCAGCCGGTAGCGGACGCGGCCGCCGCGGGGCGTCGTGAACGACATGCCCGGCAGCTCCTGGCGCGCGGCGTCCTGCACGCCCATCGCCGCCATCCACGGCGTCGGGATCGCGCACGCCGACGTCGCGCGCTCGCCGATCGCGTAGCGATCGAGGACCAGGACGTCGGCGGCGCCTCCGGCGCTCCGCGCCAGCTCGCGCGCGACGGCGAGCCCGGCGAAGCTCGCGCCGCAGACGATCACGTCGGCGCGCTCGCCGTCCAGCGACGTGCGCTGCGCGCCGCGGGCGGTGGCGCGCGTCGTCACGGCGCGACGAGGCCGTGGCGCTGGATGCGGGCGAGGTGGACGCGACGGTAGAACGTCGTCGCCAGCGCGATCCCGGGCCGCGCCCGCGGCGTGCAGGCGCCGAGGACGGCGCGCGCCGAGTCCCGGAACAGCTCGCCGGCGCGGCGGACCTCGTCGCCCGGCGCGGCCAGCGGCCGGCCCTCCGCGAGCGCCTCCTCGTCCAGGCCCGGGAGGTAGACGCGGTCCATCGCGAAGTCCTCGTGGGCGTCGCGCAGGAAGTTCGTCAGCTGGAAGGCGACGCCCAGCCGCGCGACGTCCTCGCGCTGGGCGGCGGGCACGCCGATCAGCGGGGCCATGACGCGCCCGACCGCGGCGGCGCTGCCGTTCATGTAGGTGTCGAGCGCGCCGCGGGTCTGCAGCCGCACGTGGGGCTCGCAGTCGACGCGCATCGAGTCCATGTAGACGTCGAGCTCGCCGAGCGGGAGGTCGTGGCGCCGGCCCGCGTCGACCAGCGCGCCGATCACCGGGTGGTCGCTGGCGCCGGCCGCGACACCGTCGGCCAGCGCGCGCTGCCACGCCGACAGGGCGGCGCGCCGCTCGTCGGGCGTCTCGTCCAGCGCCGCCGGTCCGTCGACCAGCTCGTCGGCGCCGCGCAGGAATCCGTAGAGGGCGTAGACGGCCGGGCGCACGTCGGGGCCCAAGGCCCGCGTGGCCAGGTTGAACGTCGGGTCGTGGCGGCGCTGAAGCACCGCGCACCGCTTGTACGCCGCTGCCGTGTCCGTGCTCTCCGTGCTCCCCACTGTGTCCTGCTACGTACCCTTCGCGTGAACGGATGAGCGAACGCTACGCCAGCGAGCTGGTCGTGGTCATGGGCAAGGGCGGAACCGGTCGCACGACCGTGGCCGCCGCGCTGGCGCTGGGCGCCGCACGGCAGGGCCGGCGGACGATCGTCTGCGAGGTCGGCGGCCAGGCGCAGATCCCGCGCGTGCTGGAACCGGGCGCGCAGGCGGTCGCCGCCGGGACCGTGCGTCAGGTCGCGCCCGGCCTTTGGGCGACGTCGATCGACCCGGACGCCGCGCTGCGCGAGTGGCTCGAGGCGCAGGTCCCGCGAGCGATCGCCGCGCCGCTGGTGCGCTCGGGCGCGTTCTCGGCGTTCGTGGGCGCCGCGCCGGGGGCGCGCGAGCTGGTGGCGATCACGAAGGCGTGGGAGCTCGGCGCGGCGAAGCGCTGGCGGCGCGGGGAGCGTCCGTACGACACCGTCGTGCTCGACGCGCCCGCGTCCGGCCACGGCCTCGGGATGCTGCGCGTGCCGGGCACGTACGCCGGGCTCGCGCGAATCGGGCCGATCGCGTCGCAGGCGCGGGCCGTCGCCGCGGCGCTCGGCGATCCCGCGCGCACGCGGCTCGTGGCCGTCGCGCTGGCCGCCGAGCTGCCGGTCAACGAGACGCTCGAGCTCGAGGCGGCGCTGGCCGCGGACCTCGGCCGCGACCTCGACGCGATCGTCGTCAACGGCCTGTGGTCGCGCCGGTTGACGACCGCCGAGGCCGGTCGCATCGACGATCTCGACGGCGCCGCGCCGTCGGTCCGCCGGGCCGCGGCGGCCGCGACCGAGGGCGTCCGGACCCAGCAGCGCCACCTCGCGCGCCTGCGGCGTGACGCCCGCGCGCGGATCGCGACGCTGCCGTTCGTGTTCGGTCCGGAGCTGCGCAGCGAGGACGTCGGCGCGTTCGCCACGCGCCTCGCCGCGCTGGGCTAGCGGCGCAGGCTCACGAGGTGGCGCGCGTCGTCTTCTCGCCTTCACCGGCTTGGCGGGCGACGGCGGCGCGGCCCGGATGGCCCTTGGGCAGGTCGTGCTCGGTGATCTCGTCGTGGGCCTCGGCGGTGTCGCCGAGCGGCACGTCGTCGTCGGGCGTCAGCGGCCCGAGCGGCTCCTTCGAGCCACGGTCGCGCGGCCCGCCGTCATGCTCGGCCTGGCGGTCTTCGGCATACCCGCCGGCGCTCTCGGACTCTGTCCCCGCGCCGTAGATCGGATCGTCGCGGTGGTCGTCGTCGCGCTGTTCGCTGTTCATGTAGGAGTACCGGCGCCCGGCGCCGTGGAGATCACGCCGTGGTCGGGTGGTGGTCCGGGGCTGGGCGGCTCAGTCGGCGGTCTCGGCGAGCCGGCTGCGGGTCGTGACGGTCGCGTCGATGATGTCCTGGATGAACGCCGCGACGATCCGCAGGTCCTTGGCCGAGTAGCGCCTCATGGCCTGCTCGTAGGCGGCGCCCAGCGGGCCGAAGAACGCGGCGGCGAGCTCGGAGGCGGCGGGCTGGAGCTCCACGGTCGTGCGGCGCCGGTCGGTGGGGTCGGGGCGCCGGACGATGTGGCCGGCGTGCTCGAGGCGGTCCAGCAGCGCGGTGGTGGCGGGACGGCTGAGGTGCAGGGTGCCGGCCAGCGCCGCGGGGCCGAGCGGCGCGTCGGCCGCTGCGGCCTGGGCGATCGCGGCCAGCGCGGCGACGTCGGTCTGGTGCAGGCCGTGGCGCTCTCCGAAGACCGCGGAGAAGCGGATCGCCTCCTCGGATTGCTGGCGCAGGAGCTGCAGAAGGGCCGGGTGATCGGCGTCGTTGGCGCGTGCGGGCACCCGTGAAGTGTCGTCGTTCATGCTGGCGCGTGGAAGTTCGAAGGTAGAATAGTTCTATGGTAGAACTACCTGGATGCTCCAGTCCAGCCGCATGTCGCTGCCCGCACCGCTCGCCGCCGTGGTGGCCGCTCTGACCGGGAGGCGCAGCAAGCTGATCCCGCTGGGGGTCGGGATCGTGGTCTCGGCGATCCTGCTCGGGCTGGGTGGTGCGGCGGCGTCGAGCGACGACCCGACGTCCGGCATGCCGTCGGGCGCGGAGTCGACCGCGGTCGTGCGGCTCCAGGAGCGCCTGCCGCAGGCGCGCCAGCAGCCGGCGATCGTGGTCTACAGCCGCTCCGACGGTGCGCTGGGTGGGGCTGAGCGCAGGAAGATCGACCAGGATCGCCGCGCGCTCGCGAGGATCGCCGAGGGCGGGAAGGTCGCCGCCCCGGTCTTCGCGCCGGGCGACAGGGCGGCGCTGCTGAGCGTCCCGTTGCCCTCGGTGCCCAGCGGGGCCGACGGCCCGGCCGCCGATCGCCTGAACCAGCAGGTCAAGGCGATCCGCAGGCAGGTCACCGACGACCTGCCCGACGGTGCGCGCGCCCAGGTCACCGGCCCGGCCGGCTTCCAGGTCGACCTCGCCAACGTCTTCGACGGCGCCGACGGCCTGCTGCTGGGGGTGACCGCGCTGGTCGTCGCGTTGTTGTTGTTGATCACCTACCGCAGCCCGTGGCTGTGGCTGGTGCCGCTGACCGTCATCGCGCTCGCCGACCGCGTGGTCTCCGCGCTGCTGGCGATCCTCAGCCGTGAGGCCGGCCTGGTCGCCGACGGCGCCACCACCGGCATCGTCTCGGTCCTGGTCTTCGGGGCGGGCACGAACTACGCACTGCTGCTGATCGCTCGCTATCGCGAAGAGCTGCGCCGCCACGAGGAGCGCCACGAGGCGATGCGCGCCGCGCTCGGGCACGCCGCGCCGGCGATCCTGGCCAGCTCGAGCACGGTGGCGCTGAGCCTGTCGACGCTGGCGCTCGCCCACCTGCCCTTCGATCGCAACATCGGCCTGGCCGGCGCGCTGGGCATCGTCACCGCCGTCGTCTTCGTCCTCGGCCTGCTGCCGCCTGCGCTGCTGCTCTTCGGCCGCAGGCTGTTCTGGCCGCTGGTCCCGGAGTACGGCGATCCCGACCCGGCGCGCACCGGCTTCTGGGCCCGGATCGGCACGGCGGTCACGGGCCGGCCGGTGCCCGTCACGATCGCCAGCGTCGCGCTGCTCGTCGTGCTCGCCCTCGGCAGCATCGGCGCGAGCACCGGGCTGTCGCAGTCCCAGCAGCTGCGCGACCGTCCCGACTCGGTGCGCGGGCAGGAGACGATCGCCCGCACGTTCGGCCCCGGCTCCAGCGAGCCGGCGGCGATCGTCGTCCGGGCCGACGCCGTCCAGGACGTGACGCGCGTCGCGCGCCAGACGCCGGGCGTCGCCCGGGTCAGCCCCGGCGCCCAGGGCGGCGGGCTGGCGCAGCTCGACGCCCAGCTGAAGGCCGAGCCGGGCAGTGCCGCGGCGTTCTCCACCATCAAGGACCTGCGCCATCGCCTCGGCGCCGCTCCCGGCGACGGCAGGGTCGGCGGCCAGGACGCGTCGGACCTCGACAAGAAGGACGCCGCCGCGGCCGATCGCCTGCTGATCGTCCCGCTCGTCCTGGCCGTGGTCCTGCTGGTGCTCGTCGCGCTGCTGCGCTCGATCGTCGCCGCCGTGCTCCTGACGCTGTCGAACATCATCAGCTGGGCCGCGGCGCTCGGCGCCTCCACGTGGGCGTTCGACCACGTCTTCGGCTTCCCCGGGATCGATCTGCCCGTGCCATTGTTGAGCTTCCTGTTCCTGGTGGCCTTGGGCGTGGACTACAACATCTTCCTCATCACCCGCACGCGGGAGGAGGCCCGGACCGAGTCCACGCGCGGGTCGGTCGTCACCGCCCTGGCGAGCACCGGCGGCGTGATCACCAGCGCCGGGATCCTGCTCGCCGCGGTCTTCACCGTGCTCGGCGTCCTGCCGATCATCACGCTGACCCAGCTGGGGATCGTCGTCGGCTTCGGCATCCTCCTGGACACCCTGCTCGTCCGCACCGTGCTGGTGCCGGCGATGGTCACCCTCGTCGGGCACCGGTTCTGGTGGCCAAGCTCGCCCCGGGTCGGCGTTGCAGTTGAGGGCGCGGAGCGCTGATGATCACCCAGCGGTCAACCGTGCGTGGCCGGTGGCTATAGCGCGGGGCAGGCCGGGCTCGGGAACCTGCCGCTGGCCGTCGGCACGATGATCGGCGGTGGTCTGTCCGGGGCGGTGCTGGCCGAACGCGTCGGGCGCCCGGTCCTGCAGGTCGGCGCGCTCGTCCAGCTCGCCGGCGCCGCGGCGATCTGGATCGGGCTCGACCGCGACGGCGCCTTCTCGATCTGGTCGCTCGTGCCCGGCGCCGTGCTCTCCGGGATCGGCGCGGGCCTCGTCATCGCGGCGCTGTTCACCTTCATCCTGGCCGCCGTCGACGACGACGAGGTCGGCTCAGCCTCCGGCGTGCTCTCCGCCGTCCAGTCGATCGGCGGCTCGGTCGGCGTCGCGGCCGTCGGCTCGGCCTTCTTCGGCGCGATCAAGACCGGCACCGCCACCGCCGGCTACCACCACGCCCTCCTCATCCAAGCCCCACTGCTCCTAGCCTTCCTCGCCCTCACGTTCCTGCTGCCCCGCAAGGCCCGCGAGGACGAGTTCGCCGAGTGAGCCGCTGCGTCCCCGCGACGCGCGGCCCCGGAACGACGGAAGCCCCGCATCTGCGGGGCTTCCGGATGATGGGCGCGGCGGGTTTCGAACCTGCGACCTCTCGCGTGTGAAGAGGGGGCAGGCGCCTGCGTTGTACTGCGTTCTGCCTCTCAGGCCTGAGAACAGTGGGGATTGGGGGTGCGCCGGTGATGTCCTGCTGCGCGCTGATGCGGTCCGTTGCTTCCAAATTGCTTCCACGCCTGGTCTGCGAGTGGCAGTTGTCGTCTTGGTCCGCCATGCTGCCGAGGTAGATGCATCGGGTCCTCTCTGATGGCCGGATTGCCGAGACCGCGCGCCGCGGACCCGGCACGCTACGGGTCCTTCGCGAGAAGTTCCTTCTGCCCGGCTCGCCGGACCCCGCCGGGTTCGCGAATGCGCTCATCAGCCACGCGGTGATCGTTCGCGAGTTCGACACCGACGAAGCGGTCCTACGCGGCCGCCACCTCACCTACGCCGAGGCTGCGTCGCTGTCTGAAGCGGATCGCGCGGTGATGTTGACCATGCTTGCGGAGACATCCGGAGTCCCAGCGGCGGACGCTGCGCAGATCACAACGAGCGACGCGCTCGCGCGGGCGTTGGAGCGTCACGAGGTCTTCCGCGAACAAGAACCCGCACAAGGCTTCTTTGGGTTCGTGCGGTCGCTCTTCGATGGCTCTGAGAGCCTGAACGCACGTGTCCACCATGCCGTGGGTGGGGCAGACATCGTTGATGTCGTCAGCGCCGTAGGCGAGACCGTCGAGGAGACCCTCAGGGATCTCCGGCGCGAGCTTGACGACCTCGCGCAGCGGCCCGAGTTCTTCGTTCTGAGAGACCTCCCCGTCTCGACTGTCCGGATGCTGATGCACGAGCGTCCGATAGACATCGAGCCGCTCGTTGCCGCGTGCGTGATGAACGACAAACTCGCTCGTCGGTCTCGCGTCAGAGGCGGTCGCGAGCGCTCCTCACCTGGGCGGACCTCAACGGGAGGACCTCGCCCGCGGCTTTGCCGGGGTCCAGCGTGGCGATGTGTACGCCTGCCGTCATCTACTTGCCGGTCTCGAAGGAGCGTTGTGGCCGACCGCCAGTCAAGCGGGCGTCATCAACGCGGAGCGCCAGCTCGTCAACTCCAAGCGGCCGCCGGGGTTGCATGCGAAAGGCGTCAACGTCCTTCTGCGGCCAGATGGTGGCTTGGAGGTCGGTACCAGCTTCAGCATCTTCCTGCTCGCAGGAGTCTTCAACGACACCGGCAACGACATCCGGCACGGACGCGCCGAGAGCGGCCACACGTCCCACACGCTGTGGTCGTACATCGGCGTCCTTGGCTGGCTCGACCGCTTCGCCGGGACGGCACTCATGCGGCGCGTTCGCGAGCGCCTCCACGACGAACTCCGGAAGCCGTCAGGGGGCTAGGTCGGAGGAAGTTGGGGCATGACGCAGTGCCGTGCGACTCCCGCTCCGAGATCTCGCACGGCCACGCGGATGAGACACCTAAAGTCCAGGCGGCCGATGGCCGCAGCGTAGAGACTCCGGCAGTAGTCACCGGTTCTCAACGCGAGACGCTCGAATTCTGGCGTGCGCGGACGCCTTCATCGTGCAGCTCGGTTCAGCCGGAGTGGTCGCCAGAGCCGGCGACGCGTTGGGTGGAGGCGGGGCAGAACGACGAGGAGATGAAGCGGCGGAGCGCGGACGCTGACGAACGACCGCCCCGAGCGCAAGACTCCGCGTGTGACTTCGCTTACACCGGCTCAGGCTTACCGTCTGGATATTCGCAAGACTCGTGCAGTCAAGCCAGGTCGGGCCGGTGAGGATCCAGAGCGTGGTGTCTTGTACTCGGCGGCGCTTCGACAGTTCGAGGATCTCCTGACATCTTCGGAGGCTGCGGGACACGCAGGACGCCCTGTCCCGCTGTTCTACGCGCTGAGCCAGGCCGGCCGCGCGCTTGTGGCGGCTTTTGGCGATACCCCAATCGTCAACGGTCACGGTCTCGGCGAGCATCGCAGCGGCGACGCAACCGTTGGACTACTCGATCGCCGGATTCGCCGAGTTGCCACCAAACATGGTGATGATGCGTTTGGCGCTGTCGCCGCGGCGCTCGGCTCTCCCGCATTCACCGGCTCCGCGTCGCTCGGCTCGATCTGGACTTCCACACCCGGGGCGAGTGATCTCCTCGACCATGACCTAGACAGCTCTTGGTGTCCCCCACTGCTGGCGTGCCTTGGAGTCCACGATAAGCGGGTCGGCATGTCGCTTTATTCGACCGCTCGTCGGCCGCGCAGATCGGTGGACCCTAAGGAGATAAGTGGTTCTCGTTATCCGCGCGTTCCCGACGCGGCCAGCATCGATGATTCTTGGGGCTTCGGCCACTTCGAGAATGTGAAGCACGTTGCGACCGCGTCCTGGGATCCTGCCGGCAACCAAGTCGAAGATGAGCTAAGAGGGCGGCTGTCGCGGACCCGGGGTGACCTGTATGACGACGCCTTGCTGCTCTCGTCGGTGAATGAGGACAGCGATGCGATGCACCCGCTGATGTCGTGGTGGGCGTTGCTATTCGCCCTTTCCATCTTCGCTCGATACCACCCGACGCTTTGGGTTAGCTCGCTTGATCCGGACCGCTCACGACTCGCCGTGCCCATACAAGCGCTGCTTGATGTCGCACCGGATGCCGTCGCCGCGCTCGTGTGGGAAGCCGTCTTCCCGGAGAAGCCGAAATCGCTGCCGATCCTCACGTCGTACTGGTCACGGCTCTCCGCCGAGGAACTCGCCGAATTCGATCGAGTTCGGAGTAAGCGTGGCGACGATTTTTGCGCCCTGAGAACGACTTGACCCGGTGTCTGCGGCGGTGGCGGTGCGCCACCGCATTGGCTCATCCCACGCGATCAATCCGGACCATCCACCCGCTGTGTCTGTGCTCCAGGAGCCGCGAGTCTCAGCTGGACGCCAGTAGTCATCGTCGGTCGGCGCTCTCGATGCGGGTGACCCGGAGCTCCTAATAGGAGCGACTAGCCGCGAAGCGACGGGCGCGAGACTTCCGATGCTCTGAGTCGTCGAATCAGCTTGATGGTGCGATGGGGAGCGGCCAGTTGCGATGGTGGCGTTGCATCAGCCGTTCGGTTTGGCGTGGTCCGAAGCCGAGCTCGCGGAGCAGGCACGCTTGCATGAGCGCGTGGGCGTGGCGGGTGGTGTCGAGGATCGCTGCCTCGGTGTCGGAGTGGAGGTAGTGGTTGGAGTTGAGGTGCGAGAAGTAGTCGCGGGTGGCGCCGACCAATGCGAGGGTCCTGTTTGTACAGCCGTGGGCGCTGACGTTCACGGCTGCGTAGTCGCGCATGAGGCGGAAGTCTTTCTTCCCAAAGCGGGCGCGGCAGTAGCCCTCCATCGCTGCGTGGAGTGTCAGGAACCGCGACGAGGAGTACGTCGAGCCTTGGACGATGTGATCCGCAAAGACGCCTACAGCGGGCCAGACGTCCTGGTGGAGCTTCCACCATCGCGTCAGCATCGCGGATACGGAGGAGCGCTCCTTGGCTAGGAGCAGGAAACCGCGTCGCGGCCGCGCTTCTGCCGCGTATCGAGGGCCGCTGCGTAGGAGCTCGATGCGCTCGGTGGTTCCGGGATTCAGGAGGATCTCTTCGGTCACGCTGTCGAGGCGGTCGGCAGCGAAGGCGGAGAGCGACACCAGCGGGATCGCGTAGCGCGAATACAAGACGCTGGCGGTTGCACGACGCCGGAGGTTGAGGACGAGCCGTTGCCCGGTAGTTACCGACCATGATGGTGGCCCAGATGGACCGAAGTCGGCAAACCCGGAAATGGTGGCCACGGCTCGCGGTAGGTTCAACTTGACGGGCGCAGGGCGGCGCCACAGCATCCCTCTCGGGTCGTCTGGCGCACCGGGACGCACAGTCTCTAGACCTGTGTTGCCGATCCATTCTGCGAGGTTGATGGTGGAGTAGATCGCGCGTGCCCAGCGGGTTGTTTCGTCGACGTGGGCACCGAGCCCGAGCGTCCCGGCACTGAACGTTGTCGGTCGGTTGCCGAGAGCGACGCTGCGTGTCATGGCGTCCAAGAGCGTCACGTCGTCGCGGCCGTCGATGAGGCCGTGGATCACGTGACGTGACCCGAAGTCACTCGGCCAGCCCCGCGTGTCGCCGATCAGTTCGAGTCTTGGGTCCAGGTCAGCGTGCCTGCTACGACGAGGTCGCTGTTCGCCGGCGCGAACTCTCCGCGCATCACCTCTCCGGCGTGCGTGGCTGCTCTGGTGCGATCAGTGACCATCATCCGCTAGATGATGGCCACCTGAGCCGACATGACACCCGCTACGAAGAATCAGCGCAGAGCAGCGTGGACGACGTGACCGCCAATGGTGACGGTCAATGAGCGTCAACCTTGATCGCTAGACCGAGTCCGACCGGGGCGATTCGCCGAGCGAATCGGTGAAGACGACTGGTGATCCTCGGTGCTCAGATCTGACGTGCGCCACTCGTGCGATGGGCGGCACAAGCGTTCTCGGCGAACGTCTGGGCTTGCGGGCAATTGGTCGCTGTTGGTTGTTGTCTGGCAACTCGTGCGAGGCGACGCGCACTACTACCCGGTATTCGTTCGCTCAAACCTCCTGTATTCGCTAGACGGTCCTCGGTAGTACATAGCGTCGTCTGTTGCTTGACGAAGGTCGCTTGTTTGCTGTTGGGTGCTGACCGGTGCCTGTGGGGGGGGCTCTCGGGGCTGCTCCGGCCCTCTGGTTCAATCAATCGTGCGGGGTTCTTGTGAGCGTTGGTTCGTCGCGGTTTGTGCTGCTCGTGTCCTTGTTGGGTGCGGTGGCGGCGTTGTTGGTGGCGTTGGTCGTCGGGGCGGCGTCAAACGCCGATACGTCGTCTCCTGCCGTGACATCGACGGTCGCTACGCCTGCGCCGGTGGCGTGGGAGGAGGCGCCGGATCCGGGCACCGAGGTGGTCGATCGGCGTACTGCCGATACCGAGACCTTCGAGCGAACTGACGGGTCCTTCGTCACGCGGGTCTATCCCGAGCCGGTGCACTTCCGCGATGGCAGCAGCTGGCGGTCGTTCGACAGCGAGCTGGTCGCGGCCAGCGCCGATGGCTACCTGCACCCGAGGGCCAATGACGGCGATGCGCTGATTCCCCGTGACCTGTCAGATCCGTTTGCTCTCAGGCACGACGGCGACTGGATCAGGTTCACGCTGGACGGCGCCGACGAGGCCTCCAGCGCGCAGGTCGACGGCGACACCGCCAGCTTTGACGGCGTCGCCGAGGACACCGACGCGGCCTATCAGGCGGTCAACGATGGGCTGAGGGAGACGCTGACGCTGGCTTCGCCTGATGCGCCGTCGTCAATTACCTACAGCTTCGCGGCCAGCGCCGACCTGACTCCGAACGAGCAGGACGACGGCTCGATCGCCTTCGCAGGCGACGACGGTGCGGTGGCCTTCCGGATTGCGGCGCCGGTGGTGTGGGACAGCACCGAGGCCGTGTCGCACGCGGCGTCGCTGAGGATCGTCCCGGCCGGGGACGGCTGGAAGTTGACGTTGGCCGTCGACCAAGCCTGGCTCGCCGATCCCGCTCGCAGGTTCCCGGTGACGGTCGATCCGGACATCTACTGGTCGGGCAGCAACCTGCGCCACCACGGCGCGACGCAGGACTGCACGTTGGCCAGCGGCACCCCGACGACCAGCCAATGCACCAACGCGCAGCTGAGGGTCGGCTCCGACGCGTCCAACACCTACAAGAGCTTGCTGTCCTTCGACGTGCGGTCGGCGATCCCGCAGGACTCGACGGTCTATGACAGCACGCTGCTGCTGTATCAGCCGGGGACCAGGAGCCAGAGCGCGTCGAATCTGGCGGTGCGTCCGGTGAACTCGTCGTGGACGAACGCGGCGACCTGGAACACCCGCGACGGGAGCACCGCCTGGGTGACGCCCGGCGGCGACACCGGCACGCCGGTCGGGCCAGCGACGTCGGTGGGTAGCCAGGGTTACTGGTACTACCTCGGCGTGCCCGCCGACACGATCACGGCTTGGGTGCAGGGCACTCAGCCCAACAACGGCCTCCAGCTGGCGGCTAACACCGGTTCGCCGAGGGTCACCTACAGCTTCGTCTCGACCGACGGCTCCGCCAACCAGTGGCCGGCTCTGGACGTCTACTGGGAAGAGGACGGCGGCGCCCGCGCCGCCTACACCGAGGACACCCAGCGCCTGGACGACCACACCCAGGTCTCGGTCAACGTCGCCAACGGCAACCTGACCTACACCACCCGCGACGCGACCCTAGCCGGTAGCAGCGGCGACCTCGACATCGCCGTGAATCGACTCTGGCAGTCGTCGGCCTCCAACGACTACGCCAGTTTCGGTCGCGGTTGGTACCAGAACTTCGAGCAGACCAACCTGCGCGAGAACACCGACGGCTCGGTGCTGGTCCGCGACGAGACCGGCGCCGCCTATCGCTTCGCGCCCGGCAACAGCGCCGGCACATTTACGCCGCCTGCTGGGCTCGACGCAACGCTCTGCGTGATCCAAGACACCGGTACCAGCTGTCCACGTGATGGCGTGGCCGATGTCAAGTACCGCCTGACGTACAACGCCACCGGGCGGCGATACTACTTCTACAACTCGGGGCTGCTGCGGGCCATCCGTGATACGGCCGGTCACCAGTTGACCTACGCCATCTCCGGTCAGACGGCAAGGATCTCTGGCAGCGGCAGCCGTCAGGTCACGCTGACCAACAACGTGGTCAATGACATGGCCACCTCACTGAGCGACGGCACCAGTGTCTCTACCTATCTCCAGGGCGGCCCGAACAACGATTGGCTGGCGCAGAGCACCGATGCCAATAACAACGTCACCAGGTACGAGTACAACACCAACGGCTACCTGACGCGCGTCAGCGACAGCCAGGGCCACGACACGCGCATCGAGTGGCAGTCGGTCCCCGACTACGGCGCTTGGCGGGCCACGAAGATCACCCGGGTGCTCGACACCGCTCACCCGGCCGACCCGACAAGGAACCCGACCACCACCTACACCTACAGCCCCACTACGCGCACCACAGTCGTGACCGACGCGGCCGGGAACGCCACGGCCACGCCGACCGACGACGGCCAAACCACCTACACCTACGACAACGCGCTGCACGTCACCAGCGCCAGCCCGCGCACCTCAGCGCTGCCTCCAGCACCGGCCTGGTCACCGGCCGACAGCCAAGGCGACACCACCCGCCCGACTAGCACCCCGTCCGGCGACCTCTACAACGACGGCCTCTACGTCGACGGCAGGGGCACCACCAACATCACGCTCGGCGCCACCGACCCCGCCGCCAGCTCCGGCGGCACCATCTCGGGCATCCGCCGCGTCGCCCTCGAGGAAGGCGACAACGCCAGCCAGCCGACCGCCTCGCAGTCGACCTGCAGCGACCCGACCTCGCCACCGCGTACCTGCCCGGCCAGCGTGTCACCGACGTTGGCGGTCGATGAATCCGGCCTCAGCGAGGGCGCCCACCACTTCCGTCAGGTCACCCAAGACCTCGCGGGTAACACCTCGGTCAGCCCGCCGTGGGCTGTCAACGTCGACCGAACGGGCCCTGGCATCGTGCCGTGGTTCTTTGACGACTACGACGACGAAACCGGGACGACGTTTATCTCGTGGCTGCCCGTCGCTGACCCGGCGCTTTCCGGTGGTATCCCAGGCTCGGGCTTGCAGTCCTACACCTATCAGTACGCGGTCGATGGCGGGACGTGGTCGACGCCGGTGACCACAACGCAACCGTCGTTTGCCATTGCCGGCCTGGTGTCCACCAGCAGGGTGTCGCTGCAGATCAGCACCGTTGACAACGCCGGCAACGCTGGAGCCGTATCGACAGCGACGATCGCCGCTGCCAAATACGGGTTCGACCCGACCGTAGACGACGACACCGACGACGGTGACGGTCCGGCGCCTGCCGCCGTGTCCGGAGGCTTCTCGCCGTTTGCGGCTCCGCTGAGCGCCTACAGGATTCACACAACGTGGCACTGCTCGAATGGCGACGACTTCGTGATGCGAGAGGGGTATCAGAACAGCGACGGCCGCGGTTTCGGTTATCAGCACATCAGGGCGCGGCGCGGCTACACCAGCACGACCGACGCCGCGATCAGGGAGACGCTCTGCAACCCCAACCATGCTGTCAAGCATGATGGCGGCTCCAGCTACACCTACTTGTACTACTACGGATCAACGGCCTGGCGTGTGACCTACTCGCGTCAGGTGACTAGGTACGACGGCCACTCGAAGGGCGTGATCACCGCGGTGCCGATCGACAGCCCTGATGACGTGATCGTCGGAACCCCTTAGCATCCGAACGATGAAAGCCGATCTGCCAGCAGACGACGATCGGCCCCTCGACTTCGCTGGCGTTCTCAAGACGCTGTGTCTGCTCCAGGGCGAGACGGTGCTTGTGAGCGCCGGCGATTTTCGAGGTCACACGCGTCTCACGAGCGTTGGCACGATCACGCCACTCGCTCTCCCGCACGCCAGCGGATTTCGAGTCGGTTCAGAGACCACGCTCACGCTGGACGCCGCCGACTTCGAAGCTGCGCAACTCAAGACATTCGATGGCACGGATTTCTTCCTCTTGAAAGTGCAGTTGCGCGGCGGATTACTGCTGATCGGCGATCCGGACCTTCTCGCGACCGACTATGAGGAACAGCCGCCTAATTCGGGGGCTTGAGCCCGGCGACCAATTCGCCTGGATCGACGCCGAGGCCGGCGGCGACCTTGAGCAGGTTGTGGAGGCTGACGTTGCGCCGGCCGCGTTCCAGCTGACCCACGAAGGTCCAGTGGACGCCGCTGCGATCGGCCAAGTTCGTTCTGGCTGATGATGAGTACCGGGTGCAGTTCTGGCCGCGGACTGAGAGCGGCGGTGTGCTCGCGTTGCCGTTGCTTTCGCTCCGGTTGGAGGCGCCCACGTCCATGGCCGACTCTGCATTCGTCGCACAGCGGAGATCCTCCCCCTGGCGGTGTCCTCGACGGTAAGTGACGACATGATCGGGACCGCGTGGGTGGCGGCGCTTTGCGCCTACACCCAGTACATGACGAGCGCTGGCGCCAACACCGGTGACCGCGTGGAAATGCCGGAACATGAGAGCCTGCTCCAGTCGCAGCGAAGCGGAAGCAACGCGCGCGTCGGCGCGCACATGCGACGACTGCAGCCCGGCAGAAGGCCAGCCCGGAGGCACAGCAGAAGGCCGCCCGCCTTCACGTCACGCTCCCAGAAGGTCGTACCTGGGTTCCCGAGCACGATCGCGGTGCGTCCAGCGACGAGCGGCTCATCGTCGCGCACTGGAAGCACGCCGTACCACTGGCACGGCTCTCAGAGCGCCAGGAGCGCGCTGCGTAGCTCCGCGCTGAACGCCTGACAGCGCCGAGGGCTGGGGTGTCGAGTTTGGCCCGCAGCGCCTCCCGGCGCGGGCGCTACTGGCGGGCGTTGAGCTTGGCTCGCAGTGCCTCCCGGCGCTTCTCCGAGAAGTGGGGCGGTAGACGGCGTTCGTGACGTTGGTGTTCTTGTGCCGTAGGAGGTCGCGCGCTTCTTCCGCGTCCTCGCAGTTCATCGCCGCGCCGTGGCGCAGCGAGTGGAAGTGCGGGAGGTTGAGCTCCCGGCGGGGCGTCCCGTTCAGCACGTAGGCGCCCTCGGCGTCCACGACCAGCTCATCGCCGTCGTGCTCGAACAGCTCCGGGAACGTCGGCCTCCCGTCCGGCTTTCGGGCCTCTTCCTGGGCGCGGTACAGCGCCCGTAGGACATTGCGTTGGTGGAGCGGCCCGCCATGGTCGGTGCAGAGCACGTAGTCCTTGGGGCGGGTGTGCTCGCTGGCGGCCTTGTGCTTGCGCAGCAGGATCACAGCGGCCCGCGACAGCGGGACGCGGGACTTGCTCTCTTCGGTCTTGAGGCGCACGCGCTCGCCGTCGCGGTCCACCTGGAACTTGAAGTCGGCCGCGGCCGTGTCCAAGTGCTCCCGCGCGGTTTCAGAGCTCGCCGAACGAGCGGTGCCCAGTCTCAGGTCGGCGTCCTGGAGGTGTATCGCTTCCAAATTGCTTCCAAACCGCCGGTCCCGAGCGACCGAGGTTGCGGCCCGAAACGACGAAAGCCCCGCGGTTGCGGGGCTTCCGGACCATGGGCGCGGCGGGTTTCGAACCTGCGACCTCTCGCGTGTGAAGCGAGCGCTCTCCCACTGAGCTACGCGCCCGAGGCGGCGGATTCTAGCGGGAGGGCGGTTCGGGTAGGCCTGTCCTATCGTGACGCAGATGTCCGGGAAGCCCCAGTTCGAGAAGGAAGCCGACGAGGACGGACGGTTCGTCCGCCAGGAGTCGCGCTTCCGCGAGCTGGTCATGGAGCGGCCGGAGGCCGGGCGATACCACCTGTACGTGTCGCTCGCGTGCCCGTGGGCGTCGCGCACGGCGATCGTGCGGCAGATCATGGGCCTCGAGGAGCTCCTCCCGATGACGGTCGTCGACCCGATCCGCGACGACAAGGGCTGGCGCTTCACCGACGAGGAGCCGGACCCCGTCAACGGGTTCGCCTACCTCAAGGAGGCGTACCTCCTCACCGACCCGTCGTTCGACGACCGCGTCACGGTCCCGGTCCTGTTCGACATCCAGAACAACCGGATCGTCAACAACGAGTCGGCCGAGATCATCCGGATGCTCAACGCCTGGGCGCCGAACTGCCACGACCTCTACCCGCCGGATCTGCGCACCGCGATCGACGAGGTCAACGACCGCGTCTACAACTCGGTCAACAACGGCGTGTACCGCGCAGGCTTCGCGACTTCTCAGCATGCCTACGAGGAGGCGTTCGACGAGCTCTTCCAGACGCTCGACTGGCTCGACGACCGCCTCGCGACCAACCGCTACCTGCTCGGCGACGAGATCACCGAGGCGGACTGGCGCCTGTTCGTGACGCTCGTGCGCTTCGACGCCGTCTACGTCGGCCACTTCAAGTGCAACCGGCGCCGGATCGCCGACTACGACCACCTCTCCGGCTACCTGCGCGACCTCTACCAGGAGCCGGGCATCGCCGACACGGTCGACTTCGACCACATCAAGCGCCACTACTACATGACGCACCCGGAGCTGAACCCGACGCGGATCGTCCCGAAGGGGCCGGAGTTGGACCTCTGGGCCTCGCACGACCGGGACCGCCTCGAGCTGCGCCGCGGCACCGCCGCGTAGTCGCCGCGCGCGAACGCGCCCCAAAAACCCCTCCAAACGGTGGGTCTGTGACGGGCGCGACACTAAATGACGCCCCCGTCAGGAATACTCCGGTGCATGTCCGCTGCATCGACCACCCCGCCGGCCGTCGCGACGACCACCGCGCCCGGCGGCAACGTCTACGTCGGCCCCTCGTTGGCCTCGTCGCTCTTCCGCTTCGCCGCCGCACTGGCGACCGCGCAGCCGGAGCCCGCCCCGCAGCGGTAGAATCCGTCGCGGACCGTGCTAGGCGGGGAGGTAGCGGTGCCCTATCGCTCGCAATCCGCTCTAGCGAGGCCGAATCCCCGATCGAGGGGTGTGGTCAACGGGGCTGCGCGCCGTGGTGGCGTTGAAGGCCCGGGTCCCGCGCGGCGTCGGCTCGTGAACCAGGTCAGGTCCGGAAGGAAGCAGCCTTAAGCGATCACCGGCGGGCGCAGCGGGAGCTCCCGAGCCGGAGCCACCCTCCGGCGTGGCGCCCGGGGACCGCATTTCGATTTCGGGTGCACGGTCCACTGAACTGCAGAAGGCCCCGCCACTGGCGGGGCCTTCTCTGCGTTCCGGGGGAGGGGAGAGGAGCTACGCGGCTTCGACCAGCGCGGTGGCCGGAGCCTCGGCGCCCTCGGTCTCGTCCGCGCGCCGCAGGCGCGGGATCAGCAGCGCGATCAGCGCGCCGGCGCCCAGGACGGCTGCGCCGATCGGCAGCGCCGCCGTCATGCCGTCCACGAAGGACTGCGGGGAGCTGTAGCCGCCGTTGGCGTTGAACACGCTCGCCAGGACCGCGACGCCGAGGACGCCGCCGAGCTCGCGGATCGCGTTGGTCGCGCCGCTCGCCTGGCCGGCCTCCTCCGGCCGGACCGACCCGAGCACCGAGTTCGCCGCCGGCGCGAAGACCAGCGCCATGCCCGTCCCGGCCAGCACGAACGGGACCAGGACCGCGCTGTAGGCGACCGTCGGCGTGACCACCGCGGCCAGCCAGGCGATCGCGATCGCCTGCAGCGCCAGGCCGGACGCCATCAGCGGCCGCGCGCCGATCCGGTCGGACAAGATGCCCGCGACCGGCGCCACGAACATCGGCATGATCGTCCACGGCAGCACCCGCAGCCCGGACTGCAGCGGCGACAGCCCCTGCGTCGTCTGGAAGAACTGCGAGAGCAGGAAGATCGAGCCGAACACGCCGAAGAACATCGCCAGCGACGTCGCGTTGGTGGCGGTGAAGGCGCGGCTCTTGAAGAACCGCAGCGGCAGCATCGGCGCCGGGGCGCGGTGCTCCCAGACCACGAAGGCCACCAACAACGCGGCACCCGCGGCCAGCGCGCCGAGGATCGAGGCGCTCGTCCAGCCCAGCGCCTCGCCGCGCACGATCCCGAACACGATGCCCAGCAGGCCGAGCCCGGCGAGCCCGATGCCCGGCAGGTCGAGCTTGTCAGCGGGGCCGTGCGACTCGGTCAGGAAGCGGCGCGACAGCGGCACGAGGCCGATCCCGATCGGGACGTTCAGCCAGAAGATCCAGTGCCACGAGATCCCGTCGACGACCGCGCCGCCGACGACCGGGCCGAGCGCGACGCCGAGGCCGGAGATCCCGGACCACGCGCCGATCGCCAGCCCGCGCCTCTCGACCGGGATCGCCTCGGACAGCAGCGTCAGCGTGAGCGGCAGGACCATCGCCGCGCCCACGCCCTGGATCGCACGCGCGGCGACCAGCGCATCGGCGGACGGCGCGAGTGCCGCTGCCGCGCTCGCCAGCGTGAACAGCCCGATGCCGATCCCGAACATGCGCTTGCGGCCGAAGCGGTCGCCGAGGGCAGCACCGGTCAGCAACAGGACGGCGAACGCCAAGGTGTAGGCGTTGACCGTCCACTCCAGCGACTCCAGCGACGCGCCGAGGTCGACGCGGATCGTCGGCAGCGCGGTGCTGACGACGAGGTTGTCGAGCGTGACCATGAACAGGGCCACGCTGACGATCACGAACGTCCAGCCGGCACGCGGCTTCGTGGACGCGGATGGGGAGAGGGTCATCTCGTCAGTCCTCAAGAAAGAGTGAGCACTCACTCACTCGATGGGCAAAAAAGGGGGAGCACGGCATGGCCATCAGCAGACCCGCAGGACCTTGGCCCAGTCGCCGTGCTCGTCGGTGACGCCGATCGCCGCCATGACGTTCAGCAGCATGCCGGTGGCGAAGAACCGGTGGATCTCCTCCTCCGTCATGTCCGTCACGCGCTCCACGAGCGCGTACAGCTGCGCGAACCACTCGCGCGACGCCTCGGCGACCTCGGGCATCGAGGCGGCCGCGGCGTGCTGATGGACCTGCGTCATCAGCATCGTCCGGTCCTGCAGCAACACGCTGTAGGAGTTGGCCATCGCCTCGAACGGGTCGGTTCCCTCGGCATGGGCGCGCGCGGCCGCAGCCTCGAACGCCTCGTAGATCCGCTCGTTGGAGCGGCGCACCACGGCGACCACGAGGTCGCTCTTGGTCGGGAACAGGCGGAACAGGTACGCCTGCGAGATGCCGGCCGCCCTGGCGACCTCCGTCGTCGGGGTCCCGAGGAACCCGCGCTCGGCGAACACGGCCATCCCGGCCTCGAGCACGGCCTCGCGCCGCGCCTCGGCGGTCGAGAGGGTGCGCTTCGTGGAGGTGGTGGCCGTGGGCGTCATGCAGGTGTGAGTATGCACTCACTCACACTTGGTGTCAAGGGACGACGACGATGTCGGGGCCGATGTCCGGATGCAGCGCGCAGCGGTCGGTCGACGCCTCTGGGCCGAACAGGGTCCAGTACCGGCCCTCCAGCGCGGTGTAGCTCTCCGGCGCGGGCGGGAGGGCCTTGTCGACGTCGCTCTGGTCGAGGATGAATTGCTTCGCGATCGCGCGCGTCCGCGGCGCGAACCCCGGCAGCGTGTAGCGGCCGTCTTCCTGGGCGCTGCGGATCTGCGACGGGCGGCGGTCGGTCCAGAGGGCGAGCTGGGGCACGGCGCGCCGGTTGGGCACCGAGATCGCGCAATGCGCCGGTGGGAGGTGCGCGACGGCCATGTCGTGCAGCTCGTCCAGGATGTGCGTCTGGGCGATCAGCGCGTGGCGCGTGTTCCTCAGCCGCGTGAGCTGGGACGGGATGAACACCAACAACCCGACGACCGTCAGCGCGCCGAGCGCCATCCAGCGGTTGCGCCATGGGTCCTCGCGCGGCAGCTCGACCCACGCGCAGATCCCGGCGGCGGCGAAGATCGCCAGCAGCGTCGCGGGGAAGAGGAGGTAGCGCGTCAGGATCGACAGGCCCGCGGTCGCGAGCAGCGCGAAGGCGACGATCGCCAGGACGCCCGCCGCCGCGCCGGTCAGGATGCCGCGGGTCCGCAGCTTCCACAGCGACAGGACGCCGCCGACCGCCGCGCCGAACAGCACCGGCTCGCGCAGGATCTCGCCGAGCCGGCGCGGCGTCGCCGTCGGGACGTGCTGCAGGCCGGTGACGCGGCCGAGCGACTCGGCGGTCGAGCGCGTGCCGGTCAGCGAGTGCAGCGGGTCGCCGGTGATGACGAGGTCGCTCAACGCCCACAACAACGGCGCGCCGACGACCAAGGCAATGTGTAGGGGTCGCAAAACGCCCCCGCGCCACAGCCACCACGCGTAGACGACCGCGAACAGCCACGCCTCCGGGCGCAGCAGCCCCGCGAAGGCCAGCAGCACGAGCGGCACGGTCCCGGCCCGCGAGCGCTTCGTCTCCGCCAGCAACGCCCCCAACAACAGGCAGATGTAGGGGATGTCGACGTACGCGCGGACGCCGTAGGACAGCACCGGCTCGCGCGTCAACACCAACAACGCGGCGACCACGCCCGTCAGCGGCGTGAACCACGCCCGCCCCAGCGCGTAGACCAACCACCCCAACATGCCCAGCGCGAAGAACCCGAGCACGATGAGCAGGTCCTCGCCGAAGCGCGTCCCGAAGATCGAGCCAATGGCACCAACCAGCGTCGCCAGCGGGTGCGGCGTCGGCGCGAACGGCACGTCGTAGTCGGGCGTGCGCCCGTGGACGATGTCGTTGCCCCACAGCAGCGCGTACTCGCTGTCGTAGTTGACGAACCACGTCGGCGCGCACGCCAGCGCGATCAGCGCGCCGAGTGCCGCGGCGACCCCTACAGGAACGCCGAAGCGCTTCAGGACCCCAGCTCCGCCAGGCCCGTCAGCAGCTCGCGCGCGGACTTGTACCCCAACTCGAGACCGCGCAGCGAGAACGACTCGTCCGGTGCGTGGAACGGGTCGTCGGGCAGCACGAAGCCGGTGACGATCGTCGGGATCCCCTTCTCGGACAGGTCTGCGACGAACGGGATCGCGCCGCCGGAGCGCGTGAACGCCGGCGCGACGCCCGCGGCGCGCTCGATCGCGCGGCCCGCGATCTGCAGCACCGGCGAGTCGGCCGGGAAGTGCGCGGGCGGCGCGGTGTGCGCCGACACGACGGTCATCTCGGCGCCGGCCGGGAGCGCCTCGCGGATCAGCCGCTCCAGCTCGGCGCCGATCGCCACGACGTCCTGGCCGGGCGCGACGCGGATCGACACGGTCGCGCGCGCGACCGCCGGGATCACCGTGCGCGCGTCGCCCGCGACGATCTGGTCGACGTCGACCGCGGTGTCCGAGCCGTTGCGCTCGATGAACTCGTCGGCGGCGCCCGGGTAGGCGGGCCGCGCGCCCGCGGCGTCGAGCGACTCCTGGCCCGACGGCAGCTCGGCCCACGACGCGCGCTCCTCGTCGGTCGGCGGCGCGATCCCGGCGCGCAGCTCCTCGCGGACCCTGCCGTCCGGGCCCGGGATGACCGCGGCCAGCCCCTGGTGCAGCGCGTGCAGGGCGTTCAGCGCGCTGCCGCCGTACATCCCGGAGTGCAGGTCGCGGTCGGCCGCGCGGACGTCGAAGGTCACCAGGTGGACGCCGCGCAGGCCGACGGTGATCGCCGGCAGCTCGGGCGAGACCATCCCGGAGTCGTAGACGATCGCGGCATCGGCGCCGCGCGGGTCGTCCTTCAGCCACTGCGAGATCGACTCGCCGCCGGCCTCCTCCTCGCCCTCGACCGCGACGCGCACGTTGACCGGCAGCGCGCCCTCGGTCGCCAGGTCGCAGGCGGCGGCCAGCAGCGGCAGGAAGTTGCCCTTGTCGTCGGCGGCCCCGCGCGCGAAGACGCGGCCGTCGCGGACGACCGGCTCGAACGGCGGCGTCGTCCAGAGGTCGAGCGGCTCGGCGCCCTGGACGTCGTAGTGGCCGTAGATCAGGACGGTGGGGGCGGAGTCCGCGTCCTTCGACGCGCGCAGCTCGCCGATGACCAGCGGGTTGCCGCCCTCGCGGACCGTCAGCAGCTCGGCCTCGCCGCCCGCCGCGCGGACCTTGGCCGCCGCCCACTCCGCCGCCTTCTCGATCTCGGCCGGATCACCGCCGCCCGTGGAGATGCTGGGGATGCGCAGCCAGTGGAAGAGCTCGTCGAGAAGGGTGTCGGCCATGGCGCCACAGCCTATGGGGCCGCCGTCCGGGACCGCTCTACACTCACGTGTCCGTGTCTGCCGGACCTTCGCTCTACCGCCGCCATCGCCCGCGGACGTTCGCCGACGTCATCGGCCAGGAGCACGTCGTGCGCACGCTCCGCAACGCCGTCGAACGCGGCCAGGTGCACCACGCCTACCTGTTCGTCGGCTCGCGCGGGACGGGCAAGACGTCGATGGCCAAGATGCTCGCCGCGTGCCTGAACTGCGTCAACGGCCCGACCACCGAGCCGTGCGGCGTCTGCGAGTCGTGCGTGACGATCGCCAGCGCGACGTCGATGGACGTCATCGAGATGGACGCCGCGTCCAACAACTCGGTCGACGACATCCGCGAGCTGCGCGACTCGGTCCAGTACGCCCCGGTCAGCGGCCGGTACAAGGTGTACATCTTGGACGAGGCGCACATGCTGTCCAACGCGGCGTGGAACGCGTTCCTGAAGACGCTCGAGGAGCCGCCGCCGTCGACGGTCTTCGTCCTGGCGACGACCGAGGCCAACAAGGTGATGCCGACGGTCGTCGACCGCTGCCACCGCTTCGACTTCCGCCGGCCGACGGTCGAGCAGCTCGCGACGGTCGTCCAGCGCGTCGCGCAGAAGGAGACGATCACGATCGCGCCCGAGGCGGTCGCGCTGGTCGCCCGCAACGCGACGGGGTCCTACCGCGACGCGCTCGGCACGCTCGAGCAGCTCGTCACGTACAGCGGGTCGTCGATCGCGACCGAGGACGTCCTGGCCGTGCTCGGCGTCGCCGACGACGAGCTGCTGTTCGGCGCTTTGGATGCCGTCGGCGCGCGCGACGCGAAGACCGCGTGGCAGATCACCGCGCGCCTGGCGGAGTCCGGGCGCGACGCGGCGCAGTTCCTGCGCGACCTCGAGGCGCACACGCGCGACGTGCTGGTCGTCCAGACGCTCGGCGAGATCCCGCCGCAGCTGACGATGACCACCGAGCGCGACGCGCGGCTGGCCGACCAGGCGCGGCGGCTGACCGGCGCGGACTCGGTGCGCCTGCTCGACCTGCTCGCCGCCGGGATGCGGCTGGCGAAGGACGGCGCCGACGCCCAGACCCAGCTGGAGATCGCGCTCGTGAAGGCCGCGCAGCCGGAGGTCGACGCGACGACCCGCGCGCTGCTGGCGCGCCTGGAGCGGATGGAGGCCGCGCTGCGCGGCGGCGCGCCCGTCGCTCCGGCGCCCGCTGCTGTCGCGCCGCCGGCGCCGGCCGCGGCGACGCCTCCGCCGGCCGCCGCCGCTCCGCAGCCGCCCGCTCCGGCGCCCGCCGCCCCGGCTCCGCAGGCCGCCGCTCCGACACCTCCGCCGCCGCCCGCACCGGCGGCTGCGCAGCCGCCCGCTCCGACGCCGGAGCCCGAGCCCGTCGCTCCGCCCGCGCCCGTCGCGGTCGCCGAGCCGCTCGGCGCCCTCGACCTCGGGACGGTCCAGGAGCTCTGGCCCGCGGTCCTGCAGAGCGTCGAGGAGCAGAACCAGATGGTCGCGATGTCCCTCGCCAAGGGGCAGCTCGTGAGCGTCGTCGGCAAGGAGCTGACGATCGCGTTCACGCCCGACTGCGGCTTCCAGAAGAGGAAGGCCGAGGACCAGAACGGGCGCGAGCTGGTCATCACGGCGTTCCGCGAGCTGGCCGGCATGGCGCCGGTGCTGATCTTCGAGACGCGCGAGGCCGAGGAGCTCGGTGCCGAGCCCGAGGTCATCAGCGAGGATGACTTCATCGCCCGGTTGCGGGCAGAATTCGACGCCGTCGACCACGAGCCCGGTTCCGAGGGCCAGACCACCGAGCAGGAGCAGGCCTGATGCCGCAGCCCAACATCCAGAACATGCTGAAGCAGGCCCAGGAGGTCATGGCCGCCCAGCAGGAGGCGCAGGAAGCGCTCAAGGAGCAGAAGGTCGAGGCCTCCGCCGGCGGCGGCATGGTCAAGGTCGTCGTCTCCGGCGAGCTCAAGTTGGAGTCCTTGACGATCGACCCCGACGCGGTCGATCCCGAGGACGTCGAGATGCTGCAGGACCTGGTCCTGGCCGCGACCAACGAGGCGCTGCGCCAGGCCGTCGACCTGCAGGAGAAGGCGATGCAGGCCGCGTCCGGCCCCGGCGGCTTCGACCCGATGTCGGCGCTCGAGGGCCTCGGCCTGGGCGACGCGCTCGGCGGCCTCGGCGGTGGCGGCGGTGGCGGTGGCGGGCTTCCGGGTGGCGGCGCTCCCGGCGGCGGGATGAACCGCGCGGCCCGCCGGGCTGCCGCGAAGAAGAACCGCTAGGACTTGTTCGCTCCGCCCGTCCAACGCCTGGTCACCGAGCTGGGCAAGCTGCCCGGCATCGGCCAGCGCACGGCGCAGCGGCTCGCGTTCCACATCCTGCGGGTCGACCCGGAGGACGCCAACGCGCTCGCCGACGCGATCCGCGAGGTCAAGGAGAAGATCCGGCCCTGCGAGGTCTGCTTCAACCTGGCCGACGAGGCGCGCTGCCGGATCTGCCAGGACGAGCGGCGCGACACCGCGATCATCTGCGTGGTCGAGGAGCCGGGCGACATCGTCCCGATCGAGCGCACCCACGAGTTCCGCGGCCGCTACCACGTCCTCGGCGGCGCGCTGTCGCCGATCGACGGGGTCGACCCGGAGGACCTCAAGGTCGCCGAGCTGTACCGCCGCGTCGAGGGCGGCGAGGTCCGCGAGGTCGTCATCGCGACCAACCCGACGACGACCGGCGAGGCGACCGCGCACCACATCGCGGCCGCGCTGCGCGAGCGCACCCCCGACGTCGCGGTCACCCGCCTCGCCTCCGGCCTGCCGGTCGGCGGCGACCTCGAGTACGCCGACGAGGTCACGCTCGGCCGCGCGTTCGCCGGCCGACGCGAGATCGCGTAGAACGACCCTGAGCGGTCCTCACCGGCGCGCGCCCGCGTAGGGTCGAGCCATGGCTGAGACCACCGACGTCGCCTTCACGACCATCAACTCCAACATCAGCGACCGGTTCCAGTCGCTGCGGCGGGAGCTGGGGGTCGAGGCGTTCGGGATCAACGCGATCGCGCTCGCTCCGCGCCAGCGCGGCCGGATCCACGACCACGCCGAGCAGGAGGAGGTCTTCCTCGTGCTCGACGGCGAGCTGACGATCGCGATCGAGGGCGAGGAGAGCAGGGTCGCCAAGAACGGCCTCGTCCGCGTCCCGTCCGGCGTCCGCCGCCAGCTCATCAACCGCGGGCCGGCGAACCTCCTGATGGTCGCGCTCGGCGCGGCGGGCGCGCACGTCGGCCGCGACGCCAGCGCCTGGGAGTCCTGGGACGAGGACCGCGACGCGGGCCGCACGCCCCAGGAGGTCCCGCTGCCCGCCGACCTGCCGGTCTAGCGGGCGGCCGCGGGCGTCACTTCACGCCGTACTGCGCGCGCAGCGCGTCGACGCGCCGCAGCGCGTCGGCCACGCGCGCGGTCGACAGCTTGCCGTCGCGCATCGCCTTGGCGATCGCCCGGACCGCGTCGGCCTGGTCGGCCGCGTCGCCCGGGATCCACACGAGGTCGCAGCCGGCGCGGATCGCCTGGACGGCGAGCTGCGCCGGGGACGCGCCGCCCGACAGCGACGCCGCCTGCAGGTCGCCGGAGACGACGACGCCGCCGAACCTCAGCCTCTCGCGCAGCAGCCTGACCACGCCCGGCAGCAGCGTCGCGGGCGTCACGCCGTCCCACGCCACGTAGGTCGCCGACGACAGCTGGATCGCCGGCGCGTGGCCCGCGACCGCCGCGAACGGCTTGAGGTCGCGCGCCTCCAGCTCCGGCAGCGACAGGCCGACCGTCGCGGCCTCCAGCGCCGGGTCGCCCGACGCCGCGCCCTCGCCCGGGAAGTGCCCCGGGACCGGCGCGACCTCGCCGTCCTTCCAGCCCGACACCGCCGCGGCCGCGTCGGCGCCGACGGTCGCCGCGTCGTCGGCGTAGGCGACGCCCTCCCACGGCCCGCCCGCGAAGCCGATGTCGGCGTCCGGGCCCAGGACCATCCGGATCCCGAGCGGGTGCAGCGCCTTGGCCTCGGCCAGCGCGGCGGCGCGCGCGGCGCCCGCGCTGCGGGCGTCGGCCTGCGGCCTGCCCTCGACGGGGACCGCGTCGAGCTGGCCGCCGAGCTGCGAGGCGGCGATCAGCGGCGCCTGGTGCCCCGCGCCGGTCGCGGCGCCGCGCAGCGCGCCGGCGACGTCGGCGACCTGCTGGGGCGAGACGCCGTTGCCCGGCTCCAGCACGACGCCGCCCCACTCCTGCGCGGCGACGCGCCTGAGCAGGTCCGGCGACGCGGTCGGCCCGCCGAAGCCGATCAGCAGCAGCCGCGCCGCGGCGCGGGCGGCGGTCGTCGGCAGCCCGCCGGACGGGCGCGTGGTCGTCACGGAGGATGCGGGCGCCGTCGTGCTCGCCGGGACCGCCGTGCTTGCCGGTCCGGCAACGGTCGCGGTCGCCCTGCCGGAGGCCTTGTCCGACGTCCCGCAGCCGCTCAGGAGCACGGCGAGCAGCGCCGCCATGACGATCGTCAACGACCCGCCCGGGCCGATCCGGGTCGGTCTGGTCATGGCTTCACCCATCGACCATCTAGCATTGCGCGTCCATGCCGGGCACCGTCGTCATGAAGTTCGGAGGCACATCCGTCGCGGACGCCGCGCGCCTCAAGCGCGCTGCGCAGCGCATCGTCGCCAAGCGGGAGGAAGGTACCCGCGTCGTGGCGGTCTTGAGCGCGCGCGGCAAGGAGACCGATCGCCTCATCGCCGACGCGTTCGAGGTCAGTTCGACCCCCGACCCGCGTGAGATGGACATGCTCCTCTCGACGGGCGAGCGTGTGTCGTGCGCGCTGTGTGCCATGGCGATCAACGATCTCGGTCATCGTGCGATCTCCCTGACGGGATCGCAGGCGGGCATCGTCACAGATACGAGCCACACGAAGGCCCGCATCCTCGAAGTCCGCGCCGATCGCATCAGGGCCGCGCTCGACGAGGACAACATCGTCCTGGTCGCCGGCTTCCAGGGCGTCAGCACCGCCAAGGACGTCACGACGCTCGGCCGCGGCGGCTCCGACACGACCGCGGTCGCGCTGGCCGCCGCGATCGGCGCCGACGCCTGCGAGATCTACACCGACGTGCCCGGCGTCTTCACCAGCGACCCGCGGATCGTGCCCGACGCCCGCAAGCTCGACGTCGTCACCTTCGACGAGATGCTCGAGATGGCCGCCTCCGGCGCCGGCGTGCTGCAGCTGCGCTCCGTCGAGTACGCCCGCAACCACGGCGTGCGCATCCACTGCCGTTCCAGCTTCGACGACTCCGAGGGGACGTTCGTCGTCTCCGATGAAGAGGCCAAGGACAAGAACATGGAGAACCCCCTCATCACCGCCGTCACCCACTCGCGTGGCGAGGCGCGGGTGACGCTCATCGGCCTGCCCGACTCGCCCGGCATCGCGGGGCGCGTCACGACGGCGCTGGCCGACGCCAACGTCAACATCGACATGATCATCCAGAACGACCCGCGGTCGGCGGGCGCGAAGGCGGAGCTGTCGTTCACGGTCCCCAAGGAGGACGTGGACACGGCGCGGCGCGCGCTGGACCCGATCGCGAGCGAGCTGGGCATCGAGGTCCAGACCGACGACGGCATGGGCAAGGTCTCGATCGTCGGCGCCGGGATGAAGTCGCACCCGGGCGTCGCCGCGAAGGTGTTCAGCGTGCTGGGCGCCAACGGCATCAACATCGAGATGATCTCGACGTCGCCGATCCGCATCTCGTGCGTGATCCCCGTCGAGGAGGTCGAGCCGGCCGTCAAGGCGCTGCACACGGCGTTCGACCTGCAGGGGGCGGACACGATCCGCCCGGAGCAGCCGTTCGGAGAGTTCGCAAGCTGATGTCCTTGTATCGAGTTGCAGTGGTCGGTGCCACCGGCGCCGTCGGCACCCGCATGCGCAGCCTCCTGCGCGAGCGCAACTACCCGTTCTCCGAGCTGGTCCCGTTCGCCTCCGAGCGCAGCGCCGGCAAGGTCCTCGAGGACGGCCTGACCGTCGTCGGCCTCGCCGACGACGAGCGCCTCGACGGCTTCGACGTCGCGATCTTCAGCGCCGGCGGCGGCGTCTCGAAGGAGTGGGCGCCGAAGTTCGCCGCGCGCGGCGCGATCGTGGTCGACAACTCGTCGGCGTTCCGCATGGACCCCGACGTCCCGCTCGTCGTCTCCGAGGTCAACGGCGACGCGCTCGACCACATCAACAAGGGCATCGTCGCCAACCCGAACTGCACGACGATGGCGATCATGCCGCCGCTGCACGCGCTCCACGAGGAGTTCGGCCTGACCGGGCTCGTCGCGACGTCGTTCCAGGCCGCGGGCGGCGCCGGGCAGAAGGGCATGGACGAGCTGCTGGAGCAGGTCCCCGGCCTGCTCGCCGACCCGGACGCGCTCGCCGACCGCGGCGCCGAGGCGGCCGCGACCGTCGGCGCGACGCCGGTCTTCGGCAAGCCGCTGGCCTTCAACGTCGTGCCGCTGCTGGGCAAGGACACCGGCAACGGCTACACCGACGAGGAGATGAAGCTCCAGAACGAGTCGCGCAAGATCCTGGACATCCCGGGCCTCGCCGTCTCCCCGACCTGCGTGCGCGTGCCGGTCATGGTCGGCCACGCGATCGAGGTCAAGGCGACGTTCGAGCGCGAGCCGTCCGTCGCGCGCGCGCTGGAGGTCATGGGCGCCCACGCCGGCGTCGAGCTCGACGACGTCCCGACGCCGCTGGAGTGGGCCGGCAAGGACCCGGTCGCCGTCGGCCGCGTCCGCCAGGACCTCGCGGACCCGAAGTCGCTGAACCTCTTCGTCGTCGGCGACAACCTGCTCAAGGGCGCCGCGCTGAACACCGTCCAGATCGCCGAGCTCCTGCACGAGCGCGGCCTCCTGAAGACCCGCGCCGCAGCCTAGGCTGCGGCGCGCTCGTCGCGCGTGCGCTCCAGCTCGGTCACGACCGACTGGGCGATCGAGAGCAGCAGCGTGACGTCGTCGTCGCTCCACACGCGCGGCGCGTGGTCGATCGCGGCGATCGCGCCGAGCGCGTGGCCGTCGTCGGTGATCAGCGGCGCGCCGACGTAGGCGACGATCGCCAGCGGCGGCTCGGCCAGCGCGGCGAGCCGCTCGTCGGCGCGGGTGTCGCCGATCACCAGCGGCTGGCGCGCCTCGACGACGTCGCGGCAGATCGAGCGCTCGACGCCGAACGGCCCCGGGCGGGTCGCCACGCCCGCGCACGACAGCGGGTGCTGGAGCTCGTCGCCGATCAGCGAGATCATCGCGACCGGCGCGTCCAGCGACTGGCGCGCCAACTCGCCGAGGCGGTCGATCGCCGCGCGCTCGCGCGGGCCCAGCCCGTCGTGGGCGGCGCGGGCGGCGGCGACGCGCGCCGGGTCGCCGAGCGCGGCGGCGGCACGGCGCGCCGGCGCCCTGCGCGACGGGCGCGCGGCGAGGTCGTCGAGCGTCGCCAGCGTGATCTCGTCGCCGCGGCGCGCGGCCAGCGTCGCGACGCGCAGCAGCGCGGCGTCGCGCACGAACTGGGCGACCGAGACGCCCTCACGGGCGGCCTCGCGCTCGATCTCGGCCCAGAGGTCGCCGCCGAAGCGGACGGTGCTGGCGTGCATGCTCATCGTCACAGATGGTCGGCCGCGGTCGCGGATCCGCCACCGCTTCATGGACAGGTGTCCAGCTCTCACCACGTCCTCACCAGAACACGCGAAAAAGGACGCAGACGCACCACTTCCCCGCCTGACCCCTCTGGAGAGACTCCCCATGCCCCTGACCTTCCGCCGCACCGCCACCACCACCGAGCCCGCCCCGATCGCCGGCGTCGCCGAGCTGACCGCCGCGCTGCAGTCGCTGGACGCCAACTGCCTCGCCGGCCTGGTCGACGGCCTGCGCGCGATGGAGGACGGCGACCTCACCCGCGCCGCGGTCCCGGTCACCAAGCCGGTCGACGTCACCACGTTCGACCCGCAGGTCGTGGCGCTCGGCGAGCTGTTCAACGCGATGCTCGGCAAGGCCCAGGGCGCGCTCGAGGCCTACAACTCGATGCGCGAGGAGCTGCGCGCCGCGCTCGGCGACCGCTCGTCGCTGACCGACCTCCAGCAGCGCCTGGACTCGCTCAGCGATCGCTGCCTCACCGGCCTCGGCGCGGGCCTGGACGCGATGGCCCACGGCGACCTCACGGTCGACGTCGTCCCGGTCACGCAGCCGCTGGTCGCCGCCCACGGCGCCCAGGTCGGCGCGCTGGGCGAGCGGTTCAACATCATGTTGGGCCAGGCCCAGGCGGGACTCAACTCCTACAACAACACGCGCGAGCACCTCGCGGGCACGCTCGGCGAGATCGCCGCGACCTCCGCGGCCGTCGCCCGCGCGTCGCAGGAGATGACCGACACCGCCGAGCAGACCGCGCAGGCGATCGACGAGATCGCGCGCGCCTCGACCGAGGTCGCCGCCGGCGCCGAGCAGCAGGTCGCCGCGGTCATCGAGTCCCAGGACCTGGCGCGCGAGGCCTTCGGCGTCGCGGGCGGCACCGCGTCCGCGGTCGAGGACGGCGTCGCGATGGCCGCCCGGATCGCCGCGATCGCCGACCAGACCAACCTGTTGGCCTTGAACGCCGCGATCGAGGCGGCCCGCGCCGGCGAGGCCGGGCGCGGCTTCGCGGTCGTCGCCGACGAGGTCCGCAAGCTCGCCGAGTCCGCCTCGGCCGCGGTCAAGGAGACCGAGAAGGCCTTCGGCGGCGTCACGACGAGCGTCGACCAGGTCACGGCGGTGATCGCCAGGATGGCCGACGCGACCGACGAGGTCCGCCAGGTCGCCGAGTCGGCCTCGGCCGCGACCGAGCAGGTCTCCGCCTCGGCCGAGCAGTCCAGCGCCTCGACCGCGCAGGTGACCGCGGCGGCGAGCGCGCTGGCCGACCGGGCCCGCGCGCTCGACGCCTTGGTCGGTGCGTTCACCGTCTAGGGCAGGGCGACCAGGAACCCGGCCTTGCTGGCCGTCGTGGTCATCGTCGTGAAGTCGCAGTTGATGCGACCCTGGACCGTCGTGCTGGCGCCCGAGCCGCTGCCGGGCAGGAAGCCTGCGTGCCAGGTCGTGACCGTCCAGCGTGTCGGCACGTTGCTCGCCGCGGTGATCGAGAGGCCCGAGCCGCCGCTGGCCGAGATGATGCCGCTGTTGACCTGCGGGTTGGTGCCGCTCTCCTCCTCGGAGATCATGAACTCCACGTTGGTCGTGTCGGAGACGACGTGGAGGCTCGGGACGTTGCTCGCCGAGCAGCTCATGACCAGGTGCGCGGCCGAGCCGAGGCTGGCGAGCGTCGTGTCGCCCGTGCTGGTGGCGAGGTCGAGGTGGCCGATGCCCTGGGCGCCGGTGCCCTGGACGAAGCCGGAGCTGTCGATGCCGTCGAGCTTGTCGGCGTCGGCGGCCCTGTCGGCCCTGCCCAGGAACGCGGCGTTGGCCTCGTCCTTGGTGTAGCCGTTGGGCGTGCCCGCCGGGCCCTGCGGGCCGGCCGGCCCGGTGGCGCCCGTCGCGCCGGTCGCGCCCCTCGCGCCGGCGGCGCCGGCAGCGCCGGCCGCGCCCGCGGCGCCCCTGAGCTTGGCGCGCTCGGCGGCCTTGAAGTCGGCGAGCGTCAAGGACCCGTTCTTGACCTCGCGCGAGGTGACCGAGTTCTTGCCGAGCTTGGCGGCGACGGCGGTGACGCCGTCGGCGATCGCGTTGCCGCCGGTGGCGGCGATCAGTGCGATGACGGCGATCACGAGGGCCGGCGAAGGCCGGTGGAACCACTTGCGCATTCGGGTGCGTCTCCCTGTTGTACGTGTTGGACCTGGTGCTCCTGCGCAGGCCTCAACGGGCGGAGGACGTGCCGCTTACGCGACGAAGGTCCAGGATCAGCCGGGGACGTAGCGCGAGGCGATCACTCGGCGCGCGGTCGGGCTGCGCCTGACCCAGCTCAGGAACCGGCCCAGCGCGCCCCTCGGCGCGCCCTTTGTGACGATCGCGAGTGGGCGGCTCGCGGGGTAGCTGCCGTCGGCGATCGTCCTGCGCGTGCAGCCGACGCCCTCGTAGGCGATCACGTGCAGCGGGGCGGTCAGCGCGAGGTCGGCGTAGCCGAACGCGCCCGGCGTCTGCTCGATGTAGTCGCGTGCCTGGGTGCTGCTGATCAGCGTCACCGCCTGCCAGGCGACCGGCGTGGCGTCGTCGACGAACACGCTCTGGAAGACGCGGCCGCCGCCGACCGTCGGCGCGAGCGTGACCGGCGTGATCGCGTCGGTGCGCCGCGACCCGGCGAAGCCGGTCCAGTTGGTCACGCGCCCGGCGACGAGGTCCTGCAGCTGCGCGCGGGAGATCGACGCGATCGGGTTGGCGCGGTTGGTGGCCAGGCAGAGACCGCTGCGCGCCAGCCGCGTGAGGACCAGGCCGGGCGGGTCGCCGGGCGCCAGCGCGCGCGAGACCATCCCGCCGTCGGCGATCCCGCGCGCGGTGTCGGCCATCCCGGCGCTGGTGCCGCCCGCGGTCAGCGAGAAGCGCGGGGCGCCGGGGACGGCGTGGCGGTAGAAGTAGGCGAGGTCGGCGACGAGCGAGACGACGATGTCCTGCCCGTTCAAGGTGATGGTGTTGGTCTGCGCCGCGGCCACCGCGCCGCCGCCCGGCGCGGCGAGCAGCCCGGCGGTCAGCAGCAGCGCCAGCGCGCCGCTCGCGCGCTTCATGTCCCGACCGGGCTTCCGCGGCCGACGTCGCCCTTGCCCTTGCGCAGCCCGGCGACGGTGCTCTGCGCGGCGGTCACCGGGCGCCCGGCGCGGTTCAGCGCGGCGAGCTTGACGCGCTTCGACGTCCCGGCGAGCTTGACCGTGAACGGCGACGGGCGCGGCGCCAGGTCGGCGGTCCTGCCGCCGAGCGTGAGCCGGTAGCGGCGGATGCTCGTCGTCGAGCCGAGCACGGCCGCCTGGACCTGCGTGCGCCCGTTCTTGACGGTCGCCGACAGGATCTTCAGCCGCGGCGGCTGGGTCGTGTCGTAGCTGGCGCTGCTCGCGGCCACGACGGTCTGCAGCGCGTCGACGTAGCCCGCGGTGACCGGCAGGCCCGACCTCGTCGCGTTCTGCATCAACAACGCGCGCAGGTCCGGCGCGGTCAGCCTCGGGTTGACCGACGCGGCGAGCGCCGCGACGCCGCTGACCGCGGGCGCCGCCATCGACGTCCCGCTCATCAGCACCCAACCGCCGTCCTTGGCCGTCGACAGGATCTGGCCGCCCGGCGCCGCGACCTGGACGTCGAGCCTGCCGAAGTTCGAGAAGCCGCTGAGGTTCCTGCCCGCCTCCGGGTCGGTCGAGGCGACCGTGATCAGGTTCGGCTCGGCCAGCGACGCGGGGTAGCTCGGCTGCTGGTCGATGTCGCGGTCGCTGTTGCCGGCCGAGGTGACGACCAGCGCGCCGGCCGCGCCCGCCTCCTGGATCGCGGACTGCAGCGACGTGTCGAGGCGGTCGCCGCCCAAGGACAGGTTGATGATCCTGGCGCCGTTGGCCGCCGCGTAACGGACGCCCTCGGCGATCGCGCCGGTCGTGCCCGCGCCGCCGGAGTCGAGCACCTTGACGATCATCAGCTTGGCCTGCGGCGCGACGCCGACGACGCCCTTGCCGTTGGCCGCGGCGGCGACGATCCCGGCGACGTGCGTCCCGTGGCCGTTGCCGTCGGTGAGGTCCTGGCCCGACGTCCTCGACGTCAGGTCGATGCCGTGGACGTCGTCGATGTAGCCGTTGTGGTCGTCGTCGATCCCGTTGCCGGGGATCTCGTCGAAGTTGGTCCAGATGTTGGGCGCGAGGTCGGGGTGGTCGATCTTCGCCCCGGTGTCGACGATCGCGACCGTCACGCCGCGCCCGCGCGACAGCGCCCATGCGGCGGGCAGGTTGAGCATGCTGTCGGGGCCGACCGCCCACTGCTCGCTCTGGCGCGGGTCGCTGGACGCGGGGGCCTGCGCGGCGCTGGCACGCGCGGTCTGGGCGGGCGTGCCCCAGTATCTCCTGAGGTCCGACAGCTTCGAGACCCCGAGCGTCTTGGCGACGTCGCGCCTCATCGCGAAGCCGTTGCGGTCCTGGGCGGGGGAGAACGCCAGCGCCTGCGCGCCGATCCTCGCCAGCGCGCGGCCCAGGTCGCCGCCGCCGAGGTAGCCGCGCAGCGATCCTGAGTATCCGGGCCAGAGGTCGATCCTGCCGTTCCGCATCCCGTTGACGACCGCGGGGCGCAGGCCGCCGGCAGACCTGACCGTGACCCGGATCCCGGCGCCGCGCAGCGCCTCGGCGTACATGTAGGCCAACGTCTTGTTCTCGTCGAAGTCCTGGTAGGCGATCCGGACCGCCGGGCCCGCCACCCGGCGCCCCGTCCCGCCGAGCCCGTTGGTGTCGGCGAACTCGCCGCCGACGGCCTCCGGCAGGCGGCCGTCGAAGACCTCCTGGTTCAGCCCACGCAGCTCGAGCGTCGAGAGCAGCTTCGAGGCGTCGTCGAGCGCGCGCCGCAGGCGCCTGCCGTAGCGGCGCACGACGCTGGACCGGACCACCGGGACGACGTGGTCGGCGCTGATCATGTGGCGGTCGTCGGCCAGCTCGACGATGTCGGGCCGCGACAGCTGCGGGTTGGACGAGAACGCCAGCGCGACCTCGGCACGGCCGTCGTCCAGCGCCTGGAGGCCGGCGTCGGCGACCTTCAGGCTGACGAACTGCGGCGTCGGGTCCATCGCGTAGACGCGCTTGAAGCCCGGGATGCAGTTGACGTTCCTCGCGCAGTCGGCCGCGGCGGCGAGCCGGACCCTCGGCGGGACCTGCGCGCGCGCCGTGCCGGCGACCGCCAAGGCCATGAGGACCGCAAGGCAGGTGATCGTCCGGCGCATGCCCAGGATTCGAGCACCCCGGCGGCGGGCCGTCATCACCCGCCACGGGTGAGTAACGCAAACCGGCGCTCCGGGCGCCGGTGCATCAGGCGCCGCCTAGTGGTCGTCTTCGACCGGCGGGATCTGCCTACGCAGGCGCTCGCGCGCCGCGTCGAGATCCAGCGCCAGGGGCGACGCGGGCCGCTTGGCGGCCGTGGGCACGTCGGTGTGCAGCCAGGACGGCGTCTCGCCGTCGCCGACGACCGGGACGATCGTGGTCGGCGCGTCGGGGCGCACGCGGCGCCGGCGGCGGCGGGGCTGGGAGCCCTCGCCGGTCGCCGGCGCCTCGCGGCGGAACTTCGGGACCTTCAACGACCTCGTGCCCTGCTACGCCGGAGCGCCGACGCCGGCGATGACCGACGTCGTCCAGTCGACGACCGCGGTCGGCTTGACCACGTGGCGCTGCATGCCCAGCTCGTTGGGGTCCAGGCCGAGGGCCAGGCCGACGAGCTGCGGGAGGTGCAGCACCGGGAGGTTCAGCTCACGGCCGGCGGAGCGCTCGGCCAGCGGCTGCTGGAGATCCAGGTTGAGGTGGCACAGCGGGCAGGGCGTCACCAGGCAGTCGGCGTCGGCGTCGACCGCGTCGCCGATGTGGCGGGCGGCCTGCCTCAGCGAGACGTCCTTGTTCATGGTGATGATCGGGAAGCCGCAGCACTTGTGCGAGCCGGCGTAGTCGATCACGGTGCCGCCCAGCGCCTCGATGACGAGGCCCAGGTACGTGTCGCGCGGGTTCTCGTCGTCGATGCCCAGACGGTCGGTCGGGCGGACGATGTAGCAGCCGTAGAACGGGCCGACCTTGAGGTTGGTCAGCGGCCGCACGACGCGCTCGCGCAGCTTGTCCAGCCCGAGCTCCTCGACGAGCACCCACAAGAAGTTCTTGTTGGCGAGGCCCGCGCGGTACTCCAGGTTGTGCCTGGCCAGCGTCTGGTTGACGACGCCGCGGTACTCGGCCGAGGCGTCCAGGCGCTCCTGGCACTCGCCCTGCGCGCCCTGGCAGGTCGAGCAGATGTTCATCATCATCTCGGCGCCTTCGACCTGCTGGGCCAGGGCGAACGTGCGCGCGTTGAGCGTGTCCGCCAGCTCCTGGCTGTGCTCGGCGATGACGCCCGCGCCGGTGCAGCAGGCGCGGTCGAGCTCGACGAGCTCGATGTCGAGCTTCGGCGCGACCTTGGCCATGGCGCCGTGCAGCTCAGGGGTGAAGCCGCGGCTCACACAGCCGGGCCAGTAGGCGACCTTCATCAGGCGAACCTGATCCCGGATTCGTTGTGGTAGCTGTTCATCAGGCGTTGTCCTCCGCGTTCGCGTCGCCGGTGGCTTCGACGCGCTCCTCGGGACCGCCGTTGTTGTTCTCGTCGGTCCCCGAGATGTACAGGTTGAACTCGATCCGCTCGTCGCGGCCCTCGACCTCGGCGTAGATCTCCTTGACCTCGTCGAGCGCGTCCTTCGGGATCTTGTGCCCGAAGAGCGCCTTGCCCGGCGTCACCTTCCGGCGCAGGATCGCGCGGGTGATGACGGGCAGCGAGTCGAGCAGCTCCTGGCCCGCGGCCGGGTGGAACTTGCCGAACCACGAGTTGCCGCCGTAGGAGCGCGGCAGCATCTCGGCCTCGTGCAGCAGGCCGAAGTCGTGGATCAGGGTGACGATCGTCCGCTCGTGGCGATTGCCGTTGTTGCGGTCGTTGATGTGGTGATCGTCACCGGCGCGGCGGCGCAGGCGCATGATCTGGTTCATCGGGGCGACGCCCTTCGGGCACGCCTCGATGCACTTGAAGCAGTGGGTGCAGTCGTAGATGCCGTGCGGGTCCTCGGCGAGGTCCTTGAGGCGCTCGAACTGCTGGGCGTCACGCGGGTCGCCGACGAAGCGGTAGGCCTTCGCGAGGGCGGCCGGGCCGATGAACAGCGGGTCGACCTCCATCGCGAGGCAGTCCGACACGCAGGCGCCGCACTGGATGCAGGCCATCGTCTGCGTGATGTCCACCATCGACTCGCGGTCGACGATGTACTCGCGCTCGGGGATCGGCTCCTTGTTGATGAGCCACGGCGTGACGCGCTGGACCTTCTTCCAGTGGACGGCGTCCATGTCCACGATCAAGTCCTTGATGACGGGCATGTTGCCCATCGGCTCGATCTCGATGACGCCGTCCTTGGACGTGCGCTTGGCCTTGTCGAGGTGCGTGTGGCACGCGAGCCCCGGCTGGCCGTTGATCCGCACGCCGCAGGAGCCGCAGATCGCGGCCTTGCAGGAGCAGCGGATGCCGATCGAGCCGTCGAAGCGGCCCTTGGCCTGGAGGATGCCCTCGAGCACGGAGCGGTGGGGCTCCAGCTCGATGGTGTGCTCGACCCAGTACGGCGCGTCGCCGGTCTCCGGGTCGTAGCGGCGGATCCGCAGCGTGAACGGCTCGGAGTGGTCCGAGTGCTCGGGCTTGCTCTGGATGTCTTCGGTGGGGCTGAGGGGTTCAGCGGCCATGGCCTAGTACTTCCGTTCTTCGGGTTGCCACTGGGTGATGGTCACCGGGGAGTACCCGACGACCGGTGTTCCGTCCCCGTCGCGCGACAGGGTGATGTGCTTCTGCCACTCGTCGTCGTTGCGGTCGGGGAAGTCCACGCGGAACTGGGCCCCGCGCGACTCCTTGCGCTCGATCGCGCCGATGACGGTGCACTCCGCGCAGTCGAGCATGTAGCCGAGCTCGAGGGCGCCGAGGACGTCCTGGTTGAAGACCGTGCCCTTGTCGTCGACGTAGGCGGTCTTCGCCTCCTCCTTCAGGCGGCGGACGACGTCGAGCGCGTGCTCGAGGCCGTCCTGCGTCCGGAAGACGGCGACGTTCTTGTTCATCTCGGTGCCGAGCTCGTCCTTGATCTCGGAGATCCGGCGGCCGGTCTTCTCGCGGGCGATGATCCCGTCGATCATGCCCTGCTCGTCGTTCAGGCGGGCCTGACCTTGAGCCTTGGGCATCGGCATGCCGGCCGCGCGGGCGGCGGCGTGCTCGCCGGCGCGGCGGCCGAAGATGAGCGTGTCGAGGAGGCTGTTGGCGCCGAGGCGGTTGCCGCCGTGGACCGAGACGCAGGCGACCTCGCCCGCGGCGTAGAGGCCCGAGATCGGGGTCGCGCCGTCGACGTCGGTCTTGACGCCGCCCATGATGTAGTGCTGGCCCGGGCGGATCAGGATCGGCTCGCGCGTGATGTCGACGCCGGCGAAGTCCTTGCCGATGTTGACGATCTCGCGCAGCGCCTCGAGCGTACGCTTGCGCGGCACGACCGTGACGTCGAGGTAGATGCCGACGCCGCCGGGGCCGACGCCGCGGCCCTCGTTGATCTCGGTCTGCTCGGCGCGGGAGACGACGTCGCGGGACGCCAGCTCCATCTTGTTCGGCGCGTACTTCTCCATGAAGCGCTCGCCGTTGGAGTTCAGGAGGTGCGCGCCCTCGCCGCGGGCGCCCTCGGTGATGAGGAAGCCGTTCTCGACCAGGCACGTGGGGTGGTACTGGACCATCTCCATGTCCATGAGCGGCGCGCCGAGGCGGAAGGCCTGGGCGATGCCGTCACCGGTGCAGATCAGGCCGTTGGTGGTCGGCTTGAACGCTTGACCGACACCGCCGGTCGCGAGGATCACGTTCTTGGCCGTGAACTCCTGGAGCTCGCCGGTGCGGATGTCGCGCGCGATGCAGCCGGAGACGGCGCCGGACTCGTCCTGGAGGAGGTGGGTGGTGAACCACTCCTCGTAGCGGTCGACGGTCTCGTGGTGCTTCATCAGCTGCTCGTACAGGACGTGCAGGATCGCCTGGCCGGTGATGTCGGCGACGTAGGCGGTGCGCTTCATCGACGCGCCACCGAACGCCCGGAGGTCCATCTGACCGGTCTCGTTGCGGTGGAACGTGACGCCGATGTGCTCGAGGTGCATGACCTCGTGGGGCGCTTCGCGGCACATGACCTCGATCGCGTCCTGGTCACCGATGAAGTCGGAGCCCTTGACGGTGTCGTAGGCGTGCGAGCGCCAGTCGTCGGCGGGGTTGATGGCGGCGTTGATGCCACCGGCGGCGGCGACCGAGTGCGAGCGGACCGGGTGGACCTTGCTCATGATCGCCACCGACGCTCCGGCCTCGGCGGCGGCCAGTGCGGCCCGCTGGCCGGCGAGGCCGGCGCCGAGGATGAGGACGTCGTGTGCAGGCATGTATGCGGCTCTTCGTTCTCGAAAGTTCGGGGCCCGGGACTCTATAGGTCGAGGGTGTTCGGGCTCCCTTACGTCATGGGGTACGCGCCAGCGCGCGGACGAGAGCACGTACAGCGTGAGGCGCGGAGGGCTCCGGGAGGTTGGCGTAGCCGAGCACGAGGCCGGTGCGGCCGGGGGCGCGGAGGGGTTCGCAGGCGACGCCTTCGTGCGCGGCGCGTTGTGCGATGTCGTCCTCGTGCGCGCCGGGCGGGAGGGCGAGCACGGCGAAGAGGCCCGCCGCTGCGCCGCGTACCTGCAGGGCGGGGAGCTGTTCTTCGAGCTGCGCGAGCAGCGCGGCGCGGCGCTTGGCGTAGCGCAGGCGCTGCCGGCGGAGGTGGCGGTCGACCTCGCCGCGCTCGATCAGGTCGGCGAGCGCGAGCTGGTCCAGCGTGGGGGGTGTTCCGGCCGGCGAGGCGGGGTCGTCGTCCTGCAATTCCGCTGTCAGGCCGGACGGAAGGACGAGCCAGCCGAGCCGGAGCGCGGGGGCCAGCGACTTGCTCGCCGAGCCCGCGTGGATCGTGAGGTCCGGCGCGAGGCCCTGGATCGACCCGATCGGCTGGCGGTCGTAGCGGAACTCGGCGTCGTAGTCGTCCTCGAGCAGGTACGCGCCGTGCGCGCGGGCGTACGCGACGAGCGCCGCTCGGCGCTCCGGGTGAAGCACGGCGCCCGTCGGGAACTGGTGGGCGGGGGTGACGGCGACCACGTCGACGTCGCGGAGCCGGTCCGGGCGCAGCCCGTCGTCGTCGGTGGGCGTCGGGACCGCCTCCAACCCCGCGGCCTCGGCGCTCCGGGCGATCCGCCACCAGCCCGGATCCTCGACCGCGACGCGCCGCGCGCCGCGCGCCCGCAGCATCCGCCAGACCAGCGGCAGCGCGTCGCGCAAGCCGCCCGTGATCAGCACCTGCTCCGGTCCGGCGACGACGCCTCGGCGCCGCGCCAGCCAGCCCACGAGCGCGGTGCGCAGCTCTTGCTCGCCCCGGCGGTCGCCGTACCCCAGCCGCTCGTCGGGGAGCGTCCGCAGAACGCGGGTGAGCGCCTGCAGCCAGGCCTGCCGCGGGAACCCGTCGGTGCTGGGGAGCGACGGGCGCATGTCATACAACAACCCGTCCATCTCGCCGCTGCCGCCGGCGCGCGAGCGGTGCAGCGGGCGGTCGCCGGGGAGCGGGCGTGGCTGGTCGGCCGCGGTCGCTCCGCCCGCCGCGACGCGGGTCCCGCCGCCGCGGCGGGTGTCGAGGTAGCCCTCGGCGGCGAGCTGGGCGTAGGCCTCGACGACGACGCCGCGGGACACGCCGAGCTCGGTCGCCAGCGCGCGGGTGGCGGGCAGGCGGGTTCCGGGGGCGAGGCGGCCGGAGCGGACCGCGTCCCGCAGCGCGTGCTCGGCGCGGGCGCGCAGCGAGCGGCCCGGGGCGGTGTCGAGGTCGAGGTGCAGGTCCATTTGGCCCCATCTTGGCACACCATGTTGGTCCTGGATCAAGGGCCAAATCGGTCTTACGGTCTGGGGCCATGGCCCGCTCCTTCTCCCCAGCTCCGTCCGACCGCGTCCGGGTCCGGCGTGCGCCGGCGCGCGCGGACTACGACCGCGCGACGATCGACGCGATCCTCGACGAGGCGCTCGTCGCGCACCTCGGGTTCGCGGTCGACGGCCAGCCCTACGTCATCCCGACGCTGCACGCGCGGGTCGGCGACGAGGTCTACATCCACGGCTCGACCGCGTCGCGGATGGTCCGGACGACCGGTGCCGGCGTCGGCTGCTGCCTGACCGCGACGCTGATCGATGGCCTCGTCCTCGCACGCTCGGCGTTCAACCACTCCATGAACTACCGGTCGGCCGTCGTGCTCGGCGAGGCGCGGTTGGTCGAGGGCGACGACGAGCGCATGGCCGCGCTGGAGGCCTTCACCGAGCGCCTGATCCCCGGCCGCTGGTCCGAATGCCGCCCACCATCACGCCAGGAGCTCAAAGGCACCCAGATCCTGGCCCTCCACCTCGACGAGTCCTCCGCGAAGGTCCGCGACGGCGGCCCCAACGACGAACCCGAGGACTACACCTTGGACCACTGGGCCGGCGTCCTCCCACTCCGCCTGGTCCCAGGCGAGCTGGAGCCCGACACCAAGCTCCGCCCCGGCATCCCGGTCCCCGAGTCCGTGATCGACTGGACCGCCGCCCGTCGCCCCTAGGCACCGGCGGCCAGCTGGCTCTTGAGCAGCGCAGAGCGCTACGCGATGCTCAGCGCATGCGATCCCTGCGCCCCGTCATCCTCGCCGCCGCGCTGCTCGTCGTCGCCGCGCCCGGCGCGACCGCGCTGCAATGGAATCCTCAGAGCACCGTGACGGGGCCGTTCTCCGGCGTCAAGACGCTGTCGGTCGGCGGCATCTCGGTCAGCTGCACGATCGGCGGGAACATCGTCGCGAGCGGCGCCATCGCGGTCACGACCGACGCGACCGGCAGGAACGCGCCGCCGACGTGGAGCGCCTGCAGCAGCACGATCGCGGGGTCGAGCTGCGCCACGTCGTCGTCGCCCTGGACCTTCACGGCGACGAGCACGACGACGGTCACCGAGTCGCCGGTCAACTTCGTCATGAAGGTCGGCGGTTGCACGACGCCGCTGTGCACGATCACCGTCAGCGGCGCGTCGATCGCCGGCAACGGCTGGAGCAACACGACGCACGCGATCACCGAGAGTCCCACGGCGAGGGTGACGGTCTCCGTCTCCGGCAGCATCCTCTGCCCGAGGGCGACGAGCGGGACGCTCACCGGGACGATCGCGTTCCCCGCGACCGTGACGATCACCTAGACGCTGGCGGCGAGCGCGCGGCGGACGCGGTCCAGCGTCAGCAGGCCGCAGAGGCGGCCTTCGGCGTCCACCACCGCCAGCGCGCCGAAGGAGCGCAGCGGCTCGGACGCGAGCAGCGACTCGAGCGGTGCGTCGCGGGCGACCGAGACGAGGTCGCCTTCGCCGGTCTTCAGCAGCTCGTCGGCGCGCAGCGCGGGGTGGCCGCCGGCGACGGCGGACTCCACCATGTCCTGGCGCAGCAACCCCACCAACAACCCGGCGGTGTCGATGACCGGGAACCACGGGAGCCGGTAGCGCAGGAAGAACTCGTCCTGGGCGGCGAGCGCGGTCGTGTCGCGCGGCACGGCGACCGGGTCGTTGTCCATCAGGTCGCCCGCGGTCACGCCCTCGATCCGCTCGGCGAACTGCGAGGACACGACCGCGCTGCTCGCGCCCTGCGACAGGAACCACCCGAGGATCCCGAGCCAGAGCCCGTCGGCGGCGTCGCCGGTCGCCAGCAGGTAGACGCCGAAGCCGATCAAGATGTATGAGAAGCCCTGCCCGAGGCGGCCGGCGAAGCGGGTGGCGCGGTTGCGGTCGCCGGTGATCTTCCAGGCGATCGAGCGGGCGATCCGCCCGCCGTCGAGCGGGAAGCCTGGCACGAGGTTGAACACCAACAACCCGAAGTTCACGAGCGCCAGCCACGCGGCGAGCGCCAACCCCGGGGAGGAGTCGACGACGTCGCCCGCCAGGTTGTCGCCCAGGTTCGCGTGCGAGAAGATCGCCACGGCGACCACGCCGATCACGGTCAGGACCAAGGTCACGAACGGCCCGGCGGCGGCGATCCGGAACTCCTCACCCGGCGACTCGCTGTCGCGCGAGAGCTTCGCGAGGCCGCCGAAGACCCACAGGTCGATGCCGAGCACCTCGATGCCGTTGCGCCGCGCGACGACCGCGTGGCCCAGCTCGTGCAGGGCGATCGAGAGGAAGAACAGCACCGCGCCGGCGACGGCCGTCGCGTAGGTGGTGGTGTCGCTCGCGCCGGGCAGCTCGTCGGTGAAGCGCGCCGACAGCCACCAGATCATCAGGAACAGGAAGATGAACCAGCCGGGGCTGGCACCGATCCGGATTCCGAAGACGCGGGCGAGTTGCGTCGATCCACCTGAGCGGAACATCCGGCACATTGTGACGCGTGGACCACCACGCCATCCTCGGTCTCTACGCGCAGGGCCTGTTCCCGATGGACGACGACGACTCCGCGGAGCTTCCGTGGTGGGTCGCGGACCCGCGGACGGTGCTCCCGCTGGACGACGCGTCCCGGGCCGCGCTGCGGCGCCGCGTGCGCCGTTCGCTGCGCGCCCGCGACGACTGGGAGCTGCGGATCTCCGCGGCGTTCGACGAGGTGATCGAGCACTGCGGGCGCCCGCGCGCGCCCGGCGACGGCGTGTGGCTGACGCCGCGGATGCACCAGCTGTACCGGGTGCTGCACGCGGCCGGGCACGCGCAGACGTTCGAGATCTGGGCCGACGGGAGGCTCGCCGCCGGGCTGATCGCGGTGACGCTGGGGCGTGCCGCGATGCTCGAGTCGATGTGGCACCGCGTGCCGCACGCCGGGAACGTGCTGGTGAGCGCGACGCTCGACGCGCTCGCGCGGGCCGGCGCCACGCTGTGCGACATCCAGACCTCGACGCCGCACACGCTGCGCCTCGGCGCCGTCGAGATCCCGCGCGAGGAGTACGAGCGGCGCCTCGCCGACGCGCTCCGGTGGTGACGTATCTCACAAGTTGAGCACGGATGTGCCGACTACACTTAGTGAAGTCATGGACACCGGCGACCGCCTCACCTGGACGCAGCGCCGCGAGCTGGAGCGCGAGCTCTGGCTCGACGACCACCTGCGCGCGCTCGCCGAGGTCCAGCCGGAGGACCTCGACGACCCCGAGCTCCTCCGCGCGATCGAAGACCGCGCCCGCTCGCTGGCCGAGACGATCGCCAAGCTGCGCCAGATGCGCGGCGACGAGCTGGCAGTGGAACGCGAAGTGATGGCGTTCCGCGGCGAGCTCGAAGCCCTCGGCTAGAGCGAGGCGACGCCGCGATCGCCGATGGCGACCGCGGCGGTTCGGCGTGTGGCTAGCCCTGCGTCGTCGGGACGACGATGAGCTCTGCCACGTTCATGCGCGGCGGGGCTGCGACGGACCAGGCGATCGCGTCGGCGAGGTCGGTGGGTTGGAGGGCTTGGAGGCCGGCGAACTGCTCCAGCGAGGCGCGGCCGGCGGGGTGGACCATGTGGTCGCCGAGCTCGGTGGCGACGAGGCCGGGTTCGACGGTCTTGACGCGCACGCCGCGCGGGCCGAGCTCGACGCGGAGGTTGCGGGTCAGGTGCGCGACCGCTGCCTTCGTCGCGCAGTAGACGGCGTAGTTGGGGAACTTCTCGTGCCCGCCGACGGACCCCACGTGGACGAGGTCGGCCGGGAGGCCCTCGGCGGCCGCCGCCAGAAGGTCGTCCGCGAAGGCGCGGCCCACCCGCAAGAGCCCGCGCACGTTGACGTCGAGCATCCGGTCCCACTCGTCGACGTCCTGGTCCTCGAACGGCCCGGCCAGCATCTGCCCGGCGTTCGCGACGACGAGGTCGACGCGGCCCAGCTGCGCCCGGATCTCCTCCGCGGCGCGCGCGACCGCCGCGGCATCCGACACATCCAAAGCGACCGGGATCACGCCGCCGTCGGCATCCAGCTCCCCGGCCAGCGCCTCCAGCCGGTCGGCGCGCCGGCCGACCAGCGCGACCGCCGCGCCGTCGGCGGCCAGGCGCGCCGCGGTCGCGGCGCCGATCCCCGACGTGGCGCCGGTCACGACCGCCACGCGGCCGCACAGCGGCTTGTTGTCGTTCTTGCTCACAGACTCGGTTGCGGGGGTGCTCATGACCACCATGTTGCGCGCCGCACCGCCCGCTAGCCAGAGCCCCCCGAACCCCGGGAGTCCCAACCCTGGTAGTGCCAGGGCCACTCAGCAACCGCCCCACGCGGGGTACCGTGGAACCCATGGCAGGCTCCAGCGGCAGCGCCGACAACCCCATCGGCTCCTTCCTCCGGGCCCGGCGCGAGCAGGTCCGCCCAGAAGATGTAGGCCTACCGGACTACGGCCGCCGCCGCGTCCCCGGCCTGCGCCGCGAGGAGCTGGCGATGCTCGCCGGCGTCTCGGCCGACTACTACGTCCGCCTCGAGCAGGGCCGCGACCAGCACCCGTCCGAGCAGGTCGTCGACGCGCTCGCCCGCGCGCTCCAGCTCGACGACGACGCGGCCGCGCACCTCCACGAGCTGACGCGCCCCGCGCCGCGCAGCCGTCGCCGCAGGCCCGCGCGCGTCGAGCGCGTCCGCCCGGGCCTGGTCGCGATGATGGCCCAGTTCACCAACAACCCCGCCTTCATCCTGGGCCGCCGGATGGACGTCCTGGCGGCCAACGAGCTGTCGCTCGCCCTGAACCCGCGCTGCGCGCCGCCGACCAACCTGGTGCGGTCGCTCTTCCTCGAGGAGACCTACGCGCGCGAGCTGTACCCCGAATACGAGGACGTCGCGGTCGAGACCGTGGCGACGCTGCGCGCGTCGGTCGGCGCCGACCTCGACGACCCCGCGCTGACCGACCTGATCGGCGAGCTCTCGCTGAAGTCCGAGCGCTTCCGCAAGCTGTGGGCGCGCCACGACGTCAGGGACAAGACCGACGGGACCAAGTCCTACATGCACCCGCTCGTCGGCCCGCTGGAGCTGCACTACGAGACGTTCTCCATCAACGGCGCCGACGGCCAGATGCTCGCGGTGTACCACGCGGAGCCCGGGTCGCCGTCGGCCCAGGCCCTCGCGTTGTTGTCGTCGATGGCGGCTAGCCCGCCTTCAGACCCGCGGCCTCGACCTTCGGACCGAGCGTCTGCGCCAGCGCGACCAGACCGCTGAGCGGCCGGATCATCACCGTGAAGTCGTCGATCAGCCCGTCGGCGCCGATCCGGACCAGGTCCATGCCCTCGAGCTCCCGGTCGCCCACGCGGGCCCGGAAGATCAGCGCGTGCACCGGCGCGTCGGCGTCGCCGGACAGCTGGTCGGTGTAGCGGAAGTCCTCGAACGTCTCGAAGACGATCCGCAGCAGCGCGCTCACCGTCTCCTTGCCGCTGTAGGGCTTGAAGACCGCCGGCGAGTGGAAGACGACGTCCGGCGAGAGCGCGCCGAGCGCCGCCTCGATGTCGGCGTTCTCGACGGCGGTGCGGAAGTTGATTGCAGCGCTCATGCGTTCAGTTCACCTGCGGCTGGTGGCGGTTGATGATGGTGTCGACGTCCGTGCCCGGCGGCAGCGTGCCGTAGTGCAGGCCGCCGCCGTCGCCGAGCCGGGTCGCCAGGAAGGCGTCGGACACGGCGGCGGGAGCATGTTGGAGGAGTTGGGACGCCTGCAGCGCGAGCGCCATGCGCTCGACGACCAGCCGCGCGCGGTGCTCCAGCTCGGCGGGCCGCGAGAACTCGGAGCGCACGGTCGCGACGTAGGCGTCGTAGCGCGTGTCGCTGCCGGTGGCGGTGTCCAGCTCGCTGAGGAAGACGTCCAGCGCCTCCGGCGTCCGGGCCAGCGCGCGCAGGACGTCCAAAGCCATCACGTTGCCCGAGCCCTCCCAGATCGAGCACAGCGGCGCCTCGCGGTACAGCCGCGGCAGCCCCGAGTTCTCGACGTAGCCGTTGCCGCCGAGGCACTCCAGCGCCTCGAACGCGTGGTTCGGGACGCGCTTGCACACGTGGTACTTGGCCACCGCGGTCGCGAGGCGCTTGAAGTGGTCGGCGCGCTCGTCGCCGGCCATGGCCTCGTCGTAGGCGCGGCACAGCCGCAGCGACACCGCGGTCGCGGCCTCGCTCTCGACCATCAGGTCGGCCAGGACGTTGCGCATCAGCGGCTGGTCGATCAGCGTCTTGCCGAACGCTGAGCGATGCATCGCATGCCACGTCGCGAGCGAGACCGCGGCGCGCATGCCGCCGGCGCTGCCCATCACGCAGTCCAGGCGGGTGTGGCCGACCATCTCGATGATCGTCGGGACGCCGCGGCCCGGCTGGCCGAGCATCCGGCCCCAGGCGTTCTTGAACTCGATCTCCGACGACGCGTTGGACTTGTTCCCCAACTTGTCCTTCAGCCGCTGGAGCTGGAACCCGTAGTTCTTGGTCCCGTCAGGCAGGAAGCGCGGGACGACGAAGCACGACAGGCCCTCGTCGGTCTGGGCCAACACCAGGAAGACGTCGCTCATCGGCGCGCTGCAGAACCACTTGTGGCCGACGAGCAGGTACTCCTCGCCCTCGCCCGCGGCGCCGATCGGGGTGGCGTGGGTGGTGTTGGCGCGGACGTCGGAGCCGCCCTGCTTCTCGGTCATCGCCATGCCGCAGATCGCGCCGGGCTTCTCGGTCGTCGGCTTCAGGGCGCCGTCATAGCCGGTGGCGGTCAGCCGCGGGATCCACTCCTCGGCCAGCGCCGGCGTCACCTCCAGTGCGGGCACCGCCGCGAAGGTCATGGTGATCGGGCAGCCGAAGCCGGCCTCGGCCTGGGTGCCGGACATGTAGAGCGCCGCGCGGGCGACGTGCGCGCCCGGCTGGTCGGTGTTCCACGGCAGCGCGTGCATCTCGTCGGCGACGCCGCGCGCCATCAGCTGGTGCCACGCGGGGTGGAAGGTGACCGAGTCCAGGCGGTTGCCGTAGCGGTCGTGGGTCTGCAGGACCGGCGGGTTCTCGTTGGCCTCGAAGCCCCAGCGCATCGGGTCGCCGGCCCAGAACGCGCCGACCTCGACCGCGCGCTCGTGCGCCCAGCCGCCGCCCTCACGTTGTAGGCCTTCGACGAGCGGCGTGTTGTCCAGGAACAGGTTGCGCCCGTCGAGCGGCGGGACCTGGTTGAGGACCTCGTGGGTGGTGAAGTCGTAGGGGTTGGTCGTCGTGCTCATGTGGTCGCTCGCAGGCAGAAGGTGGTCAGGTGGGCGATGAGCGCGTCCGCGTCGGCGGGCGCGTGGGTGGGGGAGAGCGGGCCGACGAGCGCCTCGCCGATCGCGCCGACGAGCGCGGTGGCGGTGAACCCGGCGTCCTGCTCGGGAAGTTGATGGTGTTGGATGCCGTCCTCGATGATCTGCTGGAAGACAGCGGCGTAGGCGCGCCGGAACTGCAGGCGCTCGGCCTCGACGGCCGGGTCGACCGGCTCGGCGAGCAGCGCCCACGCCAGGCGCCGGCCCTGGAGGGCGCGCGCCGCGAACGTCGACACGGCGCGCTCGATCCGCTCGGCGGCGGCGCTCTGCCCGGCGGTTCCGGCCGCCTCCGCGACCGCGTCGACCTCGCGTTGCGACGCGACCCGGAAGACCTCGGTGAACAGGTCGGCCTTCGACGGGAAGTGCCGGTAGACGGTCCCGGTCGCGACCCCGGCGCGCCGCGCCACCTCGGCGACCTGCGCCTCCCGGTAGCCGCCGCGGGCGACGAGCTCGCCGGCCGCGCGCACGATCTGCGCGCGCGTCTGCGCCCGCTTCGCCTCGGTGCGCTCTGTTGGCCGATACGCCATCCACGAAGAAGTGAACCACGATTCACGCCTTCGGGCAAACCGCTGGACGAGCAGCCAGCAATGCTTGCGAGGAATATCGCGGTGTGCTTTCCTGCGCGATCGTGAAGAAGCAGCAGGATCGGAGCCGGTGTCCGAAGTGCCGGGAGCGGGTCTCGCCGTTCGCGGCGGGGTGCGCGGTGTGCGGCACGGAGCTGGACTTCCGGCGCTGGGACGCGGGCCCGAGCATCGGGCAGCGCGCGGCGTCGTGGGTCCGGGCGTTGACGTCGGGCAAGCGCCTCTGAGACGAGCAGCGGGCAAGCGCCGGAGCGCCTGCCCGCCGCCGCCTCTTCAGGCGCGCGCTACTTCGTGACGTAGTAGAGCGTGTGCGTCCGGTGCCCGGACGCGCTGATCGTCACCTTGATCAGCGTGTTCTTGGCCAGGAGCTTGCCCTGGACCGTCTTCGTCGTGACGAGGTTGACCGAGGTGCCCCTGGCCCTGACCGACGTCGCCCTCGCGCTGCCGCAGCCGACGCCGTCGCAGGCGACCTTCACGGTCGACCCGGAGGCCAGGCCGCTCACCGACAGCCGCGTGAGCTTGGCCCGCGTGACCTTCCGGCCACCGGACCTGACCGTCACGTGCTTGACCGTGACCGCCAGCCTGCCCGGCGCGTCCGACGCGGGGCCGACCGGGCCGACCGGGCCGGTGGCGCCCGTCGGTCCGACAGGACCCGCCGGACCCGCGGGGCCGGCCGGACCCGCCGGACCGGTGTCGCCCTTCGGCCCCGTCGTGTCGGCAGCCGGGTAGTCGGACGCGACCGGGAAGTCCCGGATCCGCGCCGTCGCGCCGTGGCCGGCGACGTCCGAGTAGGGCCACGCCGACGTCCCGCCCCACGGGCCGGTCGAGAACGGCACGCTCGCCGAGACCCCGTCCAGGTTCACGAGGTTGAACGCCCCGCCGACCGTGGCGCCCGTGGGCGTCGTACCCGCGGGCGTCGAGCCGAGGATCTCACCGGTGAACAACGCGTGGAGCCTGACGTCCGGCTTGACCGGCGTCGTGATCACGCTCGTGACGTTGCAGTAGCAGCCGTTCCCGAGCCGGCTCCAGGACTGGAAGCCGTGCAGCGAGAAGTGGTCGACGGCCGGCGCGATCGCCAGGGTCGGGTACCCGTCGAAGTTGTCGTTCATCTTCCACACGTGCGGCTGCTGGCCGATCTCGCCCGGGTTGTCGTACGGGACGGTCAGCGGGCGCTCGTTCTGCAGGAACGTCACGTTGCCGTACTCGCCGTTCCAGGTGATCTGGGTCTTCTTGAAGTGCTCGAGCCAGATGCCCTGCCACGTGATGTGGTCGCCGTTGACGATCGCGCCGGTGTCGCTGCTCGACGCGGCCGTCCAGTTGGTGGTGGTGTAGCCGTCGCCCGAGTTGTTGTTGCTCTGGATCTGGCCCTGGTTGAGGATCGTGTAGTCCTGGTTGATCAGGTACAGGTTGGTCGAGCCGCTCTGCGAGCTGACGTCGTTGAGCGTCGTCGGGTCGTTCGAGGAGCCACCGCCGTGCGGTGTCTCACCGATCACGATCTGGTTGTCGGCGAACGGCACCTGGCCGACGTCGTTGGCGTCGAACGCGCGGCCGTCCGCGTTGAACTTGGAGAACACCGAGCCCGCCGCGGAGTCCTTGACCAGCAGCGTCGTCGTGTTGTCGGCGCGCAGGATCGGGTCGCCGAGGCCCATCACCACCGTGTCGGGGTGGGTCACGGTCAGCGGCGCGTTCAACACGTAGGTGCCCGGACCCATGATGAGGTTCCTGCCCGCCGCCAGCGCCGCGTTCAGCGTCGTGGCGTCGTCGCTCGCCGCGGTGGCGAGGTAGAACGAGCTCAGCGGCAGCGACGCGCCCTGCGCCGCGGCCGTGCTCCAGTTGGGCCCGCGCACGTCGAACTGCGCGGCCGGGCTGAAGACCTGGAACGCGCTGCCGTCGTAGTAGACGAACGGCGCCTCGCGGATCACCGGCGCGCGCGTGACGTTGGTGATGTGCCCGGGCGCGGCGTAGGGCGAGATCGTGCCGGGGCCGAAGTCGTCGCTCGGCGCGCCGAGCGTGCCGTTGAACACCATGTCGGACCCGAAGCCGGTGTAGCCGCCGATGTCGTCCTGCTGGAAGTAGATGTCGGAGTTGCCGCCGTTGCCTTCCAGGCTCGGGCGGTTCAACCCGTCGTTGTTGATGACCCTGCCGGTGACCACCGAGTTGGCGATCACGAAGCCGTTGGCGACGCCAAAGATGATGTTGATCTGCAGGCCCTGGGTGATCGGGTCGCACGGGTTCTGGCAGGCGCCCGCGGTCGGCGTGACCGTCGACACGTACAGGTTGCCGAGGATGTTGACCCGCCGCAGCGTCGCGGTCTGCGACGTGTACCAGAGCATCCCGCCCGCCGGGACGCCGGACTGGATCGGGTTGATCGTCAGGTTCGACATCTGGCTCGGCCGGATCGCGAGGCTGCCGTTGTTGATGGACAACGCGCCGTTGATGACCACGTCGCACGGGCCGGACCCGAGGCCCGCGACGACCGTGCCGCTGGCGACCTGCGCCTGGATGACGTTGCTCGTGGTCGCCGTGGACGGCGTGACCGACGGGTCGCCGTAGGTGCCCGGCAGGAAGTAGAACTGCCGCCGGCCGCCGCCGGCGGGCGGGGCGGCGTTGAGCGCGGCGTTGATCGTGCTCACCGACATCGACGGGTCGAAGATCGTGACGTTCGCGCCGAACGGGTTGGCCGGCGGTGAGCCGACCGGCGTCGGTGCGGTCGTGCAGGGGTTTGTGGCGGCCGACGCCGTCGCGGCGCCTCCGCCCAGCAGCGCGAGCGCGACGCACGCGATGACGACCAGCGCGGGGCGCGCGGGCCAGGACCTCAGGGACAGCATGGTTCGTCTCCTCCGAATTGAGACTGCATACAACTCGCGCGACTGTATGCTCATCCCGAAGACGTCGGCAAATCACAATTTCGACGCACGACCATCGATGACATCTATGGCTCCGCCCGGGAACACGCTGCGCGGCATCGACCTCAACCTCCTGAAGGCGTTCGACGCGCTGATGCAGGAGCGCAACGTCACGCGCGCGAGCGAGCGCCTCGGCGTGACGCAGCCCTCGGCGAGCGCCGCGCTGGCGCGCCTGCGGCTCCTCTTCGGCGACGAGCTGCTCGTCAAGTCCGGGCGCGCGATGCGCCCGACGCCGTTCGCCGAGCGCCTGGCCGAGCGCGTCCACACGATCCTGTCCGAGGTCGAGGACATCGTCACCTCGCACGCAGTCTTCGACCCGCGCCAGGACCAGCAGACGTTCCGCGTGATGGTCACCGACTACACGGCGCTCGTCCTGATGGCGCCGGTGGTCCGGACGCTGGCCGACGAGGCGCCGGGCATCAACCTGGTGCTCGTGGCCCAGGGCATGGGCGACCACGCGGGTCGGCTGCAGTCGGGCGAGGTCGACCTCGCGGTCGTCCCGGACCGGCTCAGCCGCCACAGCGGGCTGCCGCGCGAGGTGCTGTTCGAGGACGAGTTCGTGCTCGCCGGCTGGCGCGGGAACCCGGCGGTCACCGACGCGATGACGGTCGCGGACGTCGCCGCGGCGCCCTACCTCAGCTTCAGCGTCGGCTCCGAGCCGTCGATGGTCGACGCGCTGTTGACCGAGCTCGGGCACGACACGCGGGCTGACGTGCTCGCGCAGAGCTTCGTCACCGGGCCGCTGCTGCTGCGCGGGACGCGGCTCGTCGCGTTCGTCCAGCGCCGGCTCGCCGGCCTGCTCGCCGAGGCGGCCGAGCTGCGCGTCGTCGCGCCGCCGTTCGCGATCCCGCCGCTGGTCGAGACGCTCACGTGGCACCCGCGGTCGACCAGCGACCCGGGCCACCGCTGGCTGCGCGGCCGGATCCTCGCGGCGGCCGCCGCGCTGCCGCCGCGGGGCTAGCGGTTGGCGGCGCGCCGGCGCCGCAGGCCGGTGAGCGCCATGCCGACGAAGCCCGTGGACGTCGCGATGAACGACGCGCCCGCGAGCGAGCGGTAGACCGGGTGCCTGTCGGACTCCGGCATGAACGCGAGCGGCAGGAAGGCCATGGCGTTGGTCCAGGCGCCGACGCCGAGCGGGACCGACGCCCACTTCGGCGCGTCCGGGACCGCGGTGCCGACCGCGACGGTCAGGCCGCCGAGCATCGCGAGGTCCAGGTGCCACTGGCGGATCCGGGCGCCGGACTTGATCCCGAGCCTGCGCGCGGCCTCCGGGTCCTGGCGGACGAGCGTGTACGGCCAGCCCGCCATCGCCCCCGCGGCGACCTCGAGCAGGCCGGAGACGACGAGCGCGGAGGGCACGGAGCGCGAAGACATGCGGCGCATCCTGCCAGGCGCGGAGCGGCGGAGCCGCGGAGGTGAACGGCAGGCAGGCGTTCCATGCGAACACCGAACTGCCGTTCACCTCTTCACGCGGTGGCTCAGGCGGCGGCGAGCACGTCGCGCAGCGCGACCGGCGCGCGGCCGGTCAGGTCCTGCACGGCGGTCGAGACCTGGTTGAGCTGGCCCTCGCGGATCGCGCGGCCGAACGAGGCGATCAGCTGCGCGGCAGGCGCCGGGATCCCGTGGGCCTCCAGGCCGGCAACGAACGCCGCGTCGTCGACCGGCGCGGCTGCCACCGGCCTGCCGCTGACCGACGCGTACAACTCGGCCAGCTGCGCGCCCGTGAACGACTCCGCGCCGGTGATGTCATAGGCCTTGCCGGCGTGCTCGTCGCCGCCCAGTAGGACCGCGACCGCGGCGGCCGCGCAGTCCTCACGCGACACGTAGGCGCTCGCGCCGTCGCCCGAGTTGTAGGCGAACGTCCCGGACGCCGCGGCGCCCTGGAACTCCGGGATCCGGTACTCGCTGTACAGCGCGTTGCGCAGGAACGTCCAGCCCGCGCCCGAGTCCCGCAGCGCCTGCTCGGTCGCCGCGTGGTCGGGGACGACCGCGGCGGGGTTCGACGGCGCCGGGTTCGGGATCGACGTGTAGGCGATCAGCGACGCGCCCGCCGCGACGGCGGCGTCGATCGCCGCGCTGTGGCCCTCGACGCGCTCGCCGACGACGTCGGTCGAGATCAGCAGGACGCGCGTCGCGCCCGCGAACGCGGCCGGCAGCGACGCCGGGTCCCCGAAGTCGGCGCGCCGCACGTCGGCGCCGCGGGCGGCGAAGTCGGCCAGCCCGTCCGGGTTGCGGGTCAGCAGCACGACGTCGGACGGGTCGTGCTGCTCCAACAGGAGGTCTGCGGCGCGGCGGCCCAGCTGGCCGCTCGCACCGGTGATGACGAGGCTCATATCTGTAACCGTAGCAGTTGCGGTTACAATTCCAGCGTGGCCACGAACACCCAGTTCGCCCTCGGCGTCCACATGCTGACGCTGCTCGCGGGGTCCGCTCCCGCGATCCTCTCCTCCGAGGAGATGGCGGGCAGCGCGAGCTCCAACCCGGTCCACGTCCGCCGCGTCCTGGGCACCCTGCGCACCGCCGGCCTCGTCACGTCCCGCTCCGGCGCCCGCGGCGGCTGGTCGCTGAACCGGGACCCTGCGGACATCACGCTCGCCGACGTCTGGCGCGTCGTCCACGGCCCGGACCAGGAGGTCCTCGGCTTGCGCGAGGTCAACCCCGACTGCCCGGTCGGCCGCTCGGTCCAGGGTCTCCTGACCGACATCGACAAGCGCGCCCAGCGGGCGATCGCCGCCGAGCTGGAAGCAACGACCATCGCCGAGCTGCAGGGCAGGGCGAAGGCCGGGGCGGACCTGCGCGCGCTCGCCTAGATAACGTCCGCGGCGCTTCACCCGACCGCGAACCAGAGGGATCGACCGACCCCATGAAGATCATCTACACCCACACCGACGAGGCCCCGGCGCTGGCGACCAAGTCGCTGCTGCCGATCGTCGAGGCGTTCGCCGCCACCGCCGGCGTGGAGCTGGAGCTCCGCGACATCTCGCTCGCGGGCCGCATCCTCGCCCAGTTCCCGGACCGCCTGAGCGACGACCAGCGCGTCGCCGACGCCCTCGCCGAGCTGGGCGAGCTGGCCAAGACGCCGGACGCCAACATCATCAAGTTGCCGAACATCTCGGCCTCGGTCCCGCAGCTGAAGGCGGCGATCACCGAGCTGCAGGAGCAGGGCTACGCGATCCCGGACTACCCCGAGGAGCCGTCGACCGACGAGGAGCGCGAGACCCGCGCCCGCTACGACGCGGTCAAGGGCTCGGCCGTGAACCCGGTGCTGCGCGAGGGCAACTCCGACCGCCGCGCGCCCGCCTCCGTCAAGGCGTTCGCGCGCAAGCACCCGCACTCGATGGGCGCGTGGTCGAGGGACTCCAAGACCCACGTCTCGACGATGAGCGACGGCGACTTCCGCTCGACCGAGACGTCCACGACGGTCGCCGACGCGACCGAGGTCCGGATCGAGCACGTCGGCGCCGACGGCAACACCACCACCTTGAAGCCCGCCTTCCCGCTGCTGGCGGGCGAGGTCATCGACGCCGCGGTCATGCGCCGCGCCGCGCTCGACGCGTTCTTCGCCGAGCAGATCGCCGAGGCCAGGGAGCAGGGCGTCCTCTTCAGCGTCCACCTCAAGGCCACCATGATGAAGGTCTCCGACCCCATCATCTTCGGCCACGCGGTCCGCGCGTTCGTCGGCCCGGACGTCTTCGCCGGCGTCGGCGACGTCAGCTACAACGACGGGCTCGGCACGCTGCTCAAGGCCCACCCCGACCTGAAGGACAAGGTCGACGAGGCCATCAACAACGGCCCCGACCTGTACATGGTGGACTCGGATCGCGGGATCACCAACCTGCACGTCCCGTCCGACGTGATCATCGACGCCTCGATGCCCGCGCTGATCCGCGCGTCCGGCCAGGGCTGGGACGCGGCCGGCAGGCAGCAGGACACCAAGTGCGTGATCCCGGACTCGTCCTACGCGTCGCTCTACGCCGAGACCGTCGAGCACTGCAAGCAGCACGGCGCGTTCGACCCCGCGACGATGGGCACGACGCCGAACGTCGGCCTGATGGCGCAGAAGGCCGAGGAGTACGGGTCGCACGACAAGACGTTCGAGATCGCCTCCGCGGGCACCGTGCGCGTGATCGACAAGGACGACAACGTGCTCCTGGAGCACGACGTGCAGGCCGGCGACATCTGGCGCGCGTGCCAGACCAAGGACGCGCCGATCCAGGACTGGATCCAGCTCGCGGTCGGCCGCGCCCGCGCGACCGGCGCGCCCGCGGTCTTCTGGCTCGACGAGAGCCGCGCGCACGACGCGGAGCTGCTGAAGAAGGTCCGGCCCGCGCTCGACGCCGCCGACACCGACGGCCTGCAGATCGAGATCCTGCCGGTCGCCGAGGCCGCGCGCTTCACGCTCGAGCGCGCCCGTAGGGGCGAGGACACCATCTCGGTCACCGGCAACGTCCTGCGCGACTACCTGACCGACCTGTTCCCGATCCTCGAGCTGGGCACGAGCGCCAAGATGCTCTCGATCGTCCCGCTCATGAACGGCGGCGGGCTGTTCGAGACCGGCGCGGGCGGCAGCGCGCCCAAGCACGTCCAGCAGTTCCTGAAGGAGAACCACCTGCGCTGGGACTCGCTCGGCGAGTTCCTGGCGCTCGCGGTGTCGTTCGAGATGCTCGCGGAGAAGACGGACAACAAGCGCGCGCAGATCCTCGCCGACACGCTGGACCGGGCGACCGGCCGCGTGCTCGAAGAGGGCCGCTCGCCGTCGCGCAAGGTCGGCGAGCTCGACAACCGCGGCAGCCACTTCTACCTCGCGCTCTACTGGGCGCAGGAGCTGGCGTCCCAGTCCGACGATGCGGAGCTGGCGGAGAAGGTCCAGCCGCTGGCCGACAAGCTCGCCGCCAACGAGTCGCAGATCGTCGCCGAGCTCGACGGCGCCCAGGGTGGCGCGGTCGACGTCGGCGGCTACTTCCATCCGGACGCGCAGCGCGCCACCGAGGCGATGCGGCCGTCCGCCACCCTCAACGAGGCCCTGGCCGAGATCGCGTAGGTTTCAACGCATGCCCAAGACCGTCACCGTCACCGGCGCCGCCGGTGCCATCGGATACGCCCTCCTGTTCCGCATCGCCTCCGGCCAGCTGCTGGGGCCGGACGAGAAGATCAAGCTCAAGCTGCTGGAGATCGAGCCCGCGCTGAAGGCTGCTGAAGGCACCGCGATGGAGCTCGTCGACTGCGCGTTCCCGCTGCTGGAGTCGATCGACATCACCGCCGACCCCAACGAGGCGTTCGACGGCGCGAGCGTCGGCCTGCTGGTCGGCGCCCGCCCGCGCACCGCGGGGATGGAGCGTGCCGACCTGCTCGAGGCCAACGGCGCGATCTTCAAGCCGCAGGGTCAGGCGATCAACGCCCACGCGGCGGACGACATCAAGGTCCTGGTCGTCGGCAACCCGGCCAACACCAACGCCTTGATCGCGCAGTCCAACGCGCCGGACGTCCCGGCCGACCGCTTCACCGCGATGACGCGCCTGGACCAGAACCGCGCCTACGGGCAGCTGGCGTCCAAGCTCGGCGTCGCGCTGACCGACATCGAGAACCTCGTCATCTGGGGCAACCACTCCCCGACGATGTTCCCGGACCTGTTCAACGCCACCGTCAACGGCAAGCCGGCCGTCGAGGTCGTCGACGACATGGCGTGGTACGAGAACGAGTACCTGCCGAACGTCGGCAGGCGCGGCGCGGCGATCATCGAGGCGCGCGGCGCCTCGTCGGCCGCTTCGGCCGCCAACGCGGCGATCGACCACGTCCACGACTGGGTCCTCGGCGCGCCGGGCCGCGTGTCGATGGCGGTGCCGTCGCAGGGCCAGTACGGCGTCGAGGAGGGCATCATCTCCTCGTTCCCGGTCGAGGTGTCCGGCGACGGGTCCTACAAGATCGTCGAGGGCCTCGAGGTCGGCGAGTTCGCGCAGTCGAAGATCGACATCACCGTGAACGAGCTCAAGGGCGAGCGCGACGCGGTCCGCGAGCTGGGCCTGATCTAGTCCTACAGGTTGGTTGGCCGCCCCGGCGCGCGTGCTTTCGCCGGGGCGACCGACACCTAGGACTTGGCGGGCTCCATCGGATGCCAGCCCCTGCCCTCCTTGCGGATCTGCCCCTCCTTCTGGAGGCCGGGCAGGACGCGGTAGAGGTAGTTCTGCTGGATGCCCATCTGCTCGGCGATCTCGGGGATCGTGATGCCGGGGTTGGTCTGGACCAGCTCCAGCGCCTGCCTGCCGCGCGTGCCGGTGCCGCGCGGGCGCCCGCGGCGGCCGTTGCCGCTGCCGCTGCTGCTGCCGCCGGACCCGCCGGAGCCGGAGTTGCCCGACCCGCCACCGCTGCTGCTGCGGCGGCGCGAGGCGACGCCGGGCGCGGGCTGCGTGCCGACGCCGTCGAGCGCGGCGACCGCGGCTTCGAGACGGTGGAACTCGTCGACCAGTGGACGGAGCTCCTTGAGACGCTCCTGCATCTCGCGCCGCTTCTCGTCCAGGAAATCTGCCATGTCGGTTGAACTGCCTTCAGGTAGTTACTGTTACTGGAAGTTGTCAGTGTCACACGGACGGAGGTGGTGGTCAACTTGCGGCGCAAGGTGACATGCAGCACGACGACGCGGACCGGTGAGGCCGCGGCGCTGCTGATCGCGCAGCTGGACCTCGTGGCGCTGACGCTGCTCGGTGGCGCGGAGGCCGAGGCGTTGGCGGAGGACCTGGCCGGCGCGGCGGTCGCGCAGGGCTACGAGCCGCGCGTGCGCGCCGGTGGCTGGGCCGACGCGGCCGGGGCCGACCTGGTGGTGTTGGATGGTCTGCGCGACGACACGGGCGCAGAGATCGCCGCGCGCTGCGCGGGGGCGGTGGTGGTCGTGGCGTCCGGGGATCCGCTGGCCGACGTGGCGCGGCTGCTGGCCGAGACGCGGCTACCGCGTGCGCGGATCATCGGCGTGGACGTGGCGGGCAAGGGCGCGCTGACCGCGGCGGCCGAGGCGGTCCGGGTGGTCGACGCGGTCCTGCGCGACCGGCGCGGCGCGCTGGCGGTGGCGGTGCAGGCGCTGGAGGACGACGCGGTCGCGCTGCGCGACGCGCGGATCGGCGCGGGCGGGGTCCAGGCGATCCTGTAGGGGTCGCCCGGCGCCGCGGCGCGCCGCGCGTTAGCCGCGCGCTTCCTTCTCGGCCAAGGCCTTCAACTTGCGCAGGGACGCGTCGGCCTGCGTGCGCGGCTGGCCGCCGACGAGCGCGCGCGAGGCGACGGCGCCGAGCGGGCCGAGCGGGGCCTTGAACTCGTTGCGGTAGTCGAAGTGGGTGCCGCCCTTGCCGTTGTCGGCGAGGCGGTACTCGGTCTCGGCGTGCGAACGCGCGGGGCCGCGGCCCTTCCAGATCGCGTGGGTCGGCGCCTTGGACTTGTCCAGGTGCCAGTGGACCTTGAAGTTGGCGCCGCGGAGATGGAGCATCTGCACCATCTCGTCGTCCTCGTGGGAGATCAGGCGACGATGGATCGTCACCCACTCCTCCAGGCGGCGCGGGTCCATGACCAGCTTCCAGACGGCCTCGACGGGCGCGTCGATGTCGATAGTCGTGGACACTTCGCTCACTGCCGCCTCACCCTAGAGATACGGCGCTCAGCGCGCGCGGAGATCCTCGGTGGCTTCCCAGTCGCCCAGCGCGCGCTCGATCGCGGCGTCGAGCTTGTGCAGCCTGACGTCCAGCAGCTCGGGCGCGCGGGTGTCGCGGGGCAGGAGGTCGCCGCTGAGGCCCTCCATCAGCGGGCCGATGAGCGCGTGGTCCTCTCCGGCGATCGCGGCGGCGACGCGGGAGCTGACGGGCGTGAGCGCGAAGTTGAGGTTGATCGGCGGGCGGCCGAGGAGCAGCGCGTCGCGGATCCGGGTGATCAGCGCGCCGTAGCTGACGACCTCGGGGCCGGCGATGTCGAGGGAGAGCGGTCCTGTGATGGCGTTCGAGGTCGCGGCGGCCAGCAGGTAGGCGAGGACGTCGCGGCCGTCGATCGGCTGCGTGCAGTTGTCGCGCCAGTTGGGCAGCGGCATGACCGGGACGCGCTCGACGAGGCGCACGAGGAACCGGAACGAGCGCGAGCGCGCGCCGATGACGATCGAGGCCCGGAAGGCGACGGCTTCCGGCGCGGCGTGCAGCAGCGTTTCCTCGACCGCGAGGCGCGACGCGAGGTGCGTGGAGGCGGCGTAGGCGCTCGGGACGAGCCCGCCGAGGTAGACGACGCGCCGGACCCCGGCGCGCTGCGCGGCGTCCGCGAACAGCTCCGCGGAGCGCCGCTCGCGGGAGGCGAAGCCGTCGGCCTGCGGCGCCCCCGACTCCATCGAGTGGATCAGGTAGTAGGCGACGTCGATGCCGTCGAGCGCGCGGTCCAGGCCGGCGCCGGTGGTGGCGTCGCCGGTGACGACGTCCAAGTCCTCCATGTCGACGCCGGCGGCCGCGACGCGCTCCGGCGCGCGGGCGAACGCGCGCACGTCGTGGCCGACGGCGCGGAGGCGCGGCAGGAGCGCGGCGCCGACGTATCCGCTGGCGCCCGTGACGAGGACGTGGGCCATCGGGTCCCGGCATCGTGCCCGATCGCCGGGTTCGAACCAACACCTACATGTTGACTTAGCAGGTCCGGGTGGGGTGCGTCGGAGTTCCTGGCGATGTCCCCGCAAACACGGAGAAAAGGTGCCCGATTGCCGCTATGTGCAGGTATTTCGGAGCTTTTCCCGGCGTTTGCGGGATGGCGGTTTTCCGTCCGGGTGCAGATGTATGCGATTTGCGGGAACGCCCGTTGCAGCGCCCCTCCCGGACGTGCTTCGATGCTCGACGTCGTGAACGAGCTGTTGCATCAGAAGGAGACCCCAGGACGGATGTCGAAGGCGCGCGCCCGGAACAAGAAGCCGAGTTGCGAGGAGTGCTACTTCCGCTGCAACATGCTCTGCGCGCTTTCGGAGGACCGGCCCTGCTCGACCTTCCGCCCCGACCATCCGGAGGGGCTGCGGCCGCCGCGCCAGCTGCGCTTCAACCTGCGTGAGCAGGGTCGCACGACCGCCGCGTGGGCGTTCCCGTCCGCGCAGGAGCAGGCCGCGCTGCACGCGTAAGCCGGGGGCGCCGCCGCCCGTTAGGGTCGGGGCCATGAAGATCCGCGCCGCCGTCCTCGAGGAGTTCGCCAAGCCGCTCGTCGTCCAGGAGGTCGATCTGGACGGCCCGGGTCCCGGCGAGGTGCTGGTCCGGCTGCATGCGTGTGGCGTCTGCCACACCGACATGTACACGGCGTCGGGCGCCGATCCGTCCGGGTACGCGCCGACGGTGCTGGGGCACGAGGGCGCGGGCGTTGTTGAGGTGGTCGGCGAGGGCGTGACGGATCTCGCCGTCGGCGATCACGTCGTGACGCTGTTCTCGCCGCAGTGCCGGGAGTGCATCCACTGCAGGTCGGAGAAGACCAACCTCTGCCTGGCGATCCGCGAGCAGCAGAACTTGGGGTACTTGCCCGACGGGACGACGCGGCTGCATCGCGGCGAGGAGCGGATCCGGCACTTCATGGGGACCTCGACGTTCGCCGAGGCGACCGTGATGCCGGCGATCGCGCTGGCGAAGATCGACCCGGAGGCGCCGCTGGATGTCGTCGCGACGCTGGCGTGCGGCGCGACGACCGGGATCGGCGCGGCGCTCTACGTCGCCAGGGTGGAGCAGGGCTCCACGGCGGCGGTCTTCGGGGCCGGCCTGGTCGGGCTGGGCGCGGTGGCGGGCGCGCGGCTCGCGGGGGCCGAGCGGATCATCTGCATCGACTTGGACGAGGGCCGGCTGGAGCAGGCGCGGGCGCACGGCGCGACCGACACGTTCGTCGGCGGTCCGGACGCCGTTCAGGAGATCCTCGACATGACCGACGGCTTCGGGGCGGACTACACGTTCGAGGCGACCGGCAACGTGAAGGTGATGCGCCAGGCGGTCGAGTCGGCGCGGATGGGCTGGGGCCTGGCGACCGTCGCCGGCGTCGCCGGGAAGGGCGAGGTCCTGGAGACGATCCCGCGCTACCTCATCACCGGCCGCCGCATCGCCGGAGCCTCCTTCGGCGGCGCCAAGGGCCGCGACCGCGTCCCCGAGCTCGTCGACCTCTACATGAACGGCGACCTCGACCTCGAGTCCTTCGTCACCAACCGCATCGCGCTGGACGACATCAACGACGCCTTCGCGGCGATGGACCGGCACGAGGGCGTGCGGACGGTCATCACCAAGTTCTAGGACTCGGTACACACGGCCCTGAGCGCTGCGGGCGCCGCCACTACTCGCGACCGCGGACGTCGCCGCCTACGCGCCGACGTCGTGGCAACTGATCCTTATTGCCTCGGTGCCGCCACGGCCAGCGGTCTTTGCCGCCACCCGCCGCGGCCGTGCCTCGGGCCTGTCCGCATGTCGTAGGACTCGCTACACACGGTCCCGCGACCGTTCGCAGTATGCCGCCGCCGGCGCGCGGCAGCGCCCACACGCGACCCGACGCCGCCTATCCACGCACGAGGTCTGACGCGGCAGCCGGTAGCGGATTCTAGGGGTGCGCAGGTGGCCAATGGTGAGTGGCGACCTCCCAACCTGCGCGCACTGTGCGGTCACCTGGCCCCGCGAGCTGCGCTTCTCGGAAAAGCACGATTCTGACCTCTGAGCAGGCGCGAAGTCATCTTCCGCGGCGGCTGACTTTACGGGCCTCGACAGTAACTGCGAGTCGCTCAGCGACGGAGAGCGCTAGCCGCGCCTGAGGCGACCCGGATAAGGTCGCAGGCGTGAGCGACGTAGATCCTTTGGCGAGCTCTCGGCGCCGCCTCGCCCGCGCGAAGACCCACCTCGACGAGTTCTTCGCCGAAATCATCTCCCTGTTGGAGAACGCAGGCGTGGAGCAGACGAAATCCGTCGCCGATGACCTGACGCACACGTGGACGTTCACCAACATCCCCACCTTCCCGGAGGAACTTGGCGAGCTCCTTAGTGAGGCGATCCACAACCTCCGGTCGCCGCTGGACCACATCGCCTGGGGCTTCGCACGCCTCCATAACGATCCGCCCCCGTCGAACACAGCGTTTCCATTCTGTTTGACGCGGGACGAGTGGGAGCGTGCGATGAAGGGTTCGCTGAAGGGCGTACGGCGTGACGCAGTTGAGGTCATCGACCGCTTCCAGCCCTACCACAGCGCGAATCCGAAGGCCAGCATCCTGTGGATGCTGAATCGCATGTGGAATGAGGACAAGCACCGTGTGCCCCACGTTGCTGCCGCGATCATTGTTCTGGCACAGGCCGTGATCCACGAGATGACCGGCGGCGGGATGTATCGGATGGTCCCTCCCGACCCAATCGTCGACGGAATGGGAGAGATGAAGGTTCTGCCGCCGCCGCCCGGTCCTGACGGAGAACTGTCAATGAACATCGACTTGCACCTGGGGTTAGGTGTCACGGTCGCTGACGGCGTCGCTCGCGGTCAAATCCTCAACCAGTTTCTGCCCCAAATCATGGGCTATCTCGACTCGCAAGTGTTGCCCGCGTTCGAGGCGCTTCTAGAGTCGGAGGGCTAGCGCGAGCGGAAGCCGGCGCGGTAGCGGGAGCGGCGCCGTCGGGCGGCAGATTTTGCAGCGCCCCCAACCTCCGGCGATGGGCCCGTCGCCGACGGCGTAGCGGCGATTGCTGGCTGCCCCTTGTAGCCATAGTGCAAGACGTGGCAGGAGGGTTACGTCGTCGTGCGGGCGAGAAATGGCCGGATGGAGGTTCGATGACGTCTTCGACTTGGTGACCCAAAACACGGCCCGGTGCGGTCGAGAACCCGGCGCGGGTATCAGGCCGGCCGAAGGGTTCGAGCTGATCGTCATCAGCGCGCCGAGGCCAGGGGGCGCCTCTGTGAAGTGGCTTTACGGTGAGTCGATCTAAAGTGGGATCGGCGCGCGCCGGGCCGACATTCGGACCTACGCGCGGCGGGGTGCGGCGGGGAAGAGGCTGCGGAGGAGGTGGAGGGGGCGGGCCGGGGTCGGCTCGCGGGAGGTGATGTGGGTCGCGCGCTCCTGCAGCAGTGACACGGCGTCGGCGGTAGGCACGAAGGGATCCGCGAACCAGCGGGCGTCGTGGATGTCGACGGCGGCGATCAGGTTGCCTGATCGTTCGGCGACGAGGTGCGGGCCGGGCGTCAGGCGCTGGGAGTCCAGCGAGGCCAGGCGCTTGAGCGACGCGAGGTCCGAAGGGGTCGCTCGGCGGATCGTGATGGGGAGGGGGAGGAGGTCATGGGAGCATGTTCCGGGCTCGACCTCATCATGTCCAATGATGACTTGACCTAGCTGGCATCATGTTCCGTGATGCTCGACCTCAAGCTGCTCACGACGTTCCGTGAAGTCGCGCACAAGCGCTCGTTCAGCGATGCCGCGGTCACGCTCGGCTACACGCAGCCCGCGGTCTCGCAGCATGTGTCGCGCCTTGAGGCGACGCTCGGCGTCAGGCTCCTGGAGCGCGACGCGCGCGGCGTGCACCTCACCCCGGCGGGCGAGCTGCTGCTCACGCGCGCGGCGGCGCTGCTGGACCAGGCGCGGCGTGCGGAGGACGACGTCCGCGAAGCGGCCGGCGCGGGCCGGCCGTGCGTCCGGATCGGCGCGTTCGCCACGCTCGCGGGCGGGCTGCTCCCGGGCGCGACGCGCGACCTCCGCGCACGCCGCCCCGACCTCCGCCTCGAGGTCAAGGTCTTCGAGCCCGAGGACTCGATCGACGAGCTGCTCGCCGGCCGCCTCGACGTCGCCACGCTGATCGACTCCGAGCTGATGCCGCTGGCCGTCCGCGACGGCGTCGAGCACGTCTTCCTCTGCGACGACCCGCTGTTCGTCGTCATGGGCTCCGACCACCCGATGGCCGGCCGCCCGAGCCTCGGCCTCGAGGAGCTGTCCGAGGAGGGCTGGCTGATGCCCGACGTCGGCGGCACCTGCCCGGACTCCAACATCGTGCTGCGCGCCTGCCGCGACGCCGGCTTCGAGCCCGACGTCCGCCTCGCCTTCGACGACTACCCCGCGCTGCAGGGGATGGCGGCGGCGGGGGTCGGCGTCGCGCTGCTCCCGAGCCTCGCGACCGCGAACCTGCGCTCCGACGTCGCGGTCATCCCGCTGCGCGGCACGCCGCCCGCGCGCCGGATCCAGGCGGCGATCCGGATCGGCGAGAACGACGAGCTCGTCGACCACGTCATCGAGGCCCTCCGCGCCGCCGGCCGCGCGCTCCCCACCGGCCGCGCGCTGACCGCCGTGGCATAGGCCTCGTGCCGCTGCAAAACGCCTGACGGGTTTACTCTCCCGCCCCGAGGAGAACCGAAGGGGTCGAAGTGCGGATCACGGTGCTGGGCAAATCGCCCTCCTGGCAGGACGCCGGAGGGGCATGCAGCGGCTACCTCGTCGAGGAGGCGGGGACCTTCCTGCTGCTCGACTGCGGCAACGGCGTCTTCTCCAAGCTGCGCCGCTACCGCGACTACGTGGCGATCGACGCCGTCGTCATCAGCCACCTGCACGCCGACCACTTCCTGGACCTCGTCCCCTACGCCTACGCGCTGACCTACGCGCCGCGCCAGCAGCCGGTGCCGGTCGACCGCTGGCCCGGGACCGACGCGCCCGCCAAGCCCAAGCTCTACGCGCCTCGCGGCGCGCGCCAGACGTTCCGCAGGATCGTCGGCTCCTGGGGCGCGGAGGACCTGATCGACAACGCGTTCGACATCCACGAGTACGTGCCGGGCGAAGAAGTACATGTTGGTCCGATGAGCCTCACGTTCCACGAGGTCCCGCACTGGCTGCCCACCTGCGCGGTCGACATCGCGTCCACGCAGAACGGCTCCGGCCGCTTCACCTACGGCGCCGACACCGCGCCGACCGACGAGCTCGTGAGGTTCGCGGCGAACACCGACCTCCTGATGATCGAGGCGACGCTGCCGCGCCCCGAGCGCGACGGCATCCGCGGCCACCTCACCCCGGAGGAGGCCGGCGAGCACGGCTCCCGCGCCAAGGTCGGCCGCCTCGTCATCACGCACTTCTCCGACGAGATGGACGAGCTCTGGGCCCGCCGGGAAGCCGAGCGCGCGTTCGAAGGACCCGTGTCGGTCGCCCGCGAGGGCGCCGTCTACGAGGTCTAGCGGTACATTCGGGCACGTGCCTCCTGAGCGCGACCTCTTCGCCAACTTCGAGCGCATGCGCCGTGAGATGGACGAGCTGTTCGGCGACGTCTTCGGCGGCGGTGTCCTCGGCCCGCGCCATCGCGGTGGCTTCTCGCCCGCGGTCGACGTCTTCTACGAGGGCGATCCGCCGCGCGCGGTCGTGCATGCCGAGCTGGCAGGGATCGACCCGGACGAGATCGGGCTGGAGATCGAGGGGCGCGAGCTGGTGATCGCCGGCCACCGCCGGCCCGCCGACGCCGAGGGCCGCGTCTACCAGCAGCTCGAGATCGACTTCGGCCCGTTCCGGCGCGTCATCCCGCTCGGCGCCGACGTCGTCGCCGACGCGGCGCGCGCCACCTACCGCGACGGGATCCTGCGCGTGGAGCTGCCGCTGCAGCGGCCCGAGCCGCGCGCCCGGCGGGTGCCGATCGAGGTACCCGTCGAGGACGAGGTGTAGGTCATGATCGAGATCAGCGCGGAGGGCGACGGTCACGCGATCGAGGTCGGGTCGCGCGCCGCGAGCATCCCGAAGCTCCTGCCGGTCCTGCCGCTGCGCGAGTCGGTCCCGCTCCCGGACACGCTGACGCCGCTGGCGATCGGCCAGGAGCGCTCGATCGAGCTGATCAACGACGTCCTGGCCGGCGACCGCCTGCTCGTGATGGTCGCGAGCAGGAACCCCGAGCTGGAGGCGCCCGGACCGGACGACCTCCACGACGTCGGCGTCGTCGGCTCGGTCGCGCGAATGCTCAAGATCCCTGACGGGACGCTCCGGATCCTCGTCCAGGGCGCCCAGCGGGTGAAGATCACCGACTGGGCGACCGAGACGCCGTACCTGAAGGCGTCGATCGAAGAGCTTCCCGATGTCGTCGAAGAATCGGCCGAGCTGACCGCGCTGACGCGCAACGTGCAGGAGACGTTCACGCAGATCGTCGAGCACGTCCCGTACCTCCCGGAGGAGCTCACGCTCGCGGTCACCAACGTCGACGACCCGAGCACGTTGTCGCACTTGATCGCTGGCTCGCTGCGCCTGCCGACCGAGGAGAAGCAGGCCCTGCTGGAGGAGGTCGACGTCGGCAAGCGCCTGCGCCGCCTCGCCGAGGCGCTGGCCCGCGAGCTGCAGGTCATCTCGATCGGCTCCGAGATCCAGAACCAGGTCCAGTCCGAGATCGACAAGGGCCAGCGCGAGTACGTCCTGCGCCAGCAGATGAAGGCGATCCAGGACGAGCTGGGCGAGTTCGACGAGTCCGCCCTGGAAGCGCGTGAGCTGCACGAGCAGCTCGACGACGTCGCGCTGCCCGCCGAGGTCCGCAAGCAGGTCGACCGCGAGCTGCGCCGCCTGGAGCAGCTGCCCCAGCAGGCCGCCGAGCACGGCGTGATCCGGACCTACCTGGAGTGGATCGCCGCGCTGCCGTGGGGCGTCAGCACCGAGGACGACCTCGACCTCGCGCACGCCCGCGAGGTGCTCGACGCCGACCACTACGACATCGAGCAGGTCAAGGACCGGATCCTGGAATCCCTGGCGGTCCGCAAGCTCAAGCCCGACGCGCGCGGCTCGATCCTCTGCTTCGCGGGACCGCCCGGTGTCGGCAAGACGTCGCTGGGCCGGAGCGTCGCCCGCGCGCTCGGGCGCAACTTCGAGCGCATCTCCGTCGGCGGTGTCCGCGACGAGGCCGAGATCCGCGGCCACCGCCGGACCTACATCGGCGCGATGCCCGGGACGATCGTGCGCGCGCTGCGCGACGCCGGGTCCGACAACCCGCTGTTCATGATCGACGAGATCGACAAGATGGGCGCGGACTTCCGGGGCGACCCGAGCAGCGCGATGCTGGAGGTCCTGGACCCCGAGCAGAACGCGACGTTCCGCGACCACTACCTCGACGTCCCGTTCGACCTGTCCAAGGTGATGTTCATCTGCACGGCGAACGACCTCGACCGGATCCCGGGGCCGCTGATCGACCGCATGGAGATCATCCAGCTCGCCGGCTACACCGAGGACGAGAAGCTCCAGATCGCCAAGCGCTACCTGGTCCCGCGCCAGATCGAGCGCAACGGCCTGAAGAGGTCGTGGCTGTCGATCGGCGACAAGGCGCTGCGGCGCGTCATCGGCGACTACACGCGTGAGGCCGGCGTGCGCGGGCTGGAACGCGAGATCGGGACGATCTGCCGCAAGGTCGCGCGCCAGGTCGCCGAGACGGCCGACGGCAACGGGAAGGTCGCGACGAAGCCGAGGAAGACGACCGTCACGCCCGAGCTGGTCCGCGAGCTGCTCGGCCGTCCCAAGGTCCACTCCGAGGCGCGCCGCCGCACGGCCGCGCCCGGTGTCGCGACCGGGCTGGCGTGGACGCCGGTCGGCGGCGACGTGCTGTTCATCGAGGTCTCGGCGACGCCCGGGTCCGGGAAGCTGCTGCTGACCGGCCAGCTCGGCGACGTCATGAAGGAGTCCGCGCAGGCCGCGCTGACGTGGGTCAAGGCCCACGCCCACGAGGTCGCGCCCGAGCTGCCCGACGCCTGGTTCGCCGATCACGACCTGCACGTCCACGTGCCCGCGGGCGCGACGCCCAAGGACGGCCCGAGCGCCGGCATCACGATGGCGACCGCGCTGGCGTCGCTGATCTCCGGCCGGACCGTGCGCGAGGAGGTCGCGATGACCGGCGAGATCACGCTCACGGGACAGGTCCTCCCGATCGGTGGGCTCAAGGAGAAGGCGCTCGCAGCGCAGCGCAACGACATCCGGACGGTGATCGCGCCGGCCCTCAACGAGGCCGACGTCGAGGACATCCCGGAGCACCTGCGCAAGCGCCTGGAGTTCGTCTGGGTCTCCGAGATCGGCGACGTGCTCGGCGCCGCGCTCGCAGAACGCTGACTGAGTTCACGCCCCGGGCGGGTATGCTCGCCGAAAGAGCCACCTGACCCCGACCCGAAGAGGGAGCTGCATGGCCAAGAAGAACAAGGCGGCAGTCGCCGCCGGCGCCGTCGAGGCGGCCCGCTCCAACCCGTACGTCCAGCGCGTGATCGAGGACGACGACCTCCAGGACAACGTCCGCGTTGCCTTCGATGCCGCTCGTGACGCGTACGACCGCCTGTCCTCGTCGAAGTCGGCGAAGAAGACGATCCAGAACGACAAGAAGCTGCACAAGGACCTGCAGGTCGCCGCGGAGGCCTTGAAGGAGGCCGGCGCGTCGCTCAGCAACCCCAAGAAGAAGTCCAAGAAGCGCAGGGGCGGCCTCGGCCGCAAGCTGCTGATCCTGGGCGTCGCCGGTGGTCTGGCGATCGCGCTGTCGGCCGATCTGCGCTCCAAGGTCCTCGACGCGCTGTTCGGCGCCGAGGAGGAGTTCGACTACACGTCGACCACGACGCCGTCGGCCGCGCCGACGACGGGCGCGACGGCCTAGCGGCTCTCACACCCCTCGTAGTTGTAGGTCTTTCGAAGGGCGCTCCGCATGTGCGGGGCGCCCTTCGTCGTGGTTGGCCGGCCAGCCAGGCGTTCGTCTAAGGTGGTCTTCGAGATGGAGGCCTCGGCGACCCAGCGCACGCTCAGCGGCGAGAAGGCGCAGCGGATCGTGGACGCGATGCGCTCGTCGGTCGCGCTGCGCGGCGTCGCGGGCTCGACGTTCGACCACGTCGCGCGCGACGCCGGCGTCTCCCGCGGGTTGTTGCACTACTACTTCGGCTCGAAGGAGCGCCTGCTGGCCGAGGTCGTCCGGCGCGACACCGAGCTGCGGATGGCGCGCCTGGACGACCAGCTGGCGCGCGCGTCGTCGGCCGCGGACTTCATCGAGATGCTGCGCTCGACGCTCGAGGCGATGCTGCGCGACGACACCGAGTTCCTCACGTTGGCCTTCGAGGTCTTCACGCTGTCGCGCCGCAACCCGGACATCGCGGCCGAGTACCAGCAGCTGGTCCGCCGGACGCGCGAGCAGGTCGCCGCCGTCCTGGCGGCCAAGCAGGACGCGGGCATCCTGACGCTGCACGGCGACCCGGAGGCGATCGCCGAGATCATCTTCGGCCTCGGCGACGGCCTGGCGCTCCGCCTCCTCGGCGAGCCGGGCCGCGACCACCGCGCGACGGTCGACGCCGGCACGCGCGCGGTGGCCGCCCTGATCGGCTAGCCGATCAGCCGTACCAGACGTAGGGCTGGGCGGCGGGGCCGCCGGCCGGGAACGTGTACTTCAACAGCATGCCCGCGCCGCCCGGGTTGAGCAGGAACACGGCGCCGTTGGGGATCGGCGCGCAGCCCGCGCCGACCTTCGCCGCGACGAGGACCTGGCCGGGGTTGCCCGGGAACGACACGCTGCCGTCGGTCCTGGCGAGGTTGGACGGGTTGGTGTGCAGGCCCGGCGTCATGCCCGTGAACGTCGAGCACGCCCTGCCGGCGAGCGAGATCGTGCAGCTGATGCCGGTGATGGCCATGCTCGTGACGCCGCCGTCGGCGGGGGCGACGATCGGGCCCGCGTAGGCGCCCGGGCCGACGCCGGTGTCGAAGCTCGCCGCCGCGCAGGCGATCGTTGTCGGCACGCCGGCGGTCCTGCAGCCGGTGAAGCCGGGCGTCGCCGACGCGAACCCGACCCACGGGTTGGTCCCGGCCGCCGGCGACGGGTTGACGTTGCCGCTGAAGATCATGCCGGTGCAGGCGATCCTCACGGCGCCCGCGTTGATGTCGATGAAGACCGCGGTCGTGGCGGTCAGGACGTAGGCCCCGGCGTTGCCCGAGTGCCAGTCGGGTGCGGCGGAAGCGGACGTGGGGGCGGCGGCGAGCGCGATGAGCGCGCAGGCCAGGACGACCATGCGGGTGAGCTTGGCCATGGTGGGTTCCTCCTTGTGGGAAAGGTCCCCTGCGCTCAGCTATCAGCATCAGCGACCGAGATGGCGCCTCGCAAGAGCCAGCTGGCCGAGCGGCGGCGCTGCGGGCGCGCCGCCGCTGGCCCGGCGGTCCGGGCTACCTCTTCCTCTTGGCCCTGGCCGGCTTCCTCCTGGTGGCCCTCTTGGCCGCGACCTTCAGCGTGGCCTTCCTGCCGCGGGTGTTGTCGCCCTTGAGGCCGGTGACGGTGATCGTCGCGCGGGTCGCGCTGGCGACCGCCGGGATCGCGAGGCGGGTGCCCTTCTGGCGGACCATGATCACGCGGCCGTCGGAGAGCGTTGCGCGGATCTCGTAGCGCTTGGCGTTCTTGGCCGTCGACCAAGTGATGGTCATGGCCTTGGTCCCGCGGGTCGCCCTGAGGTGCTTGGGCGTCGCGGGCTTGGGCGGCGGCGGTGCGACGTAGCTGGCGACCGTCAGGTTCTTGCGCGGCTTGCCGTAGGAGGCGACCATCGCGATGATCCTGCGCGTCCCGCCGGGGCCGTCGGCGGGCGTGAAGCGCAGCGTGCCCTCGCTGCCGTGGGCCTTGCCGAGCGTCTGCGCGGCGCCCTTGCCCTGCTCGGCGAACGTGACCACCTGGCCGGGGACGGAGTTCACCTTGTAGGTCAACTCGCGCTTGCCGCCGGACGCCTTCCTGACGTGCGCGGTGACCTGCGGCTGCTCCAGCCCGTCGGCGCTCTGGACGCCGGTGATCGCGACCGAGTCGGGCTGCGGGACGACCTGCCACGCGCCCGCCGCCGGCTTCTTGACCACGAAGTACGTGGTGTTGCTGGTCGCGTCGTGGAAGGCGATCGCCCCCGGCGTCTGCAGCGGGCCGGTCGCGGGCGCGTCGACCCGGACGCCGCCCGGCCCGACGAGGCTGACGTGCGGCGGCGCGCCGTTGCCCTGGACGCCGACGACGCCGGTCGGCGCGTCCCTGCCGAACGTGACGGTCCGCGGTGCGCCCGCCTGCGCGGCTGCGGCGACGGCCTTGAACGGCCCGACGTCGCAGCCCCTGAACATGAACTCCAGGTCGCCGTCCCAGCGGTAGCCGGCGCCGAAGTCGGCGAGCGTCGTCCTCACGCAGCCGGCGAAGCCGACGGAGCTGAACACGACCTCACCGCCCGCGCAGCCGAGGTCGCCGAGGCAGATCCTCGCGCTGGCGTCGACGTTGAACGCCGACTTGAACAGCCAGCCGTTGATGTTGGCGTCGGCCTCGAACGCGCCGTCCCTGTAGCCGAGCTGGCCGCCGAAGGCGACGTAGCCGTTGGTGCGCAGCTCGAAGAACGCGCTGCCGACCGGGATCTTGACGAGCGAGACCCTGCCGTCCGCGCGCAGGATCGCGGGGTCGGTGAGCGTGAACGTCAGGTCGCCGTCGACGCTGACCGCGGCGACGCCGCCGATCTGCGGCCCGGCGTTGATCGTCACGCCGCCGGTCAACCGCAAGGGGTTGGTGAACAGGCCGAAGCGGATGTGCTTCAGGTAGGTCGCGCCGAGCGGATCCAGGACGATGCCCGGGCCGGGGAGCGTGAGGTCGTTCTGGAGGTAGTCGAGGTTGCCGTGGGTGAAGCTGATCTTCGACTCCAGCGACGGGCCCGGGGGCTGGGGCGGCAGGATCAGGGTCGCGCCGCCGGCCCAGTGCACGGTGTCGGCGTCGTAGTCGAAGAACAGGTCCTTGATCTCCAGCGGCCCGATCAGCGCGTCGCCGACCTTGACGTGCAGCTCGCGCAGGTGGATGCCCGCGATGTTGTCGGCGCGGATCGTGACGTCGCCGGTCACGCCGCCGAACAGCGCGGGCAGGCCGAGGTGCACGGGGATCTCCGCGCCGCCGTTCTTGAAGTTGATCGACGCCGAGCCCTTGAGCGGGAAGCCGAGCAGGTCGCCGCCGCCGGAGACGTCGATCGTGCCCAGCGACGCGGTCGAGCCCCTCGGCAGCGTCCAGTTGATCGGCGCCCTGTAGAGGACGACGTCGCCGACCTTGACGGTCACGCTGGCGCCCGAGGTCGTGATCGTCCGGGCCCTCGGGTCGAACTTCATCTGGCCCGAGCCCAGCTCGATCCGCAGGCCGTTGATCTTCACGCCGCCGGTCGCGACGTAGGCGCTGCCGACGCGCCTGAAGCAGACGTCGGCGATCACGTCGACCGCGCCGAACGACAGCGTCTGGCAGGCGCCGGGCGGGGTCGGGACGGTGGGCGTCGTGCCGGGCAGCGTCACGCCGCCGGGCAGCGAGACGCCGGGCGGCGGCCTGACGAACAGCGAGGTCGCGAGGTCCGGCAGCGCCTGCATCATGATCGCCGGGTTGCGGGCGCCGGGGGCGACGTCCTCCCAGATCGCGTTGCCGGCGTAGCCGTCGTCGACCGTGCGCGCGACGACCTTGAGGTCGCCGAGCTGGAAGTTCGGGCCGGGGACGATCGTCTGCTGGTCGCCCCAGAGCTGGCCGCCATTGGCCGACGCGCGGTAGCTCAGCCCGCTGTTGGCGTCGATGAACAGCGTGTGGAGGATGCCGTTGGCGTCCTCGGTGATGTCGCGCGCGTTGCCGGCGATCGCGCTCGCGCCGACGGCCAGCGCGGGGCCGAAGGTGTTGTTGTCGGTGTTGATCGAGCGCGTGTAGTACGTGTTGCTGCCGGCGTCGCGGTAGAGCATGAACGTCCCGTTGGCCCCGGTGACGAGGCGCGGCCTCTCGGCGCCGGGGATCGCCACCTGCGGCGCCCAGCTCGTCGCGATGTTGGGGTTGTTGCTGCACGGGTTGCCGGTGCAGGTGTAGGTCCGGAAGTACGACGTCCCGTTGGCGTCGGCCCACGCGGCGGCGAACTTGCCGGGCCCGACGAAGACGATCGACGCGTCGTAGGAGTTGTAGTTGGACAACTGCGCGTAGGTGGTCTCGTACCCCTGCGGGGCGCCGTTGCCGGCCAGCGCCGCGGCCTGGAAGCGGATGCCGCCGGTCGGCGCGGAGATCGTCAGGACGCGGCTGAGGCTGGCGTCGTAGGCGATCGGCGTCGGGACCGCGGCCGCGCCGGGCTGGACGCTGCCGATCGGCGTCGGGCCGGTCCAGGACCCGGGCGCGCCGCCGTCGTCCGAGACGTAGGCGAAGTCGGTGTCGGCGCCGGCGCGGCCCGCGATCGTGCCGCAGCAGCGATGGGTGACCAGCAGGACGTCGCCGTTGGTCTCGACGAAGACGTGCGGGCCGGCGAAGTCGTGGTTGCCGCCGCTCGCCGAGTTGCCGGATGGCGTGAACGTCTGCCCGTTCGTGCAGCCCGTCCCGCCCAGCGGGATCTGGCAGTAGTTCAGGACGTCGGCCGAGTTGCCGTCCGTGTTGTCCGTGTTCCAGACGACGTGCGTGACGCCGTCGCGGTCGACGACCGCGTCCGGGTAGTTGCCGGAGGCGATCTGCGATGCCGCGTGGGCGGCGGCCGGGACGGCGAGCGTGAGGACCAGCAGCAGCGCGGCGAGCGCGATGCGCCGGAAGGCAGGAGAAGAGGCGGGCATCACCGGCCACCATCCCGCGCGCGAGACGGTGTGCCTACCGTCGTTTGGGTGGGTCTGGACGCAAGTTGGCGCGCAGCCGTCGTGGCCAAACCTCCACATCCCGTGCCGGAACTTGCGCGCAAGCTGCGGGAAACCGTGCAGATGCGGCAACGGTGTGGACAACCGCACCGGATACCGGCAGTCTGGCGCTCTCCTGCCGATGACCGAGCGTCCGGACCCATACCGCAGCGTCGCGCGTGAACTCCTGTGCGTGCTGGCCGACGAAGGCCGGCCGATGAGCCTGCGCGAGCTTCAGCAACCCGGCAAGCTGCCCGGCGGCGACGCCGCGTTCCAGCTGTCGGTCGCGCGGGTCGCCGGGTTCGTGCGTACGGTGCCCGGCACGGTCGGCGACGATCCGGGGGTCGCCCCGCAGCGGGAGCCCTGCTACCAGCCGACGACGCTCGGCTGGATGATCGCGCGCAGGACGTCGCGCGCCGGCGCGCTGGCCCGCCAGCTGCGGGCCAACGACGACGCCCCGTGGGCGCCGGATCGCCCGGAGCAGTCGGCGCGCGCCGCGCGCCGCCGCGTCGCCTAGAGGCTGCCCGGCAGGTCGCCGGGGTTCGCGCTGCGCGAGCGCCAGTGCTCGGGCAGGTCCGGGTGCTCGAGGAACAGCAGGTGGTCGTCGGTGCCCGACGCGGCGACCGCGTCCCAGACGAGCGTCAGCGCGGCGTCGAGGTCGTCGGCCTCGACGGTGACGTCGAACGCGCCGTCCGCGTCGGCCTCGCCGACGCTCGCCTCGTCCGGCAATGCGTCCGCAAGCGCGGCGCGCGCCTCTTCGTCGCGCGGCGTGCCGCCGTGCTGTTCCAGGAGTCCGATCTCGAAGGTGGGCATGGCGCGAGTCCTACCCGGCGACCTTCGGTGAGACCCAGGGACGCGCGAGGCGCAGCGACAGCTCGTCGGCGAGCTGGTCGATCGGGATCCGCTCCTGCTGCAGCGAGTCGCGGTCGCGGACGGTGACCGTGCGGTCCTCGAGCGACTCGTGGTCGATCGTGATGCACCACGGCGTGCCGATCTCGTCCTGGCGGCGGTAGCGCTTGCCGATCGAGCCGCCCTCGTCGTACTCGGTCTGCATGCGCGCCTTCAGCAGCGACTGGACCTCGGCCGCCAGCTCGGGCTGGCCGTCCTTCTTGACGAGCGGCAGGATCGCGGCCTTGACCGGCGCGAGCTTCGGGTGGAGACGCAGAACGGTCCGGATGTCGGACTTCTCGGCGGTCCCGAGCTCCTCCTCGTCGTAGGCGTCGGCGAGGAAGGCGAGCATCGAGCGGCCGACGCCGGCCGCGGGCTCGATGACGTGCGGGACGTAGCGGCCCAGCTCGGGGTCGACGACCTCGATCGCCTTGCCCGAGCCGTTGCCGTGCGCGGTCAGGTCGAAGTTGCCGCGGTTGGCGATGCCCTCGAGCTCCGACCAGCCGATCGGGAACAGGTACTCGACGTCGGCGGTGCCCGACGAGTAGTGGGAGAGCTCGTCCTCGTCGTGGTCGCGCAGGCGCAGGTGGTCCGGGCGCAGGCCGAGCTTCACGTACCAGTCGAAGCGCGCCTGCTTCCAGTGCTCGTACCAGTCGGCGGCCTGGTCCGGCGGGACGAAGAACTCCATCTCCATCTGCTCGAACTCGAGCGTGCGGAAGATGAAGTTGCCGGGCGTGATCTCGTTGCGGAACGACTTGCCGACCTGGGCGATGCCGAACGGCGGGCGCCTGCGGGCGAAGGTCAGGACGGTCTTGAAGTCCAGGAAGATGCCCTGCGCGGTCTCGGGGCGCAGGAAGACGCGGGTGCCGCCGCCCTGGACGGGGCCGATCGCGGTCTCGAACATGAGGTTGAACTCACGCGGCTCGGTGAGGTCGCAGTCGGGCGTGTCGCCGGGCAGCTGGGAGGGCTTGCGCCCGCAGCGGATCTCGGGCTGGGAGTCCGGGTTCTCACGGGCTTCCGCGAGGTGGTCGGCGCGGAAGCGCTTCTTGCACGTCTTGCAGTCGACGAGCGGGTCGGTGAAGCCGGCGAGGTGGCCGCTCGACTCCCAGGTCTTGGGGTGCTGGATGATCGCGGAGTCCAGGGCGACGACGTCGTCGCGCTCCTGGAGCATCGCGTCCCACCACGCGTCGACGACGTTGCGCTTGAGCAGCACGCCGTAGTGCCCGTAGTCATAGGTGTTGGCGATGCCGCCGTAGATCTCGCTGGCGGGGAAGATCAGGCCGCGGCGCTTGCACAGCGCCACGATCTTGTCCATCGTCACGACGTCCTGGGTGGGCACGCGCGCCACTTTACCCGCGGGCGTTGTTCGACCCGTTGCCGTTCCGGCAGGCAGCGCGCTGGCACTCGTATAATGCGAGTGCCAATGCCCATCTACGAGTACCGCCGACCCAACGGGACGACCTTCGAGGTCATGCAGAGGATGACCGACGATCCCTTGACGCACGACCCGGACACGGGCGAGCCGGTCGAGCGCGTCTTCCACCCGGTGGCGGTCCACTTCAAGGGCAAGGGCTTCTACAACACCGACTACGGGACCAAGAGGCGCAACCGCGAGCTGCGCGAGTCCGCCGAGTCGGGGGCCGACAGGTACGAGGCCGGGCAGGCGGAGAAGAGGAAGGAAGCCAGGGACGCGAAGTCCTCGACGTCCTCCTCCGACTCCACTGCGAAGCCCGCGAAGTCCTCGGGCTCGGGCGACGGCAAGAAGCCGGCGGCCAAGAAGCCCGCGAAGAAGTCGTAGGCGCGTTACGGTCGCTTCATGGCCGTCAAGCACTGGATCCGCTTCGCCATCTTGGTCGTGCCCGTCGGCGTCGTCATCGGGCTCGTGCAGCACCACCGCGCGTCGCGCGCGACGGTCGGCAAGGTCACCCAGGCCGTCTTCTTCGATCACCGCGGCGCCGATCGCGTCACGGTCGGCGGGCGGGCGTTCCACGTCTCGCGTCACGTCGTGCAGGGCCACCCGCTGATCGTGGCGGTCGCGTCCGACACCAAGGGCCTCAACGACGGAACGGTCAGCCGGGTGTCATCCCGCGGCAGGCTCCAGCTGAGCTGGACGGCGGCCGAGAGCGGTCCGGTCCGCGCTCGCTTCGTCGACGCCGGTGGGCATCAGACCGTCATCGTCGGCGACATGACCGTCGCGACCGAGCGCGCGATGTCGAACCTCGCGGCGCGGCTGGCGTCCTAGGGCCTAGCCCCTCAGGAAGCGCGCGACGTCGCGCTGCTTCTCGGCGTCGGAGACGTGGAGGCCGGCGCCGCCGTCGGGTGCGGTTTCTGCGCCGTCGGGCTTGAGAATGTGGGTCGGCGGGGTGCCGCCGGTGGCGAGCGCGCCGAAGAGGCCGAGGAGGGTCGGGCCCGACATGTCGCTCTTGAGCGCCTTGGGCGCGTTCCAGGCGATCCAGGGCAGGCGGGGGAACGCGAACGGCGAGGCCACGCGTGACTTCATCGCGCTGAGGATCTTCTGCTGGCGGCGTGCGCGGGTGAGGTCTGACTCGGCCTTGTTGCAGTCGTTGTGGCGGGTCCGCGCGAGGGCGAGCGCCTGCTTGCCGCTGATGTGCGTCTTGCCGTTCTTGAGGCGCAGCGTGTAGCCGCCGTTCCTGCTGCCGCCGTTGATCCGGCTGACGACGCAGGAGCCGTTGTAGGTGATCCCGCCCATCGCGTCGATGAGGTCCGGGAAGTTGGAGAAGTTGACCTCGATCAGGTGGTTGACCTTGATCCCGAGGTACTGCTCGATCGTCTGCACGGCGAGCTTGTCGCCGCCGAAGGCGTAGGCCGCGTTGATCTTGTTGAGCCCGTGGCCGGGGATGTTGACGATCGTGTCGCGCGGGATCGACAGGCGCGCGTTCTTGCCGCCGCCGACGCGCATGAGCAGGATCGAGTCGCTGCGGCTCGGGCCGCCGACGTCGGCGCCGGGCTCCTTGGAGCCCTTCGTGCGCGCGTCGGAGCCGAGCACGAGGACCGTGTTCGGGCTCGTCAGCGGGAAGCCGGCGCCGCCGAGCGAGACCTTCCCGGAGAGGTCGCCCTGCTGGAGCTGGGCGGAGATCAGGAACAGGACGAGCGACAGCGCCAGCCAGCCGATGACGGCGAGGACGATCCACCTGACGACGCGGCCGATCGTGAGCGCGCGGCCGACGCCGACGCGCGGGCGGCGCGGCAGGCCGGGGAGCGGGAGGCGGCGCCGGCGCGGAGCGCGGCGGAAGTCCTTGCGGCCGGGCTCGTCGTCTCCGGGGTGGTCGTGCGCGTCGCGCTCGCCCGCGCGGTCGCGGTCGCGCTCCGGGAGGTCCGGGAAGTCGTCCAGCACCGACCCGCCGCCGCGCTTGAGGAAGCTCGGTCCGGAGCGGTACTTCTTGTACTCGGGCGGGGGATCGGAGGGGTTCACGGTGTTGCGGGTAGGGTGAGGGCCATGTCCGCCGGGTGCGTGATCGGCGTCGATCTCGGCGGAACGAAGTTGCTCGCTGGGGTGGTGGACGCCGACCTGAACGTCCATCACCGCGTCTTCCGGCATGCCCGCGAGGGCAGGTCCGGCGACGAGCTGCTCGACGTCATCGTCGCGGCGGTCGACGAGGCGCGCGAGGCAGCGGGTGGAGAGGTTAGGGCAGTCGGCTTGGGTGTCCCGTCGTTGGTGGATCCTGCAACCGGTGTTGCCAACACCACGGTCCACCTGCCGTTGCGGGATGTTCCGTTAAGGGATGTGATGGCGGAGCGGCTCGGGCTGCCGGTCGCGGTCGACAACGACGCCAACGCGGCGATGGTCGCGGAGCTGCGCGCGGGCGCCGCGCGGGGTGCTTCCTGCGCCGCGCTGCTGACGCTGGGCACCGGGATCGGCGGCGGGATGGTCGTGGACGGCGCCGTCGTCCGGGGCGCGCACGGGGGCGCGGGCGAGTGGGGGCACATGGTCATCGCCGCCGACGGGCCGCTTTGCACGTGCGGGAACCGGGGGTGCCTGGAGATGCTGGTGAGCGGCTCTGCGCTGGGCCGCGCCGCCGCGGAGGCCGCGGCGTCGCTCCCGGACTCCGGGTTCGGGCGCGCGCTGGAGGCGGGGACGGCGATCACGGGGATGCTCGTGACCGAGCTGGCCCACGACGGCGACCCGGTCGCGCGGGATGTCGTCGCGCGGATGGGGCACTACTTGGGGGTCGGGATCGCGAACGTGGTGAACATCCTGAACCCGTCGGTCGTCGTCGTCGGCGGGGGCGTGATCGCGGCGGGGGAGATGCTGCTGGCCCCGGCGCGCAGGGTCGTGGCCGAGCGGGCGCTGGCGCCGTCCCGGGACCAGGTGGAGATCCGCGCGACGCGCTTCGGCGACGCCAGCGGGATGATCGGCGCGGCGATCCTGGCGCAGGACCTGGCGGCGTCGCGATGAGCGAGTCCGGGCGGTTGGTGGTGTGCCCGACCCCGATCGGGAACCTGGAGGACATCACGCTGCGGGTGCTGGCCGCGTTGCGCGAGGCGGACGTCGTCGCCTGCGAGGACACGCGCCACACGCGGGTGTTGTTGGACAAGTACGGCGTCTCGGCCCGGACCGTGAGCTACCACGAGCACAACGAGGCGGGGCGCTCGTCGGAGCTGGTGTCGCGCATGCAATCGGGAGAGACGGTGGCGCTGGTGAGCGACGCCGGCATGCCGCTGGTCAACGACCCGGGGTTCGTGCTGGTGCAGGCGTGCGTCGCGGCGGGGATCGGGGTGGAGGTGCTGCCGGGACCGTCGGCCGCGTTGACCGCCTTGGTCGCGTCCGGGTTGCCGTCGGGGACGTGGCGCTTCGTGGGGTTCCTGCCGCGCAAGGTCGGCGAGTTGTCGTCCTTGCTCTCCTCCGCCGCGGAGACGTTGGTGGCCTTCGAATCGCCCCGCCGCCTCTCGGCCTCGCTCGCGACACTCGCCTCACTCGACGCCGACCGCCCGGTCGCGGTGTGCCGCGAGCTGACGAAGCTCCACGAGGAGATCCTGCGCGGCACGGCTTCGGAGTTGTTGCAGCACTTCACGGAGACCGAGCCGCGCGGGGAGATCGTGGTGGTCATCGGGGCGGCGTCGGAGGAGACGGCGTCGCTCGGCCCGGCGCTGGACGCCTTGTCGCGGCTGGTCGAGGCGGGCGCCAAGAAGCGCCCGGCGGCGGGCGTCGTCTCCGACCTCACCGGGATCCCGGCGAACACGCTGTACCGGGCGCTGACCGAGGGCGGCTAGCCCGGGCCCGGGCGCGGGCTGAGCCTGCAGCCGGGCGGCACGGCGTTCACGTCGGCCGCGAGCGTGACGCGGCGCCTCGTCTTCAGCCGGCCGTAGACGTTGATGGTCAACGTCACGCGGTCGCCGGCGCGGAGCCTGCGCAGCGAGGCGCGGTCGAAGTCGTTGTAGAGCGTCTGGCGGTAGCAGTGCCCGGCCGACTCCCTCATCTTGACCGGCGCGTGGTCGCTGTCGCTCCCGGGGATCGAGAACTCGGCGTGCGCGCCCGTCCGGTCCGGGGCGGTCGGGAGCGTCCGGTCGAACCGGACGCGCACCTCGAAGGTCGTGCCGATCTTGACGGCGACGGGTGCGCCGACGATCCGAGGGTGCGCCTTCGACAGCGCGGGCGCGACGACGGGGAGGGCGAGCGGCATCGTCGACATCGTGCCCGTTTGCGACGGAACGGCAACGACTCCGCAACGATCCTGCGCAATTCAGGTCTGGGCGGCGGATCGCGGGCGTACCGTCGCCGTCGATGTCCCGCACAACGCTCATCTCAACGACGTTCCTGGTGGTGCTCGGGGGCGTCGGTCCTGGCGTCGCTGCCGGTGACGAGCGCTGGCGCCGGCCGTTGCCGGGAGGTGCGGTCGTCGCACCGTTCACGTACGAGCGGGCGGCGCCGTATGCGCACGGCCGGCGCCGGGGCATCGACATCCAGGGACGCGCCGGAGCGCCGGTCCTGGCGGCCTGCACCGGGACCGTCACCTACGCCGGCCGCGTCCCGCGCCTCGGCCGCGGCGTGACGATCCGCTGCGGTGATGGGCTCGTCGCGACCGAGCTGGGCCTCTCGAAGACGCTCGTCGCCCGCGGAGCGCACCTCTCCCGCGGCACGCCCCTCGGCCTCCTCGGCCCGGCCGGAACCCTCCGCCTCGGCGCCCGCCTGGCCTCCGACCCCAAGGCCTACATCAACCCGGAACCCCTGCTCACCGACCAACCACCCCAACTCGCTCCCGTCCCACCCGCACCACGCCCCCACCGGATCCACCCCAGCCACCCCGAACCACCGCATGCCGCACCCACCTCACGCCCGCTCCCCTGGCCCATCCTCGCCGGCACCGCCACCCTCGCCTCCGCCGCACTCGGAGGCACGACGCTCCGCATCCGCCGTCGCCGCCGTCCGCGCCGGGCAACCGGTCGCGTGGCGTTGGGCGGGGGCCGATAGCGTTAGGAGGCAGACATGGCCCAGAACTCGTTCTACGTCACGACGCCCATCTACTACGTCAACGCGGCGCCGCATCTGGGGCATGCCTACACGACGATCGCTGCGGATGTCATGGCGCGGCATCATCGCCAGAAGGGCGATGACGTCTTCTTCCTCACCGGCACGGACGAGCATGGGGAGCCGGTGGCGCTCGCGGCGGAGGCGGCGGGGGTCACGCCGCGGGAGCTCGCCGACAAGAACGCCGAGCGGTTCAAGGCGCTGGCGCCGGTCCTGAACGCGACCAACGACTTCTTCATCCGGACCTCGGACCCCGAGCACGTCAGGGCGGTCCAGGAGGTCCTGACCAAGGTGAAGGACAACGGCTACGTCGAGCTCGGCGTCTACGAGGGCTGGTACTGCCCGCGCTGCGCCGACTTCAAGTCCGAGCAGGAGATCATCGAGGGCAACAAGTGCCCGATCCACCTGATCGAGCTCGACTGGGAGCAGGAGGAGAACTACTTCTTCAAGCTCTCGAAGCTCCAGGGCCGCCTGGAGGAGCTGTACGAGAACCACCCGGACTTCGTGGCGCCGCAATCCCGCCGCAACGAGGCGCTGAGCTTCATCAAGTCCGGCCTCAACGACGTCTCCCTCACGCGCGGGAAGCTCTCGTGGGGCGTCCCGGTCCCGTGGGACGAGAAGCACGTCTTCTACGTCTGGTTCGACGCGCTCCTGAACTACTACACGGCGCTCACCTACGCCCGCCCGGGCGAGGACCTGCGCGGCGAGTTCTGGCCGGCGTCCTACCACCTGATCGCCAAGGACATCCTGAAGTTCCACTGCGTCTTCTGGCCGGCGCTCCTGATGGCCGCCGACCTGCCGCTGCCCAGGCGCGTGTTCGTCCACGGCTACCTCCTGCTCGAGGGCCACAAGATGTCCAAGTCGCTCGGCAACGTGCTCGACCCGTTCGAGGTCATAGACAAGTACGGCAGCGACGCCCTGCGCTTCTACCTCCTGCGCGACGTCAGCTTCGGCCAGGACGGCTCGGTCTCGACCGCGGACTTCGAGAAGCGCTACGACTCCGAGCTGGCCAACGACTTCGGCAACCTTGCCTCGCGCACGATCAAGATGCTGATCCGCTACCGCGACGGGGCGGTGCCCCAGGTCGAGCTGGACCCGGCGATGCACGCCGAGTTCGAGGAGCTCAACACCAAGGTGTCGTCCTTGATCGGCCGCGCCGAGCTGACCCCGGCGCTGGAGGAGATCTGGGTCCGGATCCGCCGCCTCAACGCCTACGTCGGCGACAACGAGCCGTGGAAGCTGGCGAAGGACCCCGAGCGCGCGGCCGACCTCGACCGCGTCCTCGCCACGCTGATCGAGGGCGTGCGCGTGGTGACGGTCCTGCTCCACCCGTGGATCCCGGACCGCGCGGGCAGGCTGCTGCATGCGCTCGGCGCGCCCGAGGATCTCCACGACACCGACCCGTCGCTGACGATCGCCGGCGCGCAGTACGGCGCCCGCGTCCCGCGCCAGGTCGCCGACATCGAGCCGCTGTTCCCCAAGCAGCAGCAGCCCGCGTGATCGACTCCCACACCCACCTCGACTCCTGCGCGCCCGACGACGCGGCCCTCGTCGCCGCGGCGACGGCCGTCGGCGTCAACCGGATCCTCACGATCGGCCAGGACGGCGCGACCGGCCGCGCGGCGCTCGCCGCCGCCGAGGCGTTCCCGCAGGTCTACGCCGCGATCGGTCACCACCCCAACCAGGCGACCGGCTTCGACGACGGCCACCTCGCCGAGCTGCAGGCGCTGGCCTCGCACGAGCGCTGCCGTGCGATCGGCGAGACCGGCCTGGACCACTTCCGCGACTACGCGCCCGCCGCCGACCAGGTCCGCGCGTTCCACGCGCAGATCGAGCTGGCCAAGGACACCAACAAGCCGCTGGTCATCCACACGCGCGCGGCCGAGGTCGAGACGATCGCCACGCTGCGCGAGCGGGCGGCCGGGGTCAAGGTCATCCTGCACTGCTTCTCGATGCCCGACCACCTCGACGAGTGCCTCGCCGAGGGCTGGTTCATCTCGTTCGCCGGGAACGTCACGTACCCCAAGAACGAGGACCTGGCCGCGGCCGCCGAGCGCGTGCCCGACGACCGCATCCTCGTGGAGACCGACGCGCCGTACCTGACGCCGGTCCCGTACCGCAGGGAGCGCAACCAGCCCGCGTACGTCACCGAGACCGCGCGCTTCGTCGCCGAGCGCCGCGGTCAGACCTACCAGCAGCTGGACGCCGCCGTCGAGGCGACGGCCGCCGGCCTCTTCGGGTGGTGAGCCGCGCCGTGGCCGAGGACGACGCGACGGACGAACCGACGCAACCGACGCAGCCGACGCTGCGGCGGATGCGGGCGTTCGGGATCCGACCGAAGCGCGATCTCGGGCAGAACTTCCTGATCGACTCCAACATCCTGGGCGTCATCGAGCGGGCGGCGAAGCTCGGCGACCAGGACGTCGTCCTGGAGATCGGCGGCGGGCTCGGCGTGCTGAGCGAGCATCTCGCGGCGCGCGCGAAGCATGTGCATGTGGTCGAGCTGGACCGCTCGCTGGAGGACGCGCTGCACGACGCGGTCGACCCCTACAACAACGTCACGCTGCACTTCGGCGACGCGCTCGACCTCGACCTCCAGGCGCTCGACCCCGCGCCGACCAAGGTGGTGGCCAACCTCCCGTACGGGATCGCGGCCACGGCGATCCTCAACACGGTCTTCGACCTGCCCGGCGTCACGACGTGGGTCGCGATGGTCCAGAAGGAGGTCGGCGAGCGCTTCGCCGCCCAGGCCGGGACCAGCGCGTACGGCGTCCCGAGCGTCCTCGCGCAGCTCTCCACCGACGTCCGCGTGCACCGCAGCGTGTCGCGCAGCGTCTTCCACCCGGTCCCGAACGTGGACTCGGTGCTCGTCGTGCTGGAGCGCACCGGGCCGGCGCCGAGCAAGGCGCTCCGGAAGCTCGTCCAGGGCGCGTTCGCGCACCGGCGCAAGGCGCTGCCGAAGTCGCTCCAGCTCCACGGCGGCGACAAGGCGCTCCGGGACCGGGCGCGCGCCGCGCTCGCCGACCTCGGCCTGCCCGAGGACGCGCGCGCCGAGCGCCTGACGCCCGAGCAGTTCCGCGCGATGTCGGAGAGGATCGGCGGCTGAGATGCGCCTCGAGACCCGCGCCCCCGGGAAGATCAACGTCTGCCTGTTCCTCGGCCCGACGCGCGAGCGCGACGGCCGCCACGAGCTGGTGTCGATCATGCAGTCGGTGACGCTCGCCGACCGCCTGCGGATCGAGTGGGCGCCCGAGGGCGAGCACCATGATGTGGTCGAGTGCCCCGGCGTCGAGGGCCCCAACCTGGTCGCGACCGCGATCGCCGCGTTCCGGAAGGCCACGAGCTGGGACGGCGACCGCGTGAAGGTCTCGATCGACAAGCGCCTCCCGGTCGCGGCCGGGATGGCCGGCGGCAGCGCCGACGCGGCGGCCGCGCTGCGCCTCCTCTCGCGCGTGTCGAAGATCGACGACGACGAGCTGTTGCATCACATCGCGGTGACGCTCGGTGCCGACGTCCCGGCTCAGGTGCGACCGGGGCGCGTCCTGGCGACCGGCGCGGGGGAGAACGTCGAGCGGATCCCCGGGGTCGCGAGGTACGGCGTGCTCGTGGTGCCCCATCCGGAGCCGCTGCGCACGCCCGACGTCTTCCGCGAGGCGGATCGGCTGGGGCTGCCGCGGAAGGCCAAGCGGCTGGCGGAGGCGCTCGACGCGGTCAAGGGCGGCGTGAACGACCTCCCGGACGAGCTGTGCGTCAACGAGCTGGAGCCGGCGGCGCTGTCGCTTCGGCCCGAGTTGAGGGACACGCTCCGACGCGTCCGCGACGCAGGCGCCGACGTCGCGATGGTCTCCGGCTCCGGCCCCACGGTCCTGGGCCTCTTCCACGACCGCCACGCCGCCAAGCGGGCGCGCGACGAGCACTTCCCCGGCTGCAAGGTCGCCAAGCCGGTCGGCCCCCACGGCGGCGAGGTGCTCGCCGCGTGAAGCCGGGCCCGCTCGTCGCGGCGGCGGCCATCGCCGCGTTCCTGTTCTTCCGCCGCAAGAAGCTCGAGCCGACGCTGCTGATCGGCGGCGTGATCGTCGTCATCGGCTGCCTGATCTACGGCTCCGGCCTGATCCAGCTGCCGGACTTCAAGAGGATCGTCGAGGACGCCGGGAACACGCTCGGCAACTGGACCTACCTCGTCGTCGGCGTGATGGCGTTCTTCGAGACCGGCGCGTTCGTCGGCCTGATCGCGCCCGGCGAGACGTTCCTGATCTTCGGCGGCGTGGTCGCGGGGCAGGGGACGATCAGCCTCGTCGTCCTGATCGGGATCACGTGGACGTGCGCGGTGCTCGGCGACCTCGCCTCGTTCTACGCGGGCCGCCGGCTCGGCCGCCAGTTCCTGGTCAAGCACGGGCCGAGGGTGCAGATCACCGAGCCGCGGATCAGGCAGGTCGAGGCGTTCTTCGACCGCCACGGCGGCAAGGCGATCTTCCTCGGCCGCTTCGTCGGGCTCGTGCGCGCGGTCAACCCGTTCCTGGCGGGCAGCAGCGGGATGCCGTTCCGGCGCTTCCTGCCCTACGACGTCCTCGGCGCGGGCTGCTGGGCGACGATGCTGCTGGTCCTCGGCTACGTCTTCTGGCAGTCGTTCGACAAGGTGCTGCACTACGCCGAGCAGGGGACGCTCGCGCTCGGCACGGTGATCGTGGTCGTCGCGGCGGCGGTGTGGGCCTACCGCCACTTCCGCGTCGAGGAGAACCGCGAGGCCGCCGCGCGTTGGATCGACAAGCAGCTCGACCGTCCGGTCCTGCGGCCGCTGGGCAAGTACATCATCTACCCGGTCGCGCGCTGGCTGCGCGGGCCGCTGGTCTTCTTCTGGAACCGGATCACGCCCGGCGACCTCGGCCTGGAGCTGACGACGGCGCTGACGATCGCCGCGGTCGGCTCGTTCGCCTACGCGGCCAACGCGATCGGCCTGAACGACAGGTCGGACATGCCCGGCGACGCGACCGCGTTCCGGTGGGCCGACGACATCCGTGGCGACGCGCTCGACGGGATCGCCAGGGCGGTCACGCACCTCGGGTCGCTGCCGGTCGTGGGCGCGGCGACGGTGATCACCATCATCTTGCTGCTCACGCGCCGGCGGATCATCGAGAGCGCGACGCTCGCGAGCGGGCTGATCATCACCTACGTCGCCGTGCACATCGCGAAGGACGCGGTCGACCGGCCGCGGCCGCCGCACCCGCTGGTCGAGACCGCCGGGCAGTCGTATCCGAGCGCGCACGCCGCGTACGCGTTCGCGTGGGTGGCGATCGCCGTCGTGCTGACGCGCACGCTGCCCGGGCTGGCGAGGACGACCGCGGTGATCACCGCCGCCGTGATCCTCGCCGCGGTCATCGGGCTGACGCGGATCTACCTGCGCGCGCACTACCTCTCCGACGTCATCGGCGGGTGGGGGATGGGCGCGACCGTGTTCAGCCTCTGCGGCATGACGGGGCTGGTCGTCGCCTTCCTGCGTCACAATGGGCACCGCACGTGAGCAACACCGAGGTCACCTATCTCGTCGGCGCCTGCTGCGCCGTCCTCGGCCTGGCGGCCTACGTCGCGTTCATCCTGGTCCCGGCCTGGACGGCCTACTCCCGGATCTGGCAACGCGCGGCCGCCGCCGTCCTCAGCCTCTACGTCCTCGCCGCCTTCGTCGGCGTGGGCGCGGCCGGCGGCGCGCTCATCGTGTGGTTCTGGGACCGCATTGGTGTCTAAGAGCTGCCGAAGCGACCAGGTCGCGCTCCTCATACACCGGTTCGGCCCCTAAACTTCTCCACATATGTCCAGTCCGGCTCCGAGGACGCCGGCCGGAATCGACCTCGAGGCCCTGGATGCCGTCACCGACGCCGTCGAGTCCGGCGCGGGCCTGCCTGAGGTGATCCGTGCTGCTGCGCGCGCGTTCGACGACGCGAGCCTGGCGCTGACCGACCGGTCCGGCGCCGTGCTGGCCGTCGCCGCGAGGTCGCCGGCGGATGAGCGCGGGCTGCTGGGCGACGCGCCCGGCGTCGAGGTCCACGACCTGCGCGTCGCGGACGAGACCGTCGGCCAGCTACGGGTCCGTCCGCGCGGCGACGGTGACGGTGACGTGCCGACGATGGTGCTGCGGATCGTCCTGACGCTCGTCGCGTCCGAGGTCCAGCGGGTCCGGGCGCCGAAGCGCGCCAGCGAGCTGGCGGTCGCGGAGTTCCTGCACGACCTGCTCGGGCGCCGCCTGACCGACCGCGCCGAGGTCGTCGAGCGCGCCGAGGCGATCGGCGTGGACGTCAGCGCGGGCGCGGCGGTCCTCGTCATCCGCGCGCAGCTGCACGTGCCGGCCGAGGAGGGCTGGCGCGAGCGGGTCGTCACGGTCGCCGAGCGCGGCGCGAGGGCGGCGGTCCCGGGCACGGTCGTCGCGTCGTCCGGAAGGCCGGACCCGCGGGGCTCGGAGGTCGCGATCCTGATCCCGGGCGACGACCCGGAGGCGGCGGAGCGCGTCGGCGAGGCGGTCCTGCGCGAGCTCGGCGCGTCGCTGCCGGGGCACTCGTTCGCGCTGGGCCGGTCGCGGCTGGCGACCGATCCGGGCGACCTGCCGCGCGCGGGCAACGAGGCGCTGCTGGCCGCCAACGTCGCCGAGGGCGACAGCGGCGAGGAGGGCCACCGCGTCATGGCCTTCGACGACACCGGCGCCTACCGGCTGCTGCTGTCGGCGATGAGCGAGGACCCGGCCGAGCTGCAGCGCTTCTACGCCGAGACGATCGAACCGCTCGTCGCCTACGACGAGCAGTACGAGACCGACCTCGTGGTGACGGTCGAGGCGTTCCTGGACGCCGACGGCAACGTCGCGGGCACCGCCCAGCGGCTGTTCACGCACCGCCACACGATCCGCTACCGGCTGGAGCGCGTGCGCGAGCTTTCCGGCCTCGACGTCGGGTCCACCGACGGGCGCGAGAAGCTCAGCCTCGGGCTGAAGGCGATGCGCGTGCTCGGGATCGCCGCCCGCGGCGGCCCGGCGACCGAGCAGGGCGCCGGCGGTGGCCGCGTGCCCCGCCGCGGCTGACTGACGCCCCGCGCGCCCGGTCGGCTCGGAGGCCTTGACTTCTCGCGCTGGCGCGAGGACGCTCGGGCGGTCCCCCGGCTGGGGTAGCCCGCGGTCCCTCGACAGGGGCATTCCGGCCACCCTCGCGGGATGACGTTGTCCGGCTTCTGACCGGACATGGGGGAGCGATGAGGAGGTTTGGAGCCAACTTGAAGAGCGGTAACGCGCCAACTATGATGCTCCCGATGGCGCAGGAAAGCGGGAACCGTTGAAGTCCCCGGAATTCCGAGCGGACATCGGGTCCTCACCCCACTTGAGAACCGGCCCGCAGGCGCCGAAACCTAGGGGTGAGGGGATGTCCAGCTCACCCTCAGAACCCTCCGCATGAAGCACCGCACTCACGACCACCTCTTCGCCGCCGCCGGTGTCACCGCGGCGCTCTCGCTCATCGGCACCGGTGCCACGGTGTTGAAGGGGTCGGTCTTCCACTTCGATCACTGGCCGCTCGTGGCCGGCGACTCGGCGCGCAACGTGCAGCTGCCGACGGCGCCGATCGCGGTCGCCGAGAACTCCACGCCGGCCGGTCAGAGCACGCGCGCCGCGCTGCTCGCCGGTGCCACGCGCGTCGGCGGGACCGCGGCGCTGCTGCCGGGCCTCGGCGGGCAGTCGGGCATCGCGGCGATCGGCACGACGATCCCGGCTCCGGCGGGCGGCTCGCTGCCCGCGGCGGGCGGGGGCAGCGCGACCGAGGGCTCCGGCGCCGGGACGGGCAGCGGCTCGACGACCGGCGCGACCCGCGTCGCCGCGCAGGACGGATCAGGCTTCAGCGTCGGCCCGCAGCCGTCGTCGTCGATCGACGGCACGCGCGACCCGGCGAACTCCACCGGCACCTCGACCTCGCCGACCGGCTCGACGCGCGTCGCCTCCGGCGACGACACCGACAACGACGGCATCCCGGACACGTGGGAGAAGAGCCACGGCGCGCCGTCGAACCCGACGGACGCCGGCTCGACCGGCGCGACCGGGACGAGCACGGGCGCCGGCGGCTCCACCAGCTCCGCCTTCACGCCGGACCCGGGCACGCCGACCACGAGCGATCCGGGCACGACGACGCCTCCGCCGACCGACACCGGCCCCGGTGACGGCGGCACGACCACGACGCCCCCGGACGATGGCGGCTCGACCACGCCTCCGGACGACGGCGGCACGACGACGCCTCCGGACGACGGCGGTTCGACGACGCCTCCGGGCGACGGCGGCACGACGACGCCTCCGGCCGACGGCGGCTCGACCACCGCGCCGACCGACGGCTCGACGACCCCGCCCGCCGACACGACGCCGCCGCCGGCCGAGACCACGCCGCCGCCGGCCGACACGACGCCCGACCCGGCGCCGGCCCCGGCCGACCCCGCGCCGCCGGCGGACCCGACCCCGGATCCGGGGCAGGGCAGCACGACCACGCAGACTTCTTCGTCGGCCGGCACGGCCAACGCAGCGATCCCGTCGAGCGTCCAGTAGTCCCGCGGCGGCGCGCGGCGCCGCCTCCTAGGATCCCGGGCACATGAAGATCGGGATCCTGACGGGCTCGGGCACGTATGCCCTGCCGGACTTCGCGGACGCCGAGGCGGTCGAGGTCACGACGCCGTTCGGTGGCGTGACCGTCACCGAGGGGCGGTTCGCGGGCGTCGACGTGCTGCATGTCTCGCGGCATCTGCCGGGGCATCCGCGGCTGTCGCACCAGGTCACGCACCAGGCGAACGTGTGGGCGCTGCGGGAGCGGGGTGCGGATGCGGTCCTGGCGGTGACGGTCTGCGGCGCGGTCGATCGCAGCGTCGAGCTGGGGTCGTTGGTCGTCTTCGACGACCTGCACTTCCTGTCCAACCGGCTGCCGGACGGGTCGATCTGCACGCTGCACACCGAGCCCGGCGCCGCGGACCGCGCGCACTGGGTCTTCGGCAGCCCGTTCCACGGCGCGCTGCGCCAGGCGCTGCTCGAAGGCGCGGCGGAGGCCGGGCTGGCGGCGCGCGCCGGCGGCGTCTACGGCCACGTGGACGGGCCGCGCTTCAACACGCGGGCCGAGATCCGGACGCTCGCCGCGGTCGGCGTGACGGCGGTCTCGCAGACCGCGGGGCCCGAGACGGTCCTGTGCGGCGAGGCGAAGATCCCCTATGCCTTGCTCGGCTACGCGACCGACTACGCCAACGGCGTCGAGGAGGAGCTGCAGCCGGTCGAGAACCTCGTGCGCCTGCTGGAGGCCTCGCCGCGCTCGTTCGCCGCGACGCTCGCCGCCGCGCTGCCGCGGATCGCGGCGCTGGAGACGCTCGACCCGGTGGGCTCGCATCTCGGCTTCTGAGCATCCGCGCGTCGCGCTGCTGGACGCCCTGAGCGCGCCGCGCGAGCCCGCGCTGCGCGAGGCGCTCGGCCCGGACGGCGACGCCGCGCTGTGCGCCGCCATGCGCGAGCGCGCGCTGGCGTGGGGCCGCGAGCTCGGCGGTGGCGCCGAGCCGCTGCAGGTCGACGATGTCGCTGCGCTGGCGGGCGACGGTCCCGTCGTCCTGGTGGCGCCCGACGTCCCCGCCCTCGGCGCCGCGCACCGCGACGCGATCCGTGCTGACCTCGCCGCGGGCGTCCTGCTGAGCAGCGCCGCGACCGGCGACGGCACGCCGTTCCTGATGGCCCTGAGCACCGCCGACCCCGAGCTGCTCGCGCTGATCGGCGTGCCCTTCAACGACCTCGTCGCCGCGGCGATGGCCCGGGGTGGCGAGCTCGGCATGCTCCGCGCCGAACGCCGCCTCGCCTCCATCGGCGACGGCCACGCCCTGCTCGCGGACCCGCTGACGCCGCCCGAGCTGCGCGCGCTGCTGGCGCCGCTCGTCTAGCTCGTCCCTCAGTCGCGCGAGCTGCGCGCGGACTTGCTGTAGGCCGAGACGACCTTCTCGCACCCGCGCGTGTGGGGCTTGACGCGGCCGTACATGACGGTGTCGCCGCCGGGGCCGCAGTCGATCGAGGCGGGCCTGCGGGTGAAGGCGAGGATCGAGTCGTTGCCGTTGCCGCCCTTGACGACGTTGGAGCCCGCGCCGCGCAGGCGGACGACGTCGTCGCCGTCGCCGCCACCGATGACGTTGGAGCCCTCGCCGCCCTGCAGCGCGTCGGCACCGGGGCCGCCGTCGATGTGGTTCGTGCCGCGGCCGCCGTAGACCGTGTCGGCGCCCGCGCCGCCGATCAGCTCGTCGTGCGACCTCAGGCCGCCGGACGCGTGGTTGCGGTCGCCCCAGAGGACGTCGTCGCCGGCGCCGCCGAGCAGCGTGTCGCTCCCGTGGCCGCCGAGCAGGTTGTCGTTGCGGTCGGTGCCGTGGACGGTCGCGCCGTTGTCGGACGCCAGCTCGCGCCGGCCCGCGGTCGGGTCCTTGACCGCCGGCGCCTCGACGACGTGCTCGCAGTTCGTGATCTCCCCGCGCCGGACCGCCTGGGCGTTGGAGATCCCGCCCGGCTTGTCATAGGGGTTGATGACGACCGTGTCGTCGCCCGCGCCGCAGTCGACGCTCGCGACCGCGGTCCCGTTGTTGACGTAGACGACGTCGTCGCCGTCGCCGGCCGCGATCCGGTCCGGGCCGGAGTCCGCGTAGACGACGTCGTTGCCCGGCCCCGCGTCGATCGTGTCGGCGCCGCTGCCGCCGTGAACGAGGTCGTCGCCGGGGCCGCCGTCGACCACGTCAGGCGCCGCGCCGCCGTCGAGCACGTCGTTGTCGTTGCCGCCCTCCAGCCGGTCGTGACCGAAGCCGCCGAAGAGCCGGTCCGGGCCGTCGCCGCCGTCGAGCGTGTCGTCGCCGGAGTCGCCGTCGAGCTCGTCGGCCCCGGCGCCGCCGGTTGCGCCGTCGGCGCCGGTCCCGCCGTCGAGGTGGTCCGGGCCGATCGACCCGATCAGCCTGTCGCCGCCCTCCTCGCCCAGCAGGACGCCGCCGCCCGCGGCGCGCACGACCAGGCGGTCCGGGCCGGGCAGGCCGACGACCGGCGCGGCGGCCGGCTGCGAGAGCGGCGGCAGGACCGGCGTCGTCGGCAGCGAGGCGACCGTCGAGACCGCCAGCGCCGGGTTGAGGTCGGCGGGCAGGGCCGGGAAGTCCGCGGCGCCCGCGGAGGCGGCAGGCACGGCGGCGAGGGCACAGGCGAGAGCGGGCAGCGCGAGGAGGCGCGCGGTGGGGGCGAAGCGCAGCAGCATCACTAATGGCGTCGGCGGCACAGCGACGACGCCCAAGCCCACGCGCCCGTTTGCGGACCAAGATCCGACATGGCACGTCGCCGCTCTCACGGCCAGCTGGCAGCGGTACGCAACCCCCCGATTGGGCTACTCAGGAACCGGACGTACCTTGATCCCGGCCCGCGGGCAGGGCATGGTGCTGACGCATCCTCAGCGCAATGGTTCGCTGACCAACTTGCTGACCTGTCCGACCACAACGGGGGTGGCCGGGCAGGCAGCAGGCCCCTCCGACCCGTCTCGCCGCGCCTGGACGCAGCCGCGGGAGCTTGATGGGCTGGCGCCCACCGGCGCTCCGCGGCCGCGCCCAGCCACGACGATCCGGGTACGGAGAAGGAGGCTGGGGGACGAGGATTCGAACCCCGGATTGCGGGACCAAAACCCGCCGTGTTAGCCGCCTACACCATCCCCCAGCGGGATGCCGCAGAGTCATTCTGACGTACGCGCGCCGTGACACCGCGAGGATCGGCCGCCGCGAGCCGCCGCCGCGCCGAGTGGTCAGCCGCTTGCGGCCTCTAGCCTTCCGGCGCGTGACCTCCTTCACCGCCGTCGTGATGGCCGCCGGACAGGGCACCCGGATGAAGTCCGCCACGCCCAAGGTCCTGCACGAGATCTGCGGGCGCCCGATGGTCGCGTGGCCCGTCGCCGCCGCGCAGGAGGCCGGCGCCGAGCGCGTCGTGGTCGTCACCTCGCCGAGCGTCGACCTGGCCGCCGCGCTGCCCGAGGGCACCCGGACCGCCGTCCAGCCGCAGGCCGACGGGACCGGCGGCGCCGTGCTCGCCGCGCTGCCCGAGACCGCGCCCGGCGTCCCGGTCGTCGTGCTCTCCGGCGACGTCCCGCTCGTCTCGGCGAGCGCGATCGAGGAGCTGGTCACCGCCCACCTCGGCGCCAACGCCGCCGCCACGATGGCGACCACGCTGCTCGACGACCCCTCCGGCTACGGCCGCGTCGTCCGCGACGCGGTCGGCCACGTCGAGCGCGTCGTCGAGACCAAGGCGCCCGGCGACGCGACGCCCGAGCAGCTCGAGATCCGCGAGATCAACACGGGGATCTACTGCTTCGACCACGCGGCGCTGACCGACGCGCTCCCGCAGGTCGGCACCGAGAACGCGCAGGGCGAGAGGTACCTCCCGGACGTCCTGACGCTGCTGCGCGACCAGGGCCTGATCGTCGCCGCCCACGTCGTCGAGGACTCGGCGCTCACGTTCGGGATCAACGACCGCGTCCAGCTCGCCGACGTCACCGCGATCGCCCAGCGCCGGATCCACGAGCGCCACATGCGCAACGGCGTGACGATCGTCGACCCGGCCGGCACCTACATCGACGCGACGGTCACGATCGGCCAAGACACGACGATCGAGCCCGGGACGACGCTGAAGGGCGCGACCACCGTCGGCTCCGGCGCGACGATCAAGCAGTCCTACGTCGTCGACACCGCCGTCGGCGACGGCGTCTCGGTCGGCCCGTTCGCCTACCTGCGCCCCGGCACCGAGCTGCAGGCCAACAGCAAGGTCGGCACGTTCGTCGAGGTCAAGAACTCCAACATCGGCGAGGGCACGAAGGTCCCGCACCTGAGCTACATCGGCGACGCCGACGTCGGGCCCGCAAGCAACCTCGGCGCGGCCACGATCACGGCCAACTACGACAGCAAGTCGAAGACGAAGAGCCGGACCACGATCGGCGCGAACGTCAAGACGTCCGTCGACACGACGCTGGTCTCACCGGTGTCGCTCGGCGACGGCGCCTACACTGCCGCTGGGTCGGTCGTCACCAACGACGTCCCGGCCGGTGCGCTCGCCGTCGCGCGAGCGCGCCAGCGCAACATCGAGGGCTACGCGGACCGCGACTAAGGACTTCCCGGGTGACCAGCCAGCTGTCGGCAGAGGCGATTACGATGCGGAGCGACGTGAGCATCCCGACGCGGACGATGCCGGTGGCGACGAGCCTTCCGATCGACTACGACAAGCGCCTGATGCTGTTCTCGGGGCGCGCCAACCCCGAGCTCGCAGCCAAGATCGGGAGCAAGCTGGGCGTGGACCTCGGTCCGATCACGCTCAAGACCTTCAAGAACGGCGAGGTCTACTGCCGCTACGAGGAGTCGATCCGCGGCGCGGACGTCTTCATCATCCAGCCGATCTGCGGCAACCCCGCCACGGGCGTCTCCGCCAACGACGCGCTGATGGAGCTGATGGTCATGATCGACGCGGCCGTCGGCGCCAGCGCGCACCGCGTGATCGCCGTGACGCCGTGGTACGGCTACTCGCGCCAGGACAAGAAGTCCGCGCCGCGCGAGCCGATCAGCGCCCGGCTCGTCGCCCGGATGCTCGAGGCCGCGGGCGCCGACCGCGTCCTGACGATGGACCTCCACGCGGGCCAGGTCCAGGGCTTCTTCAACATCCCGGTCGACCACATGACCGCGCTGATGATGCTCACCCAGCACTTCGACGACATGCAGCTCAACGACCTCGTCGTCGTCGCGCCGGATGCGGGCCGCGTCAAGTTGAACAAGAAGTTCGCGAGCAAGATCGGCGCCGAGCTGGCGATCCTGGACAAGGAGCGCCCGGCCCAGCAGGTCGCCGAGATCGGCTACGTGATCGGCGACGTCAAGGGCAAGACCGCGGTGATCGTCGACGACATGATCGACACGGCCGGCACGTTGAAGGCCGCCGCGCACACGGTCCGCGACGAGGGCGCCGAGCGCGTCTTCGCGGCCGCGACGCACCCGGTGTTCAGCGGCAACGCCTACGAGAACCTCGAGGCGGCGGGCTTCGAGAAGATCGTCGTCACCGACACGATCCCGCTGCGGCCGGGTGCGCCCGAGAACATCCAGGTGCTCTCGTGCGCGGACCTGCTGACCGACTCGATCCGCCGGATCTTCACCGACGACTCGGTGTCCGAGGTCTTCGGCGGAGAGAACCAGTTGTTCTAGGCGCGCTGTGACGTCCACCGCCGCGGCGCTCCTGCAGGACCGCCTCGGGCTCAGCGACGACGAGCTGCTGACGACGCTTGGGGCCGATCCCCTGAGCGTGCTCGGCGGCGACCTCGACCACCAGCCCGCGCTGCCGATCCTGCTGACGCTGACCGCGGAGGTCGGCGAGCAGGTCAGCGGCGACGCGCTGCGGCGCTGGGTCCGGGCGTCCGGCCGCTCCGGGCGGCCGATCGACCTGCTGCTGGCCCAGGACTTCGGCGCGTTCGAGGACGCGCTCGAGGACCTGAAGGACCGCGGCTTCGTGGTCCGCGCCCCCGGGCGCTAGCTCAGCGGACGGCCTCGGCGGCCTCCGACTTCTCCTGCCTCTTGTCGCCGGGCCAGACGCCGAAGAGGTGGTTCCAGCCCCTCGCGCCGGCGCGGTCCACGGCCGCCCGCGTGACCTTGAACGTCACGCCCTGCACGGCCGCCGCCGCCAGGACCTTCGACGTGCTCGCGTCGCGCGTCGTCGCCTTCGGCGGCTCCTCGTTGTCGAAGATCCCCCAGATGACGTCGAAGAGCTTCTTGGACGCGAAGCCCGCGAGCAGCCCCAGGATGATCCCGAACGGCTTGTAGATCAGCTTCATGCCTGGAACCTACCCGCGGACCCGAACTGGCCATCCGGCAGTGCAAGTTCCTACCGCTCGTCCGATCAAACGGGTAGACCTCGCAGGCAGGATCAGGAGGTAGGACATGGACGAGCACCAGGAGGACGACGGGCGCGACGCGGAGGGTCTGCTCCGCCGCGCGCTCCTGGACCCGGACGACGCGGCCGCCGTGGCCCTGAAGGTGCACGGGCTGGCGCTCGCCGACGAGCTCACGGTCGTCTTCCACGGCCGCCGCGACCTCGGGACGATCCAGACCTACGTCGCCAACGGCGGCCACGGCCACGGCGAGAAGCTCGGCGCGCGCGACCTCCTGCGCGTCCCGGTCGACCTCGACCTGGGGGAGACCCACACGCGCGCGGAGGCGCGCGAGGCCTACGCCGCGCAGGCGCGCACGTTCCGCGACGCGCTCCAGGCCGCCGACACGGTCCTGGCGATCTGGGCCCAGCCGCTGCAGGACGTCGCCGAGTCGCGGGTCACGCTCGCGCGCAGCGTCGACCTCGCCGTCGCGCTGCCCGCCCACCGGCTGATGCCGATCGCGCTCGTCGCGCCCGAGCGCCAGCTCGTCGTCGTCCCGGTCGTCGGCGCGCGCTCGCTGGCCGCGGGCCTGCCGCCGCTCGGCATCGCGTGCGCCCAGCAGGACGTCGCGCACGTCTACCCGCTGCCCGAGGAGCCGGCCGAGGCGCTGGAGGACTTCCTGGAGCGCGCGGCCGAGCACGCGCGGCTGATGGCCGACCGCCTCGACGCGCAGGAGCGCAGCGTCCAGCGGTTCCTGGAGATCAACGGGCCGGAGACCGACTGGCCCGCGGCGGGCTGACGCCGGAGTAGGCTCCGCGTCGGTGTCCGCCTCACCGCCGCCATCGTCGCCTCCGTCACCGCAAGCAGCACGCCGCCGCCCGCTGCCGCGCCCGTCCACGAGGGTCGCGGTCATCGCGGCGCTCGCGCTGCTCGTCGTCCTCGTCGGCGGCTTCGCGGCCACGCGCTGGCTGAGCACCGAGAACCGCGAGCGCGACACGCTCTACGACCTCGTCCGCGCCGAGGCGTCCGGGAACCCCGATGCGGTGCTGAAGCAGCTCGACGGCTGTGACGCCACGTGCGCCGCGAAGGTCCGCGCGTTCGTGCCCCGGACCAGGGGCGCGGGGGCGGTCAAGATCGCGATGCTGTCATCCGGGACGCAGTACACGTTCGGCGACAAGACCGGCGTCTCGCGCGTCGTCTGGGTCCACGGCGTGACGTCGCGGCCGATCGTGCAGTGCGTGGTCGTCCGGCGCCATGGCGGTCCAATGACCGAGCGCTCCGTTAGCCTCCTGCGCCTCGGCGCCCCGCTGGCCGACAACGAGGACTCCTGCTGACGGCCCCGCGCCGCCGGCTCGGACCTTCCTTTCGTCGGACCGCATCGCGCCACCGTCCACGGTGTTCCCCCTCCCCGAGATGCTCCGACGCACCCTTCCGCTGACCTTGATCGCCCTCCTCGCGCTGGCCCTGCTGGCCGGTCCCGCGAGCGCCCAGTCCCCGCAGGCCAACGCCGCCCAGGCGGACGGCCTGCTGAACAAGACCCTCTACAGGACCGGCGCGTCCGGCCGCTTCCTGATGGCCGGCACGTGGTACTTCCGCGCCGACGCCACCGGCAACGGCCCGGTCGCCGACAACGCGAGCCCGTCGACCGCGGGCTGGACGCCGGTGAGCGTCCCGAACGCCTGGAACGCGAGGGACTACTCCGACGCGTCGTTCGCGGGCGGGGTCGGCTGGTACAAGAAGTCGTTCCACCTGCCGAGCGCGAAGTCCGCGCTGTCGTGGGTGGTCCGCTTCGAGTCGGTCAACTACCGCTCGAAGGTCTACCTCAACGGCAGGCTGATCGGGAGGAACACCGGCGCCTACCTGCCGTTCGAGATCCGCCTGCCGGCGTCGCTGCTCAAGCGCGGCGGTGCGAACGTCCTGGCGATCCGCGTCGACGACCGTCGCTTCCCGACCGACTTCCCGCCGTCCGGGCTGTCGTCGATCGGCACGCCGACCGGCGGCTGGTGGAACTACGGCGGCCTGCTGCGCGAGGTCTACCTGCGCCAGATCGACAACATCGACTTCAACACGGTCGCGGTCCTGCCGGACCTGCCGTGCGGGACCTGCGACGCCGCCGTCACCTACAAGACGACGATCCGCAACTTCGGTGACAAGTCCCAGAAGGTGAGGGTCACCGCGCGGCTGGGCGACCGCAGGGTCGACCTCGGCTCGGCGGCGGTCGGACCGAAGAAGTTCGCGACGTTCACGAAGCGGATCACGGTCAAGAGCCCGAGGCTGTGGTCGCCGGACTCGCCGTACCTCTACAACACGTCGTTGACCGCGACCGCGCCGGCGCAGGGCAGGAGGAAGGGCCGGACGCTCGAGAGCTACTTCGTGCAGACCGGCATCCGCTCGGTCAAGGTGGTCGACGGCCACCTGATGATCAACGGCAAGCCGCTGCACGCGCGCGGCTTCGGCGTCCACGAGGACTCGCTCGACAGGGGCTTCGCGATCGACGACGCCCAGCGCGAGCAGCAGATCCAGTGGGCGCGCGAAGAGGGCGCGACGATGTTCCGCAGCCACTACCCGCTGCACCCGTACTACTACGAGCGCATGGACGAGCTCGGGATGGTCGCGTGGACCGAGGTCCCGGTCTACTCGGTCAAGACCAAGTACCTCAAGGAGCAGAAGGTCCGCAAGCTCGCGGCCAAGGAGCTGGCCAACGCGGTCCGCACCAACATCAACCACCCGTCGATCATCGTGTGGTCGGCGGGCAACGAGCTGAGCGCGCGGCCCGGCCCGGTCCAGGGCTACTACATCCAGCGCGCGGTCAAGCTGGCGAAGTCGATCGACCCGACGCGGCCCGTGGGCCTGGCGGTCGCCGGCTACCCGTCGGCCGGCTGCCAGCCGGAGTACGCGCCGCTGGACGTGCTCGGGATCAACGAGTACTTCGGGTGGTACAGCGGTCCGAACGGCCAGATCGCGGACCGCACGACGCTGAGCGACTACCTCGACAGCGTGCGCCAGTGCTATCCGAAGAAGGCGATCTTCATCACCGAGACCGGCGCGGAGGCCAACCGCGACGGCCCGGTCGAGGAGCGCGGGACCTACCAGTTCCAGTCGGACTTCGCGAACTACCACTACGGCGTCTACGCGACCAAGCCGTGGCTGTCGGGCGCGCTGTGGTGGACGATCGAGGAGTTCGCGGTCAAGCCGGGCTGGGACGGCGGCAACCCGTGGCCGATGCCGCCGATCCACCAGAAGGCGCCGATCACGATGGCGGGCGTCAAGAAGCCGGTCTTCTACGACCTGCAGCGGATCTACAAGGGCACCAAGCAGTACGGGCCCTAGCCGATCGTTGGTCTGACGATGGCGCCGATGGGTACCGTGCGGGGCATGTCACCCCTCCCCGCACGGATCCTCACCATCGGCGCCGCGTGCGCGGCGACCGCGTTCGCCGCGTCGGGCTGCGGCGCCGGCGACTCCGCCAGGAGCGCGGCGTCCTCCGCCAGGAACGCGCTCGACCCGGTGGCCCAGGCCGCCGACGTCACCGGTGCGCAGAAGGGCGGCATCGCGATGACGATCAGGGGTGAGGTCGGCGCCGCCGGCCAGACGGTCCCGCTGTCGGGCAGCGGCACGTTCGACCGCGCGGGCAAGCTCGGCCAGATGTCGATGACCACCTCCGCGGCCGGTCAGACGATCAAGATGGACGAGATCATCAAGGGCCACACGGTCTACGTCACCAGCGACGCCTTCAAGGGCAAGCTGCCCGGCGGCAAGGACTGGATGAAGCTCGACCTCGACGCGGCCGCCAAGTCGCAGGGGATCGACCTCAGCTCGCTGACCGGTGGTGGCGGCGCGTCGCAGGACCCGTCGCAGGTGCTCGACTACCTCAAGGGCGCGGGCACGTCGACCAAGGTCGGCGACGAGACGATCAACGGCGTGCCGACGACGCACTACCACGCGGTCATCGACCTCAAGAAGGCGGCGGCCAAGGGCGGGGCGGACGCCGAGAAGGCGGTCAGCCAGCTGGAGAAGCTGTCGGGCGTGAGCTCGCTGCCGCTCGACGTCTGGATCGACAAGGACCACCTGGTCCGGCGCGAGTCGATGAAGTACGACATGACCGTGCAGGGCCAGAGGGCGAGCATGTCGATGACCGTCGACATGACGAAGTACGGCGTCGACGTGACCGCCAAGCCGCCGGCGGACTCCGACACGATCGACGCGAGCAAGCTGCTCGACTCGCTGGGCAGGTCCGGGTCGCCGGACACGTCGACCGGCTCGGGCAGCATCAGCGGCTGAGGTTCGAACCGTTCGGCCCTGAAGCGAGAAGGCGGTAGCGGGGTCCGCTCCGCTACCATCAGCCGTCGCTCATGGCCGATCAGACCACCAAGCTCGACGTCCACGCCCGCGAGGCGGCCCATTCCCGCGAGACCCGCCGCCTGCGCCGCGCCGGCCAGGTCCCCGGCGTGCTCTACGGCGGCGGGGAGGATCCCGTCGCGTTCGCCGTCAACGCGCGCACGCTGCGCCACGCGCTGGCCGCCAAGGGCGCCGTGCTGGAGCTGACGATCGACGGCAGGGCCGGCACGCCCGCCGTCCTCAAGGACGCCCAGCGCCACCCGGTGCGCGGCGAGCTGATGCACGTCGACCTCCTGCGCGTCGACCTCAACGTCGCGATCCAGGCGCCGGTCGCCATCCACCTGGTCGGCGACGAGTCCGCTCCGGGCATCATCGAGGGCGGCATCCTCGAGCACGTCACGCGCGAGCTGACGATCGAGGCGCTCCCGAACGAGATCCCCGAGTTCATCGAGGTCGACGTCTCCAAGATGGAGATGAACGCCACGATCCAGCTCTCCGAGATCACGGCGCCCAGGGGCATCACCTTCCTCGACGACCCCGACGCGACCGTGCTCGCCTCGATCACGCCGCCGAGCGTGTCGACCGAGTCCGACGACGAGGTCGAGACCGAGACCCAGGTCGTCGGCGAGGCCGCGCCGGCCGACGGCGACGCGGAGGCCGGCGACGACGCCGAGGCCTCCGGCGACGACGCCGCCGAGTAGCAAGGCGCTTCGCTGAAGCTCCCGGGTCGTTCGTTCGCGCCCGTCGACTGGCTGGTCGTCGGGCTCGGCAACCCGGGAGCGCAGTACGCCCGGACCCCGCACAACGTGGGGTTCCTGGTGGCGGAGGCGCTGATCGCGCGCTGGGAGCTCGGCAAGCCGCGCAAGGCGTTCGCCGGGCTCTACGCCGACGGGCGCACGATGCCCGGCGGTCCGCGGGTCGGTGTGCTGCTGCCGCAGACCTTCATGAACGACTGCGGTCGTTCCGCCGGTCCGGCCCGCGGCACGCTGAAGCTCCCGCTGGACCACGTGATCGCGGTCCACGACGAGCTCGACCTCAGGTTCGGCGACCTCCGGACCCGCATGGGCGGCGGTCTCGCCGGCCACAACGGCCTGAAGTCCCTCAAAGCGGGCTTCGGCTCTCCCGACTTCGCCCGCGTCCGCATCGGCATCGGCCGTCCCGACACGACCGACCCCGAGATCGTCTCCGCCTACGTCCTCGGCAAGTGGCGCCAGCCCGACGCCGAGGTGCGCGACCTCGTCGACCGCGCCGCCGACGCCGTCGAGCGCATCATCGACGGCCGCGACGCCCTCTAGAGCCAGACGGCAGGGGCCTTCACCACGGGCTGCGGTCGCGCTGGCATGCTCGCGCGCATGGCCAGCGCTGCGGTCAAGAAGAGGGCTGCTCAGGCACGACGGCAGCAACGCCTGGCGGCCACCCATGGCGGCCCGGATCCGGTGGCCCCGAAGAGGCCCGCGCCGAGCGAGCGCGGCGGGCTGCCGCAGCTCAGCCCCAGGCAGGCGCTCTGGGCGGGCGTCGCGGGGTTGGTCCTGATCGCGCTGCTCGTCTACGGCTGGTACATCAGGCACGCGGGCCTGTGGGACGACGACTGGGCCGTCACCTCGGCGGTGTTCCGCGATCGAGCGGACGGCGGCGGCTACTGGGACGGCATCAGGGAGCTGTGGGCCACGACCGCCTGGCGGCCGGTGCTCGTGGTCTACGGCGGCGTGCTCGGGCCGCTCGGCTGGCACACGTCGCTGCACTCGCTCGTCGTGATCGCGATGACCACGACGATGCTGAGCCTGCTCTACCAGGTGCTGCGCGTCCGCGGGATCGGCTCGCCGCACGCGTTCGCGATCGCGGCGCTCGCCCTCGTGACGTGGTTCGGCGACTCCGGCGTGCTCTGGATCTCGGGCGGCGCGATCCGGTTGGCCGGCGTCTTCTACCTCGCGGGGTTGTTGATGGCCTTGAGCGCGCTGAGGCAGGACGACCAGCGCGCTGCACTGCGGCGGCACATCGGCGCCGGCGTGCTCTACCTGCTGGCCGTGCTCACCTACGAGTCGACCGCCGGGTTCCTCTGGGCGGGCGTGCTGGTCTACCTCGGCGTCGGCCCGAACGGGCGCGTGCTGCGCCGCTGGGGCGTGGACCTGGCGATCAGCGCGGCCGGCCTCGCCTGGGCGGCGTCGCACACGCCGCGCCCGACGCACAGCCTGAGCGACGACCTCGACCACGCCAGGGCGATCCTGCGCGGGTACTGGCAGGTCTACGACGGGATCGTGTCGCCGAGCTGGCTGCCCGATCACACCGCGGGCGTCCTGACGCTCGTCGCACTGGCGATCGGCGCCGGCTTCCTGATCGCGCGCGCGGCGGGGCGGGCCGCCGGGCCCGGGGTCGACGCGATCTGCCGCTGGGGCTGGCTGCTGGTCATCGGCGTCGTCTACATCGCCGCGGCCTACGTAGTCTTCGTGCCCGGCGACGCCTACTACGTGCCGAACGTCATCGGGGAGTCCAACCGCTTCAACGCGCTGGCCGGCGCGCCGAGCGTCCTGGTCGGCTACGCGGCGGTGATGGTCCTGGTGACGTCGGTGCTGGCGCTGCGGCGCGACTGGCTGAAGGTCGCGCTCGCCGTCGGGTTGTTGTACGCGTTGGGGATGGGCATCACCAGCGCGAGGACCGTGAGGGCCGACCAGCACACGTGGGCGAGCGACTACGAGGTCTCCAAGGGCCTGCTCGCCGAGGTCAGGCAGAACGTGCCGCACCCGGCGCGCGGGACGTACGTCGTGACGTTCGGCGTGCCCGCCCTGGAGGCGTCGGGCAACCCGGTCTTCTACTCGTCCTGGGACCTGAGCTACGCGCTCAGACACCTCTACAGGGACGGCTCGCTCGGCGGCTTCAACGCCTACAACGGCGCCGAGTGCACGCCGAACGGGCTGGCGGTCGCCGGCGCAACGGACAGCAGCGGGTACTCGACGGCCGACGCCTCGGCCGGTGACGGCGGGGAGCTGACCGCCAGGTACGGCAGGACGATCGCGGTCGACACGCTCGCGCACAGGGCCTACCCGCTGACCGACGAGCGCGCCTGCGCGCGGGCGCTGAGGACGATCGGCACGCTCGTGACCCCGACGCCGGGGATCGCGATGGCCGACGGCTGAGCCGCCTAGGACATCCGGCCAGCGGCCGCGCACCGTCCCTGGCGCGGCGGCGCTACGCTGCGCGGCCGCATGGTCTCTCGCTCGGTCCTCCTCATCACTCTCGGCGCGCTCATCGCTGGTGGCGCGCCCACCGCCGCCGGCGCGGTCGTGCTCGGTCCGAGCACCGGCTTGACCGCCGCGCCGCCCGTCAGGGAGACGGTCACGGTGACGTTCACGCCCGCGGCGGTCGCCGCGGCCGGGCTGAGGACGGGCAGCAGGCTCGAGGCCGACTGCGAGCCGGTCCCGCCCACGCGCGGCCTCGCCTTCGCGCAGGACGGCGAGCTCGCCGACGACAGCGGCGGCAGCGACGACAACGAGCTGGAGGCCGTCGGCAAGCTCGGGGCCAACGGCGTCGCAACGCTGACCGTCGAGGACAGCCTCAACGGCAAACCCCCGTTCGCCGGCTACGACGCCTGCGAGCTCGACGTCGTCAAGACGGTCAAGGACGGCACCGACTCGTTCGCGGTCGGCGAGATCGGCCTGACGCCCGCGGGCCAGGCCTACGCCGACGAGACCGACCGCGCGGTCGCCCTGCACCACGCGCTCTCGGCCGCCCAGCAGCCCGGCGGTGGCTACAAGGCCGCGGCCACGGTCGCGGGCGTGACGGCGCTCGCCGCGCCCGGCGACAGCGTTCCCGCGGGGACGATCGGCTACTGGACCGACGGCCACCAGGCGCTGACGACGACCACCAGCGCCGCCGGCCGTCGCCTGCTGCTCGCCGACCGGGGCGACCTGACGCTCGCGTCCAACGTCCTGGACCAGAGCGACCCGTTCGGCGCCAGCGACCTCACCGACCCCGACGCCGCCCTCGGGGCGCTGCTCGGCGGCGCGGTCTCTGGCGGCAACGTGAAGGCCAAGCCGAAGAAGGACCCCGAGCGCGACGGCAGCAGGCCCAGGCACCTGAGGTCGCGTGACGGCATCACGCCGCTGCCCGGCCTGCGCGCGACGCTCGCCGGCCGCCGCCTGGTCCTGCGCTTCACCGGCGCGGCAGCGGCGTCCTACCGCGCGATCGAGGGCCGCAAGGTCCGCGCCACCTGCGTGCCGGCCCTGCCGCGCGTGCTGTTCCCGTCGATCTTCCAGCTGTTCACCGCGAGGTCGTACGCCGTGGCCACCGCCGTGACCCGCGTGCCGCGCAGCGGCGGGCGCGTCGCGGTCACGCTGCAGGGCAACGGCGCGCCGGACATCTGCATCGTCACCGACGACGGCGTCACGGTCGGGATGGCGCCGGCGACGCGCGCGGGCCGCGTCCGGATCCAGGACGTCCAAGCGCTCCAACAGCTCTACGCGGTCGTGAGGAAGCTCACGTTCGCGGCCAGGGGCGCGACGGCCTACCGCACGACCGCCGCGGTCGTCGCGACCGCCCCGAAGCTCGTCGCGCTGTCCGGGCCCACCGCGGCGCCGCCGGCCGGCAGGGTCGGCGTCTGGACCGACGGTGCGCAGCACGCGGTGGTGGCGATCCGCTCGGCCAGCGGCACGACCTACGGCTACGCCGACGAGGGCGACGGCGTGATCGCCTCCAACACGCTGAGCCTCTACACCGCCGACGGCTTCGCGTTCCTCGCGCTGCTCGAGGGCAACTGACCATGCGCGCACGTCCTGCCTTCATGATCCGCTCGACACTCCTCACTGCATCCACCACCCTCATCGCCGCGGCTGCGCTCGTCCCGTCGGCCGGCGCCAAGATCCTCGGGCCGAGCACCGGCGTGAGCGCCGTGCGCACCGGCAGCACCGTGGACGTCAGGTTCACGCCCGCGGCGCTCGCGACGTCGCGCCTGAAGGCGGGGCGGACCGTGGGCCTCGACTGCAGCGTCGAGAGGCCGCGCTCGCCGCTGCAGCTCGTCGACGCCGACAGCCAGGACGCGTCCGGCTCCGACAGCGACCGCACCTGGGGCGACGGGACGGTCGGCGCCGACGGCGTCGCCCACGTCAAGCTGCTCGGCAACACCCCCGACAACGTGCCCGGCGCCGCGGACACCTGCGACGTCGAGCGCGTCCACCACGTCGACGCGCACAACACGGACTCCACCTTTGTCGCCGAGGTCCCGCTGACGCCCGCGGCCGTGACACGGGTGGACGAGGCCGAGCGGGCGCCCGCGCTGCGCCGCCTGCTCCAGAGGGCCCACACCGCGACCGGCTACCAGCCGGCCGCCACGCTCGGCGCGGGCGTGGTCGCGATGGACGCGCCGGACGCCACGCCGCCCGCCGGCCTGATCGGCTACTGGACCGACGGCACCCACGCCGCGGCCGCGACGCTCAGCGCCGCGGGCCGCCGCCTGGTGATCCAGGACCTCGGCGGCTACGTCCTGGCCACCAACGTCCTCAACGAGATGGACCCCTACGGCGAGACCGACGACATCCCGGCGGACGTCGCCGCCCGCCTCAGGTCGGACGTGAGGACCGAGCCCAAGAGCCCCGACGCCGACAGGACCAGGTCGCCGTTCAGGAGCAACACGCCGCTGGCGCCCGCCGACGGGATCCGCGCGACGGTCAGCGGCCGGCGCGCGACCGTGCGCTTCACGGGCAGGGCCGCCAGGACGCTGCGCGCGCTGCGCGGCCGGCGCGTCACCATCGGCTGCTCGGCGATCCCGGCGCCGTCGCTGCTCCCGAGCTTCGTCGACCAGGCGCTGCACGCCGAGGGTGGCGCCGGCGTCGGGCGGGTCCCGGCGCACGGCGACGCGGTCACCGTGACGCTGAAGGGCGGCACGGGCGATGTCTGCTCCGTCATCGACGACTTCCACGCGGTCGCGTTCGCCGGCGGCACGGCGGCCGGCAAGGCCTGGATGCAGGACCTGGCCGCGCTGACGGTCTTCAACTCCGGCGCGGTCGACTTCGCCGCGCCCGGCGGCCAGGCCTACAGGACGACCGGCCAGCTCGTCGCCGCCGGCAGGAAGCTGGGCTACGTGGCGATGAGCGGCCCGGACGGCGCGGTCCCGGTCGGCAGGGTCGGGGTATGGAGCGACGGCGCGAGGCAGGCCGCGATGGCGGTGGTGTCGCCGTCCGGCCATCGCATGATGGCCGTCGACGACGGCCACGGCCTCTACCGGACGAACCTCGTGTCGACGATCTCCTTCCTGACGCTCTACGTCTCGTTCGGGCAGGACGACGGCACGAGCAGCAGCTCGGGCTCCGGCGACAGCTCCGGCTCCTCGAGCGGCTCGTTCTCGGGCGAGCTCGACAGCAAGTAGCCCGCCCGCGGCGCGCGACTACCATGTGATGCAGCCACCGGCCGCGCGTCCTGCGCGGTCGCTGCGCATGCCCTACATGTCGCTTCGCCCCCTCCTCTCGCACTTCTCCGACGACCCCGACGCCACGCGCTTCGCGCGCGAGGGCGGCCGCGCGTTCGTCTCCGCCTCCTACCGGCCGTTCGTCATCGGCGCCCTGCTCGACGGGGTCGACGGGCCGCTCGCCGGCCGCGCCGCGCTGGTCGTCGCCGCCGACGACCGCCAGGCCCGCGACCTCGCGGCCGACCTGCGCCACTGGCTCGCGCCGCGGCCCGTCCGCTACTACCCGAGCCGCGGCGTCGCCTACGAGTCGCACCTCGCGCCGCCGCCGCACCTCGTCGGCCTGCGCGTCGCCGCGCTCGACGCGCTGCTGGAGTACGAGGCGCGCGGCCCGGGCGACGACGTCGAGCCGCCGGTCGTGGTCGTCTCCGCCGTCGCGCTGTCCGAGAAGGTCCCGGACCCGTCGCTGCGCCCGAAGTCGTTCTGGCTGCGCGTGGGGGACCTGCTCGACCTCGACGAGGTCAGCGCCGACCTCGTCGCGGCCGGCTACGAGCGCGTCGACCAGGTCGGCGACCGCGGCCAGTTCGCGATCCGCGGCGGGATCCTCGACGTCTTCCCGGCGACCTCCGACCACGCGGTCCGGGTCGACCTGTTCGACATCGAGATCGAGACGCTGCGCGAGTTCTCCACGTTCACGCAGCGCTCGCTGCAGGAGCTGACCGAGCTGGAGATCGCGCCCGCGGCCGAGCTGGCCGCCGAGCACCGCGAGGCCGCCGAGATCGCCGCGGTCGCGAGCGACGCCGAGGACCGCCCGGACGTCGCCGAGCTGCTGCCCGTCGACCAGTTCCGCGCGTTCCTGGACCTCGCGCCCGCCGACGCCGGCGTCGTGCTCGCCGAGGAGGCCGAGGTCGGCCCGGTCCTGCACGACCACTGGCAGGACGTCTGCGCCGCGTTCCACGCGCAGGACGCGCGCAACCTCTACGTCAAGCCCGAGGACATCGCGAGCGCTCTGGATGCCCGAGCGCACGCGCGGCTCTCTGCGCTGACGTCCGACCAGCCGTTCGCCTTCCGCGCCCAGGCCGCCGACCTCGCCGCGCGCTCGCTGCGCGAGGCCGAGCCGCAGCTGGAGAAGCAGGTCCGCGGCGGCTACCGCACGGTCGTCACCTGGCCCCAGCGCGGCGCGGGCGAGCGCACGGCCTACAACCTGGCCCGGCTGAAGGCCCACTGGCTGGAGGACGACGGCTCCCAGGAGGTCGCGCCCGGCGACCTGCGCTTCGCGGTCGCCAACCTGCGCGACGGCTTCATCGCGGGCGGCCCGCGGATCGCGGTCATCCCCGAGCACCGCCTGTTCCGCCGCCGCCGCGCCGAAAGAGACGACGCCGAGGCCGCCGGCCGCGCGCGCCGCCGCGGCGCGCTGCGCTCGTTCTCCGACCTGCGCACCGGCGAGCACGTCGTCCACGAGGACCACGGCGTCGCGCGCTTCGCGGGCTTCGAGACCAAGACGGTGGCCAACGTCACCCGCGACTACCTGCAGCTCGAGTTCGCCGGCAGCGACAAGGTGTACATGCCGGTCGAGCAGCTGGCGAAGATCTCCCGCTACCTCGGCGCCGGCTCCGGCGCGCCGACGCTGAGCAAGCTCGGCGGCAAGGCGTGGGAGACGATGAAGGCCCGCGCCCGCCGCGCCGCGCAGGAGCTGGCCGGCGAGCTGCTCAACCTCTACGCCGAGCGCCGCAAGCGCGCCGGGCACGCGTACCCCGAGGACTCGGAGTGGCTGCGCGAGTTCGAGGAGAAGTTCCCCTACAACGAGACCGCCGACCAGCGCGAGGCGATCGAGAACGTCAAGGGCGACATGGAGCGCTCGACGCCGATGGACCGCCTGATCTGCGGCGACGTCGGCTACGGCAAGACCGAGGTCGCGCTGCGCGCCGCGTTCAAGGCCGCCGACGACGGCAAGCAGGTGCTGGTCCTCGCCCCGACGACGATCCTCGCCCAGCAGCACTACGGCAACTTCGCCGAGCGCCTGAAGGACTACCCGTTCACCGTCGACCACGTGTCGCGGTTCCGCACGCCGAGGGACCAGAGGGAGGTCGTCTCCGCCTTCAACGACGGCAGGGTCGACATCCTGATCGGCACGCACCGCCTGCTCGGCAGGGACATGCGGGGCAAGGACATCGGGTTGATCATCGTCGACGAGGAGCAGCGCTTCGGCGTCAAGCAGAAGGAGCTGCTGCGCCAGCTCAAGCTGAAGGTCGACGTCATCGCGATGAGCGCCACGCCGATCCCGCGCACGCTGCAGATGTCGATGGCGGGCATCCGCGACATCTCGGTCATCGAGACGCCGCCGGAGGGCCGCCGGCCGGTCAAGACCTACGTCGGCGAGTACGACGAGGAGCTCGTCAAGCAGGCGATCATGCGCGAGAAGAACCGTGGGGGACAGGCGTTCTTCGTGCACAACCGCGTGGAGTCGATCGACGAGACCGCCGAGCGCCTGCGCGGCCTGTGCCCGGGCGTGTCGTTCGAGGTCGCGCACGGCCAGCTCGACGAGAGGGAGCTGGAGAGGCGCATGATGTCGTTCCTGCGCGGCGAGTCCGACGTGCTGGTGGCGACGTCGATCATCGAGTCCGGGATCGACATCCCGCAGGCCAACACGTTGATCGTGGAGCGTTCCGACTTGTTCGGGCTCGCTCAGCTGTACCAGATCCGCGGGCGCGTCGGGCGGTCCCGCGAGCGCGCCTACGCCTACCTCCTCTACCCGGCGCACGCCGCGCTGACCGAGGAGGCCATGAAGCGGATGAGCGCGCTGAGCGACTACACCGAGCTCGGCGCGGGCTTCAAGATCGCCATGCGCGACCTGGAGATCCGCGGCGCCGGCAACCTGCTCGGCGACGAGCAGTCCGGCCACGTGGCCGCGCTGGGCTTCGAGCTGTACATGCAGATGCTCGACGAGGCGGTCGCCGAGGCGGCGCCTGAGGGCGCGGGCGACGAGATGCCCGAGCCGGTCCGGCTCGACGTCAACGTCGATGCCTACATCCCGGCCGACTACATCGCCTACGAGCAGGCCAAGATCGACGTGCACCGCCGGATCGCGGGCGCGCGCGAAGTTGCCGATCTGGCACTGCTCCGTGACGAGCTGGAGGATCGCTTCGGCGAGGTCCCGGATCCGCTGCTGAACCTGCTGGCGCTCCAGCAGGCGCGGATCAAGCTCGGCCAGGCGGGGGCGCGCGCGGTGTCGTTCCGGGGCGATCGCCTGGCGGTCACGCCGGTCGACCTCGACGAGGAGCGGGCCAGGCGGCTCAAGGAGGCGCTGCCGTCGTCGGTCTACGAACCAGGCCGCGCGCAGCTGTCGGTCACGGTGCCCAGGGAGCCCGAAAAGCGCTTCCCAGCGGTGGTTGCGGCGGCCGACGCGCTGCTCGCGGTCGCCACCGAAGCGGCCTGATGGCGTACGCGACCTGACGATCGGCACACGCACGTGTGCGGATTGGACACAGGTTTAAGGCCCCGTTCATACGGAGACTGGTAGCTTCCGGCGCGCTATGACATCGCCTCGTCGGTATGCGGCGCTCTTGGGCGCCTTTTTCGTGCTTCCTCTCGCTCTCTCCGCGTGCGGTGACAGCGGCGTCCCCGGGAACTCCGTAGCGGACATCGGGGGCGACACGATCAAGACGGAAACCTTCAACCACTGGCTGAACGTCGCCGCGACCTCGCAGGCGCAGTCGACGGGCTCGACGGCCGCCGCCGTCGTCCCGGATCCACCGAACTTCACGAAGTGCATCGCGAACAAGAAGAAGACGGCGACGAAGCCGGCCAGGGGCCAGCCGACGCCGACCGACGCGACGTACAAGACCCAGTGCCAGACGGAGTACAACTCCCTCAAGGACCAGGTCATGCAGTTCCTGATCACGTCCGCGTGGATCGAGGGCGAGTCCGATGACCGTGGCGTCAAGGTGGCCGACACCGACGTCAAGAAGGACTTCGACAAGCAGCGCAACCAGAGCTTCCCGAAGGACAAGGACTACCTCGCCTTCCTGAAGTCGTCCGGCTACGTGCAGGAGGACCTGCTCTACCGGATCCGGGTCCAGGACCTGACGACGAAGCTGCGCACGAAGATCCTCGAGGGGTCCGACAAGGTCTCCAGCGCGCAGATCGCCGACTACTACAACAAGAACAAGTCGAGGTTCGCGCAGCCCGAGAAGCGCGACCTGCGGATCGTGCTGACCAAGACCGCGGCCGAGGCCAAGAAGGCCAAGGCGGCGCTGGACTCCGGCCAGTCGTTCAAGCAGGTCGCGGCCAAGTACTCGATCGACCAGGGCACGCGTGACAACGGCGGCCTGTTGGCGGCGGTCCCGAAGGGCCAGCAGGAGAAGGCGCTGGACGAGGCGACGTTCTCGGCCGACAAGGGCAAGATCGTCGGGCCGGTCAAGACGCAGTTCGGCTACTACGTCTTCGAGGTCGAGAAGATCACGCCGGGCACGCAGCAGAGCCTTGATCAGTCCAAGGCGTCGATCAAGCAGCTGCTCGTCTCGCAGACGCAGCAGAACAAGATCAACGCGTTCAGCAAGTCCTTCGAGAAGAAGTGGAAGGACCGCACGGACTGCTCCAAGTCCTACGTGAACGACGACTGCAGCAACGCTCCGAAGAGGAGCGCGACGACGGCGACCGCCGCCGCGCAGCCGACGCCGCAGACGCAGACGGCGCCCGCCGACTCGGGCACGTCGACGTCGAAGTAGAGGGTTCGCCGGTAGCCTGCGGCGGGTGTCTTCCGATGACCCCGCCGCGGGCGCCGCTGCTCGCGGCGCCGCCGCCGTTGAGGCGCTCGACGAGCTGACGCGGAAGCTGCGGGTCGAGTGCCCGTGGGACCGCGAGCAGGACGAGCGCACGATCGTCCCGCACACGCTCGAGGAGGCCTACGAGCTGGCGGACGCCGCCTGGCGGCGTGACGACGGCAAGCTCCTGGACGAGCTGGGCGACGTCCTGTTCCAGGTGCACTTCCTGGCGCTGCTGCTCGAGGAGCGCGGCGCGGGATCGCTGGCCGACGTCGCCGAGCACGTGCGCCAGAAGCTGATCCGGCGCCATCCGCACATCTTCGGGTCGGTCGAGGTGGAGAACGCGGCGCAGGTCCTGCAGAACTGGGACGCGATCAAGTCCACCGAGGCGGGGCGCGAGCCGGGGATCTTCGGCGAGGTGCCGGAGAACCTGCCGGGGCCGACGTACGCGCGCAAGGTGCAGCGGCGGGCGGCGTCGTCCGGGTTCGACATGGCCGACGTGCCGTACGACGCGGTCGTGGGGCAGCTCGAGGTGCTCGAGGCGGCGGGCGATGACGACGCGCGCTTCGAGGCCGTCGGCGACCTGCTGTTCTCGGTCGTCAACGTCGCGCGCAAGCTGAAGGTCGACCCGGAGCTCGCCGTGCGGTCCTCGGCCGATAGGTTTCGCGCGCGTGTCGAGGCGGCCGAAGCGCTGGCCGCCGCCGACGGCGCGACCTGGGATCAGCTCGGCACCGGCGCCCAGGTCAACTACTACGCGCAGGCCCGACTCCAAGAAGAGGACGACTCCCAGACATGAGCGCCATCGAACGCGTCCACGCCCGTCAGATCCTGGACTCGCGAGGGAACCCGACCGTCGAGGTCGAGCTCGCTCTGCGGTCCGGCGCCACGGGGCGGGCTGCCGTGCCGTCCGGCGCGTCGACCGGTGAGTTCGAGGCGACGGAGCTGCGGGACGGCGGCTCGGAGTGGCTGGGCAAGGGCGTCGGGCAGGCGGTGGCGAACGTGAACGGGGAGATCGCGGAGACGATCGCGGGGCTCGACGCGTCGGATCAGGCGGGGTTGGATGCCAGGCTCATCGAGTTGGACGGGACGCCGAACAAGTCCCGGCTCGGCGCGAACGCGATCCTCGGCGTGTCGCTGGCCGCGGCGCACGCGGCCGCGGCGGAGGAGTCGCTGCCGCTGTGGCGCTACCTCGGCGGCGAGAGCGCGCACATCCTGCCGGTCCCGATGATGAACGTGCTCAACGGCGGGGCGCACGCGGACAACAGCGTGGACTTCCAGGAGTTCATGATCGTGCCGGTCGGGGCGACGTCGTTCAGCGAGGGGCTCCGGTACGGCGCCGAGGTCTTCCACGCGCTGAAGAAGACGCTGCACGACAAGGGGCTCGGGACGACCGTCGGCGACGAGGGCGGCTTCGCGCCGAACCTGGAGTCCAACGAGGCGGCGCTGGAGCTGCTGGTCGCGGGCATCGCGGCCGCCGGCTACAAGCCGGGCGACGACATCGCGATCGCGCTGGATCCCGCGACGTCGGAGATCTACAAGGGCGGCGTCTACGACCTGGAGCACGAGGGCCGGAAGCTGACCGCCGCCGAGCTCGCCGCCTACTGGGGCGAGCTGGCCGGCAAGTACCCGATCCTGTCGATCGAGGACGGCATGGACGAGGAGGACTGGGACGGCTGGAAGGCGCTGACCGACGAGATCGGCGACACCGTCCAGCTCGTCGGCGACGACCTCTTCGTCACCAACGTCGAGCGGCTGAGGCGCGGCATCGACGCCGGCGTCGGCAACTCGATCCTGATCAAGGTCAACCAGATCGGGACCCTGACCGAGACGCTCGCCGCCATCTCCCTGGCCCGCGAGAACGGCTACACCGCCGTCATGTCCCACCGCTCGGGCGAGACCGAAGACGTCACCATCGCCGACCTCGCCGTCGCAACCGGCTGCGGCCAGATCAAGACCGGCGCCCCGAGCCGCTCTGACCGCGTCGCGAAGTACAACCAGCTGCTGCGCATCGAAGAAGCCCTCGGCACCGACGCGACCTACCCGGGGCGGTCGGTCTTCCGCTCGTAACGCGGGCCGCGCGTCTGTCGGTGGCGTTCAGTGCGGGGCGGGCGTGGTGCCGCTCCGGGCCGGCTGGCGCTCATCGATGGGAGAGTGGCGTTTGCGGCGACGCTCCACCGTGGCGGTGTGGCTCGGCGTGAGGGCGGCTCCGGGCGAGGGTTCGGGGGCCGAACGGGCGGGTCAACGGCAGTTTGGTGTTCGTATGGAACCCCTGGCTGCCGTTGGCGAGGTCAGCGGTGCATTTGGGTCCTCTGCGAGCCACTGTGCACCGTTGACCCTGAGGTTCGGCCCCGAACGGCTCGCCCGGTCCCGGCGCGACGCTCAGCCACACCGCCGACGGTGGCGTCGCCGCAAACGCCACTCTCCCATCGATGCCCTCCCACGGACGCCTCGCGCCGCCACCAGCGCACCGCACTGAGGCGCCACAGGCAACGGCAGCACCAAGACGCGTCGCGCCGACTTCCGTCGAGATGTGCAGGAACCCGTGGGCTGGGTGGCGAACCGCGCTGTAGATGTCCCCAGCCCGCCAGTCCGCGGCGCACGCGCGCAACCGACCCTCCACGGAACGTCGCTCTCCGCAGCGGCCGCGTGTGGTCGCGGGCGGTGGGAGGGCCATCAGGTGGGATCGCGTCGGCCGGGTGGCGTTGCTCGTCGTCCTGATCGGCGTCGTCGGCCTCTATGTCGGGCCGGCGATCAGCTTCGTCTCCACCTACCGCGAGGCCAAGGCCCGCCGCGGCGAGGTCCGGACCCTCCAGGCCGAGAACGACCGCCTCCGCGCCCGCAGGAAGGCCCTGCAGTCCAAGTCCACGATGGAGCGCGAAGCGCGCCGCCTCGGCCTCGTCAGGCCGGGCGAGAAGCCCTTCATCGTCAGGGGCCTTCCGGGCGATCGCTAGGCCGCTAGCCTGGCGGCGATGTCGGACTTCCAGAGCGCGTCGTTCCAGTGGCGGGAGGGTGAGCGGCGGGTGCGTGAGGCGCTGCCGGATGAGCGGATGGCGATGGATCGGGTCGTCGAGCGGATCCTGGCGGAGCTGCGGCGGCGGCTTGGTGGGGCGTTCACGATCGATGAGCTGGTCGCCCTGTACGACGCCGGGACCGGCTGGTGCACCGACATCGCCTACGCGGTCGCTCCGGGTGCGCCGTGGGCGTGGGATGCCCGGATCACCGCCGACGCGGCGTTCGCCCGCTACGTCCGCGAAGCGATCGACTACGCCGGCGGCCGCCAGCTCGACGCGCGCCCGGCGGACTGACGCAAGTCGTCTGGCCCCCGCTATGGCGGGGTTAGACGACTTGGACCTGGTCAGCGCGGCGCGAAGCGCTGGTACACCGCGAGCGTGCCGGCGACCTCGTAGCCGAGGCGTCCGTACAACTCGCGGGGCCAGTCGTCGGCGTCGGCGACGATGAACACGAAGCCGGCGCCCTCCGACACCGCCGCGCGGGTCGCGGCGGCGACGACCGCGCGGCCGTAGCCGTGGCCGCGGTGGTCGGCGAGGCAGACGACGTCTTCGACCTGCGCCTCGTCGCCGCGGCGCCAGAGGCGCGCCCAGGCGACCGCCGTGCCGTCGTCGCCGACGACCGCGAAGCGGCGCTCGGCCCCGGCACGCGGGCCGTAGGAGCGGTGGTGCTCCAGCAGCTGGTCGCGGGTGCGCGCGTCGCGGCCGTACTCGGTGTCGGGATCGGTCAGCAGGTAGCGCTCGCAGCCCCGGTCGACCGCCTCCACGGAGGCCTCGACGACCGCGACCGCGACCTCCGGCGGAGCGACCGCAGGCACACCGCCGCCGAGCACCATGAACACGTTCTCCGACCGCGCATAGCCGCAGCGCGCCACCAGCTCGTTGCGCACGCGCGCGTCCGCCGCCGGCTCGGCCAGCAGCCGCCGGTGTTCCATGCCGTGCCCGCCGAGCAGGCGCTCGACGTTGCCGTCGATCTCGACCGCCCCCAGGCCACCCCCGGAACCCACGACCCACACGACGTTGCGGTCGTAGACGCGCTCCAAGGACGGCGTCAGGAACGCCTGGCCCCACGCGCCGGTCACGACCCTCCCGCCGGACGCGCCCAGCATCGCGCGCTCGAACGCGAAGGCGCGTTCGAGCGGCGACACGGAAGTCAACGCAGCGAGCTACTCGTCGTCGTCGGACGGCGCGTCGTCGTCGTCTCCGACGCGCTTGATGACGATCTGGTCGGCCTCGACCGTCACCTCGACCTGGCGGTGCCCGGCCCAGTGCTCGGCGTAGACGCCGTCGTCGGCGATCGCCGGGTCGAGCCACAGGCCGTAGCCCTCGTCGCCGTGCTCGAAGGTGCCCTCGTACGAGGTCGCCTTCCTGGCACGGGCGCGACCGCGGCCACCACGACGGCCACGGCGGCGCTTGGGCGCGTCGCCGTCCTCGTCGTCGGAGTCACCTTCGGCCTCAGCGGCCTCGGCCTCCTCGGCCTTGCGGGCAGCCTCGGCCTCGAGCTCGGCGGCGATCAGCGCGTCATCCTCGGCGCGCAGGTCGATCTCGTCGTCGAAGTCGGTGCCTGTGGTCTCCGGAGCCTCACCGTCGGGGAGCAGATCGTTCTCCTTCTTGAAGGCTTCGATCTGCTGGACGGTGACCTCCAGCTGGTGAGCGATCCACGCGTCGGTGCGACCCTGGCGCACCCAGGTGCGGATCTGGTTCAGATGAGGACGGAGCGATCGTCTGGCCATGCGAAGGCCGTCATCCTAGTCGAGAGTCCGGGCGGTACGTCGGGCCGGTGCGTGACACTCCAGTCCGATGCCCGACCACCGGCGTTCCACTTCGCACAGCCTTCCGGGGCAAGGCATGCCCTTCTACGACGTTCCCGGAAATTGAGCGTTTCGCCCCGCTTGCATGTGGGCAACGGCCCTGCGAGACTCGAACGGCCGGTGGCAGGGACGTTGGGAGGCGTTCAACCATGCTCGTACTGACAAGAAAGTCCAACCAGAGCATCATGATCGGAGACGACATCGAAGTCTCCGTGTTGTCCATCATGGGCGAGAAGGTGCGCATCGGGATCCAGGCCCCGCGGGACATCCCCGTCTTCCGCAAGGAGGTCTACCTGGAGATCCAGCAGGAGCGCAACGGCGCCGTCGCCGACCCGGACGTCCGGGGCGAGGTCGACGAAGCACTGCGCAAGCTCGGCACCGCAGCCGAGTAGACGCTTTCCGGCCAGCTGCGCGCCCGGCGGGGGCCAAGCGCGCGCAGCTCTAGCCCATGACGTAGTACAGCGTCTCGAACATCGCGACCGTGACCAGCACGGCCGTCGCGACGAGGATGAGGTAGAGCAGGCCGAAGCGCATCGACCCGCGCTTGTGGGTCTTCGCCAGCTGGCGCTGGCGCGTGCGACGCTCGGCCTCGCGACGAAGCCGCTCCGCCTTCTGGCGGTCCTGCTCGATCTCGTCGGTGAACGCCCGTTCCAGCTGGGCGAGGCTCTCGCGCATGCGCATTCGCAGCTGAAGGCTACCGCCGACACGCGCTCCACAACCCCTTCCCGGCACGTCGCGCAGCGGACGCGAGGGCCGCGAACTGACGCGCGTGACCGGTGTTCGGCGCAATCTCCAGCGTCCGGGCGTAGCCCTGCCGGACGAGCTCTGCGTTGACGAACAACCTGTCGCGCGCCCGGTAGACGTAGGCGAGCAGCCGCCCGTAGCGGTCGCGCCGCTCGGCGCCGTAGACGAGCCGGACGCGCGCGCCGTCCAGCAGCGTGTGCGTGAACGCCGAGGCGCGCTTCGCGAAGCACTGCACCGGCGTCCCGGGCTTGACGCTCTCCGGCGTGTCGATCCCGATCAGCCGGACGCGCTCGCCCGAGGTGAGCAGGATCGTGTCGCCGTCCACGACGCGCCGGACCTGCGCAGTGTCGCCGGTCGCCGACGGCGACGAGCCGCAACCGGCGACGGCGGCGAAGGCGAGGGCGACGAGGATGAGGGCCAGAACGCGGAACACCCGCCTCACCCAAGCGCATCGGCGCGGGCGAGACGGGCGTTCTGCACGAAGTCGTTGCGATCTCTACGCGACGCCTGCGCCCTGCTCCGCGGAGTTGTAGACGTCGATGAAGCGGAGGTAGTTGTCGGCGATCTGCTCCTGCGCGTCCGCGCGCGAGACCGAGCCGTCGAGGAAGCCCTTCAGCGCGTCCCACCAGATCGAGCGTCCGATCGCGAACCCGATGAACCCGTCGACCGGCGCGGCCGCGCGCAGCCACTCGTCGACCTTGGCGTCCGAGGCGCCACGACCGAGCAGCACGCACACGACGCCCGAGCGTCCCTCGCCGGTCCGCGCCTGCTTCGCCAGGATCTCAGCGTCGCTGCGCTCGTCGACGCCCTCGATCTTCCAGATGTCGACCTCGATCCCGAAGTCCTGGATCTCGGCGATCGCGCGGCGCATCAGCTCGGGGCGCAGCTCGGCGTCGTAGCGCTCCTCCGAGCCGCCGACCGACTCCAGCTGCGCGGCCTCCGCCGGCACCAGCAGCTCGAACAGGAACTTGCGGTCGTGCGCGTGCAGCCAGTCCGCCAGCTCCTTGAGCTTCTCCAGTTGCCCGCGGTTCTCGTCCGCGTCCCCGTCGGGGTTGTAGCGGACCAGGACCTTCGAGAAGTCCGGGTCGAACGCCTCGATGTGCGCGCCGAAGTCGGCGCCGTACTCGAAGTCGAACAGCGGCTGGCCCGACCTCTCGACCGGCATCGCCAGCTTCAGCCCGGCGGCCTTCGCGTCGGCCTGGATGTTCTTGGGCGCGCCGAACTGCTCGTCGACCAGGACGCCCAGCTCGTCGGCGTGCACGTCGCTCTTCTCGACGGCCTTGACCATGCCCTCGTAGATGAGGTGCTTGGCGTCGGAGATCGTCGCGGTCTCCTCGGGCGAGGGGTCGCCTTCGATGCCGAACATCTTCTTCTGGAACGACCCGCGGTGGTCGAACGCGAGGATGTACAGCTTGCCGTCGTAGCCGAGTGCCATGCTCATTCTCCTGTTCGTGATTCTCGACACGATCGTACCCTCGACCTGGCCCGGGTAGGGTCCCGCCCGTGGACCACGCTTTCACCGGGCCGAGCTACACGATCGGCATCGAGGAGGAGCTGATGATCGTGGACTCCGGCTCGTTCGAGCTGGTCAACGCGATCGAGACGCTGCTCGAGGACGCCAAGGCCGCCGCGCCCGCCGACAACGTCGGCGACATCAAGCCCGAGCTCATGGAGTCGGTGCTGGAGATCGCCACGAGGCCGGCCAGGAACACGGCCGAGGCCGGCATCCAGCTGCGCGCGCTGCGCCGCCAGGTCCACGACGTCGCGCAGCTGCGCGGCCTCACCGTCGGCTCGGCCGGAACGCACCCGTTCGCGCTTTGGGAGGACCAGCGGATCGCCTCGCGCCTGCGCTACCGCGAGCTCGTCAACGCGCTGCGGTTCGTCGCCCGCCAGGAGCTGATCTTCGGCCTCCACGTCCACGTCGGCGTCGACGACCCCGACAAGGCGATCCACGTCGCCAACGGCATGCGCGTCCACCTGCCGGTCCTGCTCGCGCTGTCGGCCAACTCGCCGTTCTGGCGCGGCGACGGCACCGGCATGGCCTCCACGCGCCTGCCGATCTTCCGCGCGTTCCCGCGCGTGGGCGTCCCGCCGTCCTACCGCGACTGGTCCGACTACGAGCGCGAGATCGAGTTCATGATGTCGAGCGGCGTCATGGAGGACTACACCTACCTCTGGTACGACGTCCGCCCGCACCCGAGGCTCGGGACCGTCGAGATCCGCGCCTGCGACGCCCAGACCCGCGTCGAGCACACGCTCGGCCTCGCGGCGCTGATCCAGGCGATGGTCAAGGAGCTGTGCGAGCACTTCGACTCCGGCCAGCACCTCGGCGAGTACCCGTGGCAGATGCTCGACGAGAACCGCTGGCTCGCCGCCCGCCACGGCCTCGACGGCGAGCTCGTCGACCTCCCGTCCAACGAGCGCGTCGGCACGAAGGCGCTGGCGCGGCGATTGCTCGATCGGCTTCGCGACCACGCCGAGGACCTCGGCAGCGCCGCCGAGCTGGACGGCATCGAGGACCTCCTGGCCCGCGGCAACGGCGCCGCCCGGCAGACCGTCGTCTTCGAGGCCAACCATGACCTCAAGGAGGTCATGGCCGAGATCGTCGCCGCCACGCACGGCAACGGCGACGGAGAGTTCTAGAGCGAACGCGCCGCGCGTTCGCGTGGCGTCCTAGAATCGAAGGTCAGATGGCCGGGACGCCCGATCTCTTCGTGGTGTGCAAGAAGTGCGGGTCTGAGGTCAGCCCGTACATCACCGAGTGCCCGTACTGCGGTACGCGCCTCCGCAAGCGCGCGCCCAAGATCGACCGCAGGGCCGGCGAGCCGGCGCCGCGCCAGCAGCGCAGGGTCCCGCGGCCGACGCTGACGCCGCTGCGCTCGGGGGAGATCCCGGGGATCCGCGGCGACGCGTTCGGCAGGCCGGTCGCGACCGCGGTGATCGTCGCGATGTCGCTGCTCGGGATGCTCGTCACGGTCTACACCGCCAAGGTCGACGTCGGGCTCGTCGACTTCAGCGTCCCCGCGTGGCGCTGGGCGGCGGCGCCGTTCCTGTACTTCAACTCGTGGTACGAGCTGGCGGTCCTGCTGGCGATCGGCATCTTCGGCTGGCGCCTGGAGCTGCGCCACGGGCCGATCCTCGTGATCGCGCTGTTCATCGCCTGCGGCATCGGCGGCGACGCGATCGCGGTCGCCGCGGGGACCAACGCGATCGTCTTCGGCGCGCCCGGCGCCGCGCTCGGCATGCTCGCCGCGTGGGCGCTGCCGGACATCGTCCGCGCGCGCAACGGCATCGACCACGACGGCGACCTGATCGGCACCGCGGTGATCGCGGCCGTGGTCCTGCTGATGCCCGCGGTCGTCCCGTTCGCGTCGATCACCGCGACGGTCGCGGGCGGCGTGCTCGGCCTGCTGTGCGGCCTCATGCTCCTGCGCACCAGCGACACAACGCGCTGACGCCACCGCGCTAGGGTGGGCTGCGTGCCCGCCCGTCGCTTCACCGCCGAGCAGGTCGACGCCGCGGTCGCGGCCCTGAGCAGCGATCCCGAGCGGTTCGTCCACTCCCAGGAGATCGTCACCCACGCCGCCCCTGGGCTGCAGCGCGTCATGAACGAGGCGCTCGACGCGGGCGGCTGGTTCGGCGAGGCCCACGAGGCGCAGCTGACCGGCGTCGCCGCCGCGCCCGAGGACGAGCGCCTGTCCGCGCTGCGCGTCCTGATCGCCGAGGAGACGCGCCTGAGCATGCTCGTCGGCGTCGCGGTCGGGCTGGAGCTGGCGCGGGAGCTGTACGACCCCGAGACGCCGTTGACCGACACCCTCAACAAGTCCGAGCAGCAGGAGAGCAGCTAGATGCCGAAGATCACCTTCCTGGGTCACGCCGCGTTCTCGATCGAGCACGACGGCAGGACCGTCCTGATCGACCCGTTCCTGACCGGGAACCCGAAGGCCGCCGCCAAGGCCGACGAGGTCGCCGCCGACGCGATCTTCCTCACGCACGGCCACGGCGACCACCTCGGCGACACCGTCGACATCGCCAAGCGCACCGGCGCGACGGTCGTCGCGATCGTCGAGCTGGCCGACGAGCTGAGCAAGTCGGTGGACAACGTCAAGGACCCCAACATCGGCGGCACCGTCGACCTCGGTTGGGTCTCCGTCCGCCTGACGCCGGCCTGGCACACGGGCACGTCACCGTCCGGGACGGCCTCGACGCCCGCGGGCCTCGTGATCGAGATCGGTGGCAAGCGGATCTACCACCTCGGCGACACCGGCCTGTTCTCGGATCTGGCGCTGCCGTCGAAGCGTGGCCACATCGACGTCGCGATCGTCCCAATCGGCGGCCACTACACGATGGACCGCTTCGACGCCGTGGTCGCGGCCGACTTCCTGAAGGCCGACCAGATCATCCCGTGCCACTACGACACGTTCCCGCCGATCGAGACCGACGCCGAGGCCTACAAGAAGGACGTGCAGGACGCCGGGTACGCCGAGGTCATCGTGCTGGAGCCGGGCGCCGCGCACGACGTGCGATGACCACCGCCGTCGTCCTGATCCAGGCGGACCGCGACGTCCTGACCACGCTCGGCGGCTCGATCGCCGAGCTGGACGGCGTCGCGGAGGCCTACTCCGTGACCGGTGAGTGGGACTTCGTGGCGATCGTGCGCGTGCCGCGGCACGAGCAGCTGGCCGAGGTCATCTCGGGCAGGCTCGTGCAGCTGGACGGCGTGAACCGGACGCAGACGATGGTCGCCTTCGAGGTGTTCTCCGAGCACGACCTCGAGGCGATGTTCTCGATCGGGCAGTGAGGGGCGCGGCGGCAGCGGCCGCGGCGCTCGCGCTCGCCGCGGCGGCCGGTGGCGTCGCGGCGTGCGGCGGGTCGGGCAACGACGCGGCGACGACCGCGGTGCAGGCGCCGGCGAGAACCGGCGCGGTGCCGACGACGACGACCGAGCAGCCGCTCGTCACCGGGACGGTCACGACGAAGGACAACAGCGTCACGGTCACGACGACGCCGCCGACCGCCACGACCGGCGTGCCGGTCCCGGACAAGAGGACGGGCACGACCACGACCGGCGAGTCCGGCCAGGGTGGGGCGGGGGACGAGGAGGCGATCCGGACGCCCGTCGCGCTGACCGCGCGCCCCGGCGCGCTCTCGCCGACGACCGTGACGATCCCCGCGTTCCTGGCGCTGACGGTCACCGTCACGTCGAGCGGCCCCGCCGAGACCGTCACGATCGACGCGCCCGGCGGCGGGACGCTCAGCGTGCCGGCCGGCGGCAAGGCCTCCAAGTCGCTGACCGGCCTCAGGCCCGGCGACTACCCGGTGACGACCGGGAGCGGCGGCAGGACCGTCCTGCACGTCGTCAACGGCGGCGACCCCGGGCCCTAGGCCCGGCGGCTCACCAGCTGCCGACCGACGAGTACCCCGGGAACGTGACGCCCGGGATCGCCCTGCTGCAGCCCGCGCTGCCGCCCGGCGAGCACAGCCGGCGCACGCCGGTCGTGTCGCGGTAGTAGGCGAACCACGCGCCGTTCCTGCGCGCCCGGACGCCGACGACGAACGACGTCTTGTCCGGGTTGGTGCTCGCCGTCCCGCTGACCAGCAGCCGGCTCTCGTTCTGCGCCTCCTTCAGCGACGCCTCCTGCGCGACCAGCGACGCCGTGGTCGCGCCGGTGTAGCCGTTGCCGTCGTTGTCGATCCCGTAGCTCTCGACCGCCCTCAGCGCGACCTCCGCACCGGACTTCGCGTCCGCCGCGCGCGCCTTGGCGCTCTGGCCCAGGAAGCTCGGAATCGCGATCGCCGCGAGGATCCCGATGATCAGCACGACCACCAGGATCTCGATGAGCGTGAACCCTTCGTCTCGCCGCATGGCCCAACCGATCGACCGGTTTGCGGGATCTTGAAGGGCGGCGGTCTTAACGCTGTAAGGGCGCGGACGCCGCGGCCTGCGTCTGGGCGCGGTGTTGCGCGCGGTCGCCGCGCCAGACGAGCACCAGCAGGATCACGATCCCGAGCGTGATCGCCTGGTCGGCGAGGTTCATCGGGCCGGAGTGGCCGCGGACGATCCAGTCGGTCACGGCGCCGGAGGTGAGGCGGTCCAGGAGGTTGGAGAGCCCGCCGCCGAGGACCATCCCGACCGGCAGCCACGCCAGGCCGCCGCGCGGGGCCAGGCGCGTCGCGATCCACAGCAGGCCGACGAGCGCGACGGCCGAGACGGCGATGATCAGCGCGGTGCTCTGACCCGCCAGCAGGCCACCGGCGATCCCCGAGTTGCGGGCGTTGACCAAGTGCAAGGTGTTGGTCCCGATCACTTGGACGTCCTCGCCCGGCGCGATCCGGTCGCGGACGACGGCCTTGGCGAGCTGGTCGATCGCGACGACTGCGATCGTCACCAGTCCCGCGCGCCGTGCGTAGCCCATGCGGACACGGTAGTGCGGCCGGCACGCGGCGCGGGCGCCTAGACTGCAGCGTCGATGTCCGTCGTCCGTCCCGAGTTCGGCCCGACCCTGCCCGAGCTGCTCGGGCCGCGGATCCGCGCCTGGCCGCGCCCCGCCCGGATCGCGCTGGCGGCCGTCGCGGCGCTCGTCGTCCTGCTGCTGCTCTACGCGGTCTTCAAGCCCGAGGGGGCGACCGCGAGGAAGCGCGCGGTGATCGTCCGGACGCCGGTCGCGTTCAACTTCGTCTACCGCCGCCCGTTCGCCAAGGAGCAGCCGCAGGGCAGGGAGACCGCGCGCGTGGGGTCGCAGACCCAGACGTTCGCGGTCAGGCCGCTGCAGCTGCCCGCCTACCAGGGCGACGCCGCCGGCTTCCTGCCGCTCTACGCCGCGCAGCAGGAGGCGGCGATGGCCAAGCAGTACCCGGACTTCGTGTGGCGCGACGACGGCCGCGCGAACATCAACAAGCAGCAGGGCTTCGAGATCGTCTTCCAGTTCCGCGGCGACGACGGCAAGACCGTCTACGGGCGCCGGATCTTCCTGCTGCCCAACGTGACGTCCCGCACCGGCGCCGACATCCTCGTCACCGCGCCGCGCTCGCCCGCGATCGTGCACGCCGACGACGTCGGCCACAACGGCGGCCTCAAGACGGCGCTGCGCTCGTTCCGGTTCGGCACGGAGCGCCCGTGAGGCTCGCGCGACGAGCGCCGAGCTCGTTCCGGTTCGGCTCGGAGCGCCCGTGAGCGACGACGGCGCCGCGCCGGAGATCACCTTCGACGACTTCGCGAAGGTCGACATCCGCGTCGGCCGGATCGTTGCGGTCGAGGACTTCCCGGAGGCGCGCAAACCCGCCTGGAAGCTGCGGATCGACTTCGGGCCGCAGCTCGGCGAGAAGCGCTCGTCGGCGCAGATCAAGAACTACTCGCGCGAGCAGCTCGAAGGCCGGCTGGTCCTGGCCGTCGTGAACTTCCCGCCGCGCCAGATCGGCCCGGTGCGCTCGGAGGTCCTGACGCTCGGGACGTACTCGGGCGACGTCGTGCTGCTGGTCGACCCGGGCGCCGACGCGCAGCCGGGCGACCGCCTCGGCTAGCGCGCGCTAGTTCGCCGGCGTCGTCGAGGACGACGAGGGGTCGCCGTCGCTCGGCGTCGTGCTCGACGGCTCGCTCGGCGTGGTGGTGCTCGCCGGCGGCGTGGTGGTGGAGGGCGACGTGCCGTCGGCCGGCGGCGCCGGGTCGGCGGCGGTCGGCTCGGAGGTGGTGGTCGTCGGGTCCGACGGAGGGGCGGTGGTCGTCGCGGGCTGCCCGGCGGTCGACGGCTGCGGGTCGGCGGCCGGGGCCGGCTGCGCGGGCGCCGGGGTGGCGGGCGCGGGCGTCATCGGCGCGGCGGCGGTCTGCGACTGGTCGGGCAGGCGCGTGTCGTCGTAGCCCTCCTGCGTGCCGCCGGGCGTGGCGGTCGACGGCGGCAGTGCGGCGGTCGCGGTGTTCTGCTCGGTCGCGGTGGTCGTCCCGGCCGGCTGCGCGGTCGAGGCGGCAGTGCCCGAGCCGGAGCCGTGGCCGCCCGGACCGCCCTTGCCCGCGGCCGCGTGACCGGCGGTGCCCTGCGGCGCGCTCGAGACGGCGGTCGGCGCGGGCGCGGCGGCCGGCGGCGCGGCGGCGACGGCCTTCGGGGCGGCGCTCACCTGCGCGGCAGCGGCCGAGGCCCCGGCGAAGCGGTGCTGCTTGACGTGGTCGACCTCGACCGCGCCGGTCGTGACGAGCGCGACCGCCGCGAGCCCCGCGGCGGCCTTCGTCGCGACGGCGCCGACGCCGGCGCTCAGCGCGCCGCCCGTCGTCATGCCGCCCGCGGCGACCGTGCCGGTCGCGGCGGCGCCGCCACCGGCGCTCGCACCCGCGACGCCGCTGGCGCCCTGGGCGAGCAGGAACTTCTTGAAGACCAGCAGCGGGCCGATCGGCAACACGGCGGCGAGCGCCTTGTTGTTGGCCTTGAGCTGCTTCTTGAACGACCCGCAGCGCTGGCAGCCGCGGACGTGGCGGCGGACCGGCGCGCTGATCGACTCCAGGCCCTCGGCCCACATGCCCAGCTCGTCGCGGACCTCGACGCACGTCAGCTTGCGCGCCTCGGCGGCCTCGGCCAGCGATACCCGCGCCCGGACGAGCAGCGACTTCACCGACGGGACCGTGGTCTCCATCGCCTCGGCGATCTGCTCGTAGGAGAGCGCGTCGATCTCGCGCAGCAGCAGCGCGGTGCGCTGCGTCTCGGCCAGCGTCTGGACGTCGGCGACGAGCTCGCGGAACTCCTCGCGGTCGTGGACCTTGTCCGCGGTGCTCGTGCCGTTCTCGGCGAGGTGGACGTCCATCGAGTCCACGCCGATCGCCGTCTGCTTGCGCAGGTGGTTCAGGCAGCGGTTGCGCGCGATCCGGTACAGCCACGGCCGCACGTTGATCGGCCGGTCGTCGGCGAGCATCGCGTTGAACGCGGCGGCGAAGACCTCCTGCAGGACGTCCTCGGCGTCCTCGCGCGATGCCAGCATGTGGCGGCAGAACGCGAGCAGCCGCGCCTGGTAGCGCGCGACCAGCGCCTCGTAGGCCGCCTGGTTGCCCTTGCGCGTGAGCGCGACCAGGCGCTCGTCGCCCTGCAGGCGCAGCAGCGGCGTCGGGCCCCGGAGTCCGGAGGCGCCATGGAGTTTGAGAGCAGAGACTTCCACGCGTGGGTTCCCACGGGCCTTTCCATGCCCGTTGCTCATGAAACCGGCGGCGGGCAGGGAAGTTGCGGGTTCGCCGAGTGTAGGAAGCCCCGGATAAGGTCCAGATGAAGACCGCGCCCGGGTGGTGAAACTGGTCAGACACGGCCGGCTTAAACCCGGCTGCCCTTGCGGGCATGAGGGTTCGAGTCCCTCCCCGGGCATGCGTGACGGATGTTGGCGCGCGGACGATCGCGCGTCCCCCTGCCCGGGTGGTCTCCGCTCACCCGCCACGGGTGCACGCTGCGTTGCATGCGGAAGCTCGTCGTGGGGTTGGTCGCGCTGGTGGTCGTCGCGCTCGGCGGCGGGGTCGCCAATGCTCAGGAATGTGGGACGATCGGGAACGCGAAGGACTTCGACGTCTTCGTGCACGGCGACTACGACGTCAGCAACACGCAGGTCCAGGGGCGGGTGGCGGTCGGCGGCAACGCGCGCGTCGCGACCGGCGGCGGATACGGCGTCGGCACGCAGCTCGCGCCCGACCCGAGCCGCGTCGACCTGCTCGTTGGCGGCACGCTGACGGTCGGCGGCGCCGGTGCCCAGGCGCACAACGGGTCGGTCACCTACGGCAGGCCGCCGCTGACCGGCTCGATCGCGACGCCCCACGGGACGACGTCCCAGAAGGCGCCGCCGTTCTCGTTCGACACCTCGTTCACCGACCTCGCCGCGGCGTCGCAGGCGCTCAGCGGCCTGAGGACCAACGGCACGTGGTCGATCACGCCGTGGTACGCGCTCACGTTCACCTCCACCAACGCCACGCGCGCGGTCTTCACGATCAGCGCCAACGAGCTGCAGCAGGCCCAGCAGGTGATCTTCGCCGTCCCGCCGAGCGCGACCGTGATCGTCAACGTCACCGGCGCCGCCTTCTCGTCGGCGACCCACCCGATGACCTCGATGTCGGGCGTGTCCGCGGGCAGGTTGCTGTGGAACTTCCAGCTGGCGACGCGCGTCCAGATCGGCCCGTCGATCCAGTGGCTCGGCTCGATCCTGGCGCCGCAGGCCGCGGTCACGTTCACCAACGGCCAGCTGCTCGGTCAGGTGATCGCCGCCTCCTACAGCGGCGACGGCACGGTCATCCGCACGCCCTTCGGCGGCTGCCTGCCGCCCGCGCCGACCCACGACCTGCTCGCCACCGCGCTGTGCCGCAACCCGCTCAGCGACGCGACGTCGGTCCGGGTCACGAACACCGCGACGCACGCGATCGACGTCACGTGGTCGGACGCCGACAGCGCCCAGGGCGGGCCGCTCACGCTCCCGGCCCGGACCGACACCTACTTCGACGTCCTCGACGGGGCGACCCCGCACCACATCACGATCAGGTCGGCGACCGAGTCGGTCTCGGTGACGACCGCGACGCGGGCGTGCGCGGGCAGGATCCTCGTGAGCAAGGTCGTGACCGGCGACGGCACGCCGCCCACCGGCCCGTGGCAGGTCGTCGTCACCGGCGACAACGGCGACACCTACAGGGCCAACGTCAACGCCGGCCAGACCGTCACGTTCGACGTCCCCGGCGACTACGAGGCGGGCACGGTCGGGATCGGCCAGGTCGTCGGCGGCTTCAAGTACTCCGTGACCGAGCCGGACCCGCGCGGCGCGATCGCGACCGTCAGCCAGTCGCCGGTGACGATCCTCGACGGGACGCAGGAGAGCGTCGTGATCGGCAACCACTACGACGCGACGTCCGGCGGCGGTGGCGAGGAAGGCGGCGGCGGCGAGGAGGGCGGCGGTGGCGGCGAGGGCGGCCAGGGCGGTGGGGGCGGCGTCGTCGACCCGCCGCTGCCCGGCCCGGGCGACGAGGTCATCCAGCCCTCGCAGCCGACGCTCCCGCCCGGCGCGCCCGCGCCGGCGCCCGGCCCGGGCCTGGTCGCCGGGGCGTCGACCGACGCCGCCGACCTGGCGGTCACCCAGCGCGTCACGCCGCCGAGGACCGTCGTCGGCGCGATCGAGCTGTCGATCACGACGATCCGCAACGTCGGGACGCGCGCGGCCAACGCGGTCGTCGTGCGCGAGATCCCGCAGGCCGACCCGGCGCATCCCAACCGCATCGTCGAGCTCGTGTCGGTCGACGCGGGGACCTTCAGGTGCACGGGCAGGCGGCCGGTGCAGTGCCAGCTCGGGACGCTGCAGCCGGGCGCCAAGGTCACGATCGTCGCCAAGGGTGAGATGTTGAAGCCCGGGTCCTACAAGTCGGTCGTGATGGCCTCCAGCCCGACGCCGGAGAGCAACCTCACCAACAACATCGGGTCGGACGGCGTGGTCGTGCACGCGGCCGAGCCGCCGCTGCGCGTGAGCGTCCGGTCGCCGCGCACGGTCCACGCCGGCGACCGGGTCGACTACCGCGTGGCGGTGCACGCGCCGAGGAAGGGCGTCGACGCCGTGCGGCTCTGCCACCGCCCGGCGCGCGGGTTGTTGGTGATGTCGGCGCCCGGCACGCAGCGCGTCGGCGCCCGCCTCTGCCTCGACATATCGCACTTGAAGTCCGGGACGACGCGGTCGTTCACCGTGCACGCCGTCGCCTCGGCGCAGTACGCCGGGCGCCGTGTGCTCCTGCCGGCCGCCGCCGACTCGCCGGAGCGCGTCCGTGCGGTCCGGGCGGCCGCGGTCACCGCGATCGTCGACGAGGAGCCGAGCGGGCTGGGCTAGGCTCGCCCGCTCGTGCCCGCCGACGACGACCAGCACGCCGACCTCGCCGTCCGCCTGACCCCGCGCGCGGACCGCGACCGGCTGCTCGCGGGCGACCCGCTGCGGGCGCGCGTCACCGCGCCGCCGGTCGGCGGCGCCGCGAACATGGCCCTGACCAAGTTGGTGGCCAAGGCGCTGGGCGTCCCGAAGTCGCGCGTCAGCGTCGTCCGCGGGCACACGGCCCGGGACAAGCTCGTGCGCGTCGACGGCCTCTCCGCCGCCGACGCACAGAAGCGTCTGTCGAGGTTGCGCGACCGCTAGGCGCTACGCGACGGGCGCCTCGCGCACGGCGAGCGGCGCCAGTGCGTCCAGGATCGAGTCGGCGAACTCGCGATCGCCGGTGATCTCCAGCTCGGTGCGCGACGCGTCGGGCCCGAGGGCCTCGATCCACGCACGCTCCGGTCCCGAGATCCGGGCGTCGGCCTCGGGGGCCGAGCGCTCGGCCAGCTCCACGCGCCCGTGGCGCGAGGTCAGGACGTAGCGCTTCATGTCGCCCGCGCGGCGGACGACCGTCACCTCGACCATGCCGTCGACCGACTCCGGGAGCGTGATGCCCGGCACCGTGCGCAGGATCGCGCCGATGTCGACGGCCTCGTCGGGTCTCGGCGGACTCCACGCCCAGCGGGCGCCCCATCGGGCAAGAGCGCCGACGACGGGCAGGAGGTCACGGGCGCGCTCGGTCAGCTCGTAGTCCACGCGTGGCGGTACCTCGCGGTAGCGCTGGCGGGTGAGCAGGCCGTCGGCGACCATGCGGTTCAGCCGCGAACGCAGCTGCTCCGTGGAGATGCCTGGCAGGACGCGTTGCAGTTCGACGAAGCGCCGGGGACCGGCGACGAGGTCGCGGACGATCAACAACGTCCACTTGTCGCCGACGAGATCGAGAGCGCGAGCGTCAGGCGCCCACTGGTTATAGGGGTGCCGCTTGGGGGGTGGAACGGAGGGAATGGCTGCCTCCCTTGAGACCGCGATAGACGGAACGGACCCCTCAGCCAACAACCATGGTACCCACGTCCGCGTGCAGACGCGCTGTTTTTCGGCGGACGTGGACGTGCGTTCGAGTCACACATAGGAATCGCACCAACGAAACGGCTTTCGCGAAATTCCTGAAAGGTGCAAATTGCTCATACATGATGCTCTTTGCACCTCGGATGAGACCAATGTGACACTTGCACTCCGGCGTGCTGGCGTACAGACGTTCGGTTCGTCACCCTGTGGGTGTGCAGCGCGCCATGCTCACCTGGTCCTTCCGCCGCTTCGGGGCACGCTACCCGCGCCTCGCGATCGCGCTGTGGTTCCAGGTCGCGCACCTGATCGTCGCCGGCGGCGTGCTGCTGCTCGACCTGTACGTGGACCTGACCAGGACGCAGCTCGTGACGATCTTCGTCGTCGCCGAGCTCGCCGTGCTGGTCGAGAACGCGGCAGCGATCGGGATCGTCTGGCGCCTGCTCGCGCCCGCCGACCCGTGGCTGCGCGGCGACCGCAACCCGCGCACGGCGTTGAAGGCGTGGCGCGCGCTGGCCGGCGCGCCGCTGGCGTTCGTGCGCTGGGGCCGGGCGGTGCCGTTCCTGGTCAACGTCATCCCGATCAGCGTCTTCCTGGTCTACGAGCTGGACGCCGAGCTGTGGCCGGCGTTCTTCCCGCTCGCGGCGGGCGTCGCGGTGGTGCTGCTCTACGGCGTGTTCCTGCGCTTCTTCGGCCTGGAGCTGGTGCTGCGCCCCGTGCTCGAGGAGGTCTCGCGCGACCTGCCGGACGGGCCCGGCGTGGCGAGCGTGAGCGTCCCGCTGAAGTGGAAGCTGCTGATCGCGCTGCCGGCGATCAACATCATCTCGGGCGTGACCGTCGTCGGCCTGGCCTCGCCGGACACCGCGGGGCTCAAGCAGCTCGGCTTCGGCGTGCTCGTGACGATCGGCGTGTCGTTCACGGTCTCGCTCGAGTTGTCGTTGTTGCTGCTGCGCTCGATCCTGCAGCCGCTCGACGACCTCCAGCACGGGACCGCGCGCGTCGCCGCGGGCGACCTGACCGCGCGCGTGCCCGTCCTCGGGACCGACGAGACCGGCCGGCTGGCGGGCTCGTTCAACACGATGGTGTCGGGGCTGCAGGAGCGCGAGCGCCTGCGCGAGGCGTTCGGCGCGTTCGTCGACCCGGACGTCGCCGAGCGTGTGATGGCGGAGGGGCACGTGCTGGAGGGCCAGGAGGCCGACGTGACCGTGCTGTTCCTGGACATCCGCGGCTTCACGGCGTTCGCCGAGCGCGAGGGCGCGCGCGAGGCGGTCGCGCGGCTGAATGACCTGTACGAGTTGATCGTCCCGGTGCTGGTGAGGCACGGCGGGCACGCCAACAAGTTCATCGGTGACGGGCTGCTGGCGGTCTTCGGCGCGCCGGAGAGGCTCGACGACCACGCCGACCGGGCGGTCGCGGCGGCGCTGGAGATCGTCACGCGCGCCCGCGCGCGTTACGGCGAGCGCTTGCGCTTGGGGATCGGTCTGAACTCCGGACCGGTCGTGGCCGGCACGATCGGTGGCGGCGGGCGCGTCGAGTTCACCGTCATCGGCGACGCGGTCAACACCGCGGCGCGGGTGGAGGAGGCGACGCGCATCACCGGCGACGACATCCTGCTCACCGAGGCGACGCGCGTCCTGCTGCGCGCTGACCACGGCGGCTTCGTCGGCCGCGGCGACGCGGAGTTGAAGGGCAAGCGCGAGCGCGTGCACCTCCATGCGCCGCTGTCCGGCGCGGCGCAAGGCCGCGCCGTTCAGCTGCGCGCGATCTAGCCGTTCGCGCCGGGAACCACGCCCTCTGGGCGGGGTTTCCCCTAGACGTTGACCAGGCCCGCGAGGATCTGCTCGTCGAAGACGTCTTCCTCGTGGCCCAGATGCAGTGTCGCGGCGGGCGCGAGCATCGGGTAGGTCGCGTCCTGCTCGGCCGTGAGGGCCGCAAAGCGACGGGTCGGCAGGCTCGTGTCCTGCGCGGGGATGTCCGGCAGGTCCTTCTCGAAGCGGGCGTCCATGGTGATGGGCGGCTCCTCTCTCCTCGGGTGCCTTACGCCTATTCGTTGTACTCCTCTCGCGGCGAGGCGCAAGCGCGGTTGTGCGACCAGACGCCCGGGTGGGGGGTGCGTTGGAGGTTTCCTATGAACGCGAGCCGGGATCGCGGGTGCATCATGTCGGTCTATGAGCGTTGAGACCGATACCGAGACCCGCGTCCACGGCGGGCGGCTGATCGCGCGGCGGCTGAAGGCGCACGGCGTCACGAAGCTGTTCACGCTGAGCGGCGGCCACATCTTCTCGATCTACGACGGCTGCCGGGCCGAGGGGATCGACATCGTCGACACGCGCCACGAGCAGGCCGCGACGTTCGCCGCCGAGGGCTGGGCGAAGGTGACGCGCACGCCGGGTGTCGCGGCGCTGACCGCGGGGCCGGGCGTGACCAACGGGATGAGCGCGATCGCGTCGGCCCAGCAGAGCGCCTCGCCGATCATGGTGCTCGGCGGCCGCGCGCCGGCGCTGCGCTGGGGGATGGGCTCGCTGCAGGAGATCGACCACGTCCCGTTCGTCGCGCCGCTGACGAAGCTGGCGAAGACCGCGGGGTCGCCGGACGAGATCGCCGGGCTGGTCGACGAGGCGCTGGCGACGTCGATGGCGCCGCACTCGGGCCCGACGTTCCTGGACTTCCCGATGGACCACGTGTTCAGCGAGGGCAGCGAGGGCGGGGCCGACGGTGTCCTGCACGACGTCCTGGCCGAGCCGATCGCGCCGGGCGACGTTGACAAGGTGATCGCCTTGCTCGACGCCGCGGAGCGCCCGGTGATCATGGCGGGCACGAACCTCTACTGGGGCCGCGGCGAGCACGCGCTGCGGGCGCTGGCCGAGGCGCGTGGGATCCCGGTCTACCTCAACGGCCAGGCGCGCGGCTGCCTGCCCGCCGACCACGACCTCTTCTTCTCGCGCGCGCGAGGCGACGGCCTGAAGGGCGCGGACCTCGCGCTGGTCATCGGCGTCCCGATGGACTTCCGGCTCGGCTTCGGGGGCTCGTTCGGCGAGGACACCAAGTTGGTCGTCATCGACCGCGCCGAGCCGGTCCGGGCGCACCCGCGGCCGGTCGAGGTCTCGCTGTACGGCGGGATCGACGCGACGCTGCGCGCTTTGGTCGGCGATGGCTCGGGGGCGGCGCGCACCACCGACTGGGTCGCGCACCTGCGCGGCAAGGAGACCGAGAAGCGCGAGGCCGAGCGCGCAGAGCTCGACGACGGCCGCTCGCCGCTGCACCCGATGCGCCTGTACCGCGAGCTCGGCGAGGTCCTGGACCGCAACGCGATCGTGATCGGCGACGGCGGCGACTTCGTCTCCTACGCCGGGCGCGTGATCGACACCTACGAGCCGGGCTGCTGGCTCGATCCGGGCCCGTTCGGCTGCCTCGGCACCGGCCCGGGCTACGCGCTGGCCGCCAAGCTCGCGCACCCGGACCGTCAGGTCGTCCTGCTCGTCGGCGACGGCGCGTTCGGGTTCTCCGGCATGGAGTTCGACACGCTCGCGCGCCACGGCGTCAACGTCGTCGCGGTGATGGGCAACAACGGGATCTGGGCGCTGGAGAAGCACCCGATGGAGTTCCTGTACGGGTACTCGGTCGCCGCCGAGCTGACGCCGGAGACACGCTACGACCAGATGGTCGAGGCGCTCGGCGGCCACGGCGAGCTGGTCCGGACGCCGGAGGACGTCAGGCCGGCGATCGCGCGGGCGTTCGAGAGCGGCAGGCCGGCGCTCGTGAACGTGCTCACGGACCCCGACGTCGTCTACCCGCGCAAGTCGAACCTGGCCTAAGGCGTACTCGCGCGTACTGCTTTGGTGCGGTGTCCCTCCGATCGGCGGGGCACCGTGCCTAGGCAAGCCCGTTCGACTCCTTTCCGGCAGGAAGGATCGGCGGTCTTTCCGGTGCGTCTACACCCAGAAAGTCGGAAGCCGCCCAAACGGGCGGCTTCCAAACTCGGCCCCGACAGGACGGGCAGGGGTACGTGCCATGCGGGGGCCTGATTGTGTTGGCCCGAGCGGCGGGAGGCGCCGATTCGATGCGGCTTCGCTCGGACCTTTGCGTCGGGACGGCGAACGAACGAGCCTGTTCGGCACGTACATCCCGTTGCCCGACAGCAGGCAGTATCTGACGGGTCCGGAGGGGCGGCAATCAGACACCCGTCCAGGCAGGTTCCGAGAAGTGGGGATGCGAGGTACAACCCCACGGCGGCAGTAACGGGAGGTGGGGCTTCGGCCTTGCTCGACCCAAGTCGCTGAAGCGGCCGGGGCGGGCGTGTTCCTCAGCCCTCGCCCGTCCCGCCGCATCAAGTGGTGACGCGTGCTCGGGGGAGCAGCATCACGAGCATCACGACGCGGTGGCGGCGGCCCGGTCCAGCGCCGCCCCGCGGAGGATGTCGTGCTCGGAGACCTCGACCTCGGAGAGGTCGAAGGTGCGCATCGCCTCGATCAGGAGGATGACGCCGGCGACGATCGCCTCGGCGCGGTCGGGGTGCAGGCCGGTGACGTGGCGGCGCTCTTCGGTGGTGAGCTGGGCGAGTCGGGCCAGCAGCATCTCGGCCTGCGCGCGGAGGAGGCGGAAGCCGTGGACCTTCGCGGGGTCGTAGGGGTCGAGCTCCTGGAGGATCGCGGCACAGGACGTGGCGGTGCCGGCGACGGCGATGCCCTTGGAGACGCGGGCGCGCTCCGATGCGGGCACGGAGGTCGTGAAGATCTCGTGGGTCTCCTGCTGGAGGAGCTGGAGCTCTTCTGGTCTCGGCGGATCGCTCTTGAGGAAGCGCTCCGTCTGGCGCACGACGCCGGCCTGGGTGGAGACGTGGAAGTGGACGCTTGGGCCCTGGCCGACGACCAGCTCGGTCGAGCCGCCGCCGACGTCGATGACGACGGTGGGCTCGTTGCCGGCGGGGCGGTCGGAGGTGGCGCCGAGGTAGGTGAGGCGCGCCTCCTCGTCGCCGGTGATCGTGCGGGCGTTGATGTTGTAGGTGTCGTTGAGGCGGGTGGTGAACTCGCTGCCGTTGCGCGCGTCGCGGACAGCGGAGGTCAGGACGCCGGTGACGGCGTCGACGTTGTTGTCGTCGATGACCGCGCGGTACTCCGCGACGGCCTTCTCGACGCGCGCCATCGCCTCGTCGGCGAGCAGGCCGCTGTGGTCGACGCCCTGGCCGAGGCGGGTGACGGTGGTCCGGCGGTCGATCTCGGCGCTGATCGCGCCGTCCTCGACGTCCGCGATGTAGAGGCGGGTGGAATTGGTCCCGACGTCGATGACCGCGATGCGCATGGCGTGGCCGAGCCTACTTCGCGGGGTGGGGGAGCGGGCGGCCGTCGAGGCCGGCGAGGAGGTTGTCGACGGCGAGCGCGGTCATCTTGGCGCGGGCGGTGTGGGTGGCGGAGCCGATGTGGGGGAGGACCAGGAGGTTGGGCGCTGCGAGCAGCGGGTCGTCGGGCGGGAGCGGCTCCGGGTCGGTGACGTCGAGCGCGGCCGCTTGGAGGTGGCCGCTGTGGAGCGCGTTCGCCAGCGCGGCCTGGTCGACGAGGCCGCCGCGGCCGGTGTTGACGAGGATCGCACCGGGCTTCGTCGCTGCGAGTGCCGTGGCGTCGATCATGTGGCGCGTCTGCGGGGTGAGCGGCGCGTGGAGCGAGACGAAGTCGGCTTGTTGTAGGGCTTGGTGGAGGTCGTCGTCGCGGCCGACGGCCAACACCTTCATGTCGAACCCTTCCGCGCGCCTCGCGACGGCGCTGCCGATCCGCCCTGCGCCGCCGACGATCGCGATCGTCTGGCCGGCGACATCCGCGCCGAGCCAGCCCTGCGTCTCGAACGTGCGCCAGCGCCCGTCCTTGACGGCGGCCGCGGCCTCGGGGAGGCGGCGCGCGGCGGCGAGCAGAAGCGCGAACGCCAAGTCCGCCGTCGCATCCGTCAGGACATCCGGGGTGACGCCGACCGCGATGCTGCGCGCGGCGGTCGCGTCCATGTCGATGTTGTCGAACCCGATCGCGTAGTTGGCAATCACCTTGAGTCGGGGTGCGGCATCGAGCAGCGCCTGGTCGACGCGCTCCGTGAGCGTCGTCAGCAGGCCTTCCGTGTCGGCCACCGCATCCCGCAGCTCGGTCGGATGCGGCGGCAGGTTGCCCGGCCACACGGTCACCGCGTGCCCCGCCTCCTCGAGCTTCCCGAGGGCATCGCCTTCGAGCCTGCGCGCCACGAACACATCAGCCATCTGCGCGACCCTACGCCAGGTGAGCCCTAGGCTTCGCGCCGATGTTCGTGGCCACCGCCCGCACCGGGGACCCCCAAGCACCGGAGATCATCCCCTCCGACCACTGCATCGCCCGCTACCGCGAACGCAGCCCCGTGCGCAGTGCCGGCCTCGACGCCGTCGTGCACGGCCTCATCGCCATCCTCGAGGACGCGACGATCATGTCCTACCCGCCCGCGTGGGCGGTGAGCGACCGCCCCGCGCCCCTCTGGGCCATCTCCGGCGACCTCGCCTTCCCGCTGGCGCGGACCCCACAACCAGGCCGCTGGCTCGCGGTGACCTGCCTCCGCAAGACCCGCCGGTAACCCACCCGACACACCCCGCCGCAACCGTTCACACCCGCTATACTTCTCCGTCCGCCGCGGGGTGGAGCAGTCTGGTAGCTCGTCGGGCTCATAACCCGAAGGTCGCAGGTTCGAATCCTGCCCCCGCTACTCAACAAAAGGTCCGCTTTTGCGGGCCTTTTGTCGTTCTGCAGCGACTGCTTAAGTCGCGGAAAACGCGGTGGGGCAATAAATGGGGCAATAACCGTATTGCCCCATGCGATCGCGCCGACCGCAGGCGGCGCTAGGTTCGCCGCCCGCTGGACTGGCACACCGCCGCCAGCTCGGCGGGCCTGTCTGAAAAGCGCCCCGCGCCGCGTCAACGGCCGGGGGCATGGCCCAAGGAGCTGACACTCCATGAGCACCTTCTCGCCCGGCCTGACCAACACGACCCAGTCCACGGCGTTCAACGCCACCGACACGCTCTCGACATGCTTGTCGCTCGCCGATCCGACCACGGGGACCTACAGCTGCACCGCGCAGCAGGCGCCGGCCGGCAGCACCGGGACGGCCACGTTCACGTGGGCCGACAGCACCACGAGCACCTTCAGCTACACCGACGTCAACGGCGCCCTGCTGGTCGGCGGGTCCTACGTCGACACCTTGACGGGCACGATGACCAGCGGGAAGTTCGCCGGCGCCACCGTCACCGAGGTGATCGTCGATCCAACGCTGTCGGTGCTGCAGTGCCTGACCACCGGCGTCTCCGACCTCACCGGCGTCGCGACCCTGACGGTCACCGGCATCTAGACGCTGCCCCCCGCACCCCAGGACGCGTCAGGCGACCTTCGCGTCGGTCAGGTGCGCCGTCCAGCGCTCCTCGATGTGCCCGAAGCGCCAGACGGCGAGCGCGACGGCCCAGGTGACGATGAAGAGCACGACGATGAGGTAGCCGATCAGGTTGATGTCCAAGCCGTCGATCCAGTCGAAGAACGCACCGGTGAGCGTGAGCTTGTCGGCGAGCACCTGGATCAGCTCGATGGTCCCGATGAGCAGCGCGACCATGACCGACAACCCCGTGATGGTGATGTTGTAATACACCTTGCGCACGGGCCGCGAGAAGGCCCAGCCGTAGGCGAAGTTCATCAACGCCCCGTCGATGGTGTCCAGCAGCGACATGCCGGCGGCGAAGAGGACCGGCAGGCAGAGGATCGCGTAGAACGGCAGGCCGCTCGTCGTCGCCGCGCCGGCCGTGGCCAGGAGCGCGATCTCGGTGGCGGTGTCGAAGCCCAGGCCGAAGAGGACGCCCACGGGGTACATCTGCCAGGGCTGCCTGACCGCTCGCGTCGCGCGGCCCAGGAAGCGGTTCATGAAGCCGCGTGAGTCGAGCTGGTGCTCGAGCCGGCGCTCGTCGTAGTCACCGTGGCGCATGCGCCGGAACACGCGCACGATGCCGGCGAGCGCCGCGAGGTTGATCAGGCCGACGAGGAACAGGAACGAGCCCGACACGGTCGGGCCGATCACCCCGGTGGCCTGGTGCAACGCGGAGTCGTCGGCGGCGACGTCGCCGCCGAGGCCGCGCACGCCGACCGCGAACAGCGCTGCGAGCGCGAAGACGATCGTCGAATGCCCGAGCGAGAAGAAGAACCCGACGCTCAGCGGCCGCTGGCCTTCGGTCATCAGCTTGCGTGTGGTGTTGTCGATCGCGCCGATGTGGTCGGCGTCGAACGCGTGGCGCAGACCCAAGGTGTAGGCCGTGATCCCGACGCCGATCCCGAACGCGCCGCTGCCCGCGCCGAGGTCAAGGTGGTGGGGGACCACGAAGACGACCAGCAGGCCGAACCCGACGACGTGCAGCGCGAGGATCGCGAACGCGAGCACGGCGGCGCGCCGCCACTCGGCGGGCGTCAGCGCACCGGCGGTCCGGCGCAGGCACGAGGCTCCGGGCACGCCCGCGCTGCCAGCGCTCATTGATCGGCTCCTTGGTTCGGTGTGGCCCCGGTCTCACGCCGGGCCTCGCGGACCTATGCCCCACGAGCGGCTCGACGCTACCGGCCTGCGGTGACTCGCGCGATCACCCGTTCGGGATGATGCGCGGCCACCCCGGCGTGGAGACACTTGAGGACATGGCAACAACTGCGCAAGGGACGCCCGAGCACGGGGTCAGCGTCGGACCGACGAGCGAGTTCAGCCTGTTCTTCCGCGTCAAGCCCGGGGACGGTCCGGGGCTGCGGACGGCGCTCGGCGACCTGCAGAAGACACCCGGCTACCGGCCGGGGGACTACGGGATGGCGATCTCGTCGATCCACGAGGCGCGGTTCGTGCTGTTCGACGACGACACGCAGCTGGCGTTCATCACCAGCTTCGACGGCCCGTGGGACGCCTACATGGAGGACTTCTTCATGTCGGGGCCGACGCTCGCGCTCTTCGACGCTATCTTCCGCCACACGGAGGGCTACGACGGCCTTCCGGACCTGGCTGCGGTGAAGCGCTTCGTCTTCGGCGCACAGCAGACCGCGACCGCCTACGCGCGCAACTACGGCGGCACCGTGAAGGAGCTGCGCAAGGCGCAGCGCGTCAACGCCGCCTTCCAGCAGGTGCTCGACCACCCGGACGCCGCCGCTGCGCTGCAGCACCCGGCGCTCAAGCCGCTGCTCGAAGAGGCCGCGGACTAGTCGATGTCCGACCACATCTCCGGGCCGCGGGCGCTGTCGGATCCGATCGCCGACATCACCGACGTGTACGCCTTCCCGAGCCCCGAGCGCCCGGACCGCCTCGTGCTCGTCATGAACACGCTCCCGTTCGCCAAGCCGTCGAGCGCACTGTCTGAAGGGCTGATCTACCGCTTTCGGCTGCGGCCCCTCACCCCGAACGGGTCCGGGGACGGCGCGCCGTTCACGCCGAGCGACGACGAGCTCGTGTTCGACTGCGTGTTCGCCGTGCACGTGCACACCGACGGCCTCTGGGGCTTCGAGCAGGAGGGCACGTGCACCACGCCGGACGGGGAGACCGTCGCGTTCCGCGTCAACGATCCGGCCAGCGCCGAGGAGCACGGTGTCCGGGTCTTCGCAGGGTCGCGATGGGACCCGTTCATCATGGACGCCCCCGCCGCGCTGAAGACCGTCGCGACGGGGGAGATGGCGTTCACCGACCCGTCGTCGATCTACCTCGACGGCAAGAACGTCCTCGGCCTGGTCGTGGAGCTCGACATGGCCCTGCTCGGCGGCGCGACGATGGTGGCCGTCGTCGCCGAGACCGTCACCCGGGGCGTGTTCCACGTCCGGATCGAGCGCGTCGGCCGTCCCGAGGTCAAGAACATGATGTTGGGCCCGAAGCAGTTCGACCCCGTCAACCGCGACCTCGAGATCCGCGATCTCTACAACAGCGAGGACGTCTTCGACCTCCAGGACGACTACGTCGGCGCCTACCGCGCTCGGCTCGACGCCAACCTCGCCTTCTGGGACGGCCTCGACGGGAAGGCCGACTGGACGCTGGGCGAGGGTGGCCGCCATCCGCTGACCGAGGTGGTGCTCGCCGACTACCTCGTCGTCGACGTGACCAAGCCCTACGTCGAGCAGGGGTCGTACCTGGAGATCGAGCTCGCGGCGCTGCGGGGCGATGCCCACGCGACGTGCGGCGGACGGACGCTCAACGACGACGTGGTCGACACGATGTTCACGCAGCTCATCAACGCCGGCACCGGGCCCGTGATCCGCGACGGCGTCGACCGCTCGTCGCGCCCCGGCACCCGCACGTTCCCGTACCTGGCCGAGCCCAACCCGGATCCGCCCCAGCCCCCCGGGCACCTCTGAACGATGGTGGACCTGCGGCCATGACGGCGACCGAGGGCATCCGCCTCGAGCTCGACGACATCCAGAGCGGCGCGCTGCACGAGCGCCCGTCGCCCTACGTCGGCGCCTACCTCCTGCTGCGCATCGACGATCGCGCCGCGGGGCGCGAGCTGGTCCGGCGACTGCTGCGCATCGTCGACTCGGGCCGCCCGTCGGAGGATCCCGCGCGCGACGCGTGGATCACCGCGGCCTTCACCTACCAGGGCCTCAAGGCGCTCGGCGTGCCGCAGGCGTCGCTGGACAGCTTCGCGCCCGAGTTCCGGCAGGGCATGGCCGCCCGCGCCGCCGAGCTGGGCGACGTGGGGGAGAGCAGTCCTGAGCATTGGGAGAAGCCGCTCGGCTCGCCCGACGTCCACGTCGCGTTGGCGGCCCTGTCCCCCGACGCCGCGCGGCTGGAGGCCGTGGTCGACCGGGCCGATCGCGCCCAGGAGGAGCTCGCCGGCGTCGAGGTGATCTGGCGCCAGGACTGCTACCAGCTGCCGACCGGTCGGACGTCCTTCGGGTTCAAGGACGGGATCGGCCAGCCGGCGGTCGAGGGCAGCGGCCGGCCGTCCTCCAACCCGCACGAGCGACCGCTCAAGGCGGGGGAGATCATCCTCGGCTACCCGGATGAGTCGGGCGAGCTGCCGCCGATGCCGACCCCGGACGTGCTCGGCCGCAACGGCACGTACATCGTCTTCCGCAAGCTGCACACGCGGGTGGCGGCCTACCGCCAGTACCTGCGCGCCAAGAGCGCGAGCCGCGAGGACGAGGCGCTGCTCGGGGCCAAGATGGTCGGCCGCTGGCAGAGCGGCGCGCCGCTCGCGGTGACGCCCGAGCACGACGACCCAGGGCTCGGCGCCGACGCGCAGCGACACAACGACTTCGCCTACGGCGACGATCCGCGCGGCCTCAAGTGCCCGCTCGGCGCCCACGCGCGCCGCGCCAACCCGCGCGACGCGTTCGACGGCGACGGCGCGGTCGACGTGCGCCTGCACCGGATGATCCGGCGCGGCACCAGCTACGGGCCGATGCTGCCCGAGGGCGTGCTCGAGGACGACGGCGCCGACCGCGGCATCGTCTTCGTGTTCGCTGGCGCGCACCTCGGGCGCCAGTTCGAGTTCGTCAAGACCCAGTGGTTGAACGACGGCATCTTCATCGGCGCCCCGGCGGAGAAGGATCCGCTGGTCGGCCCGAACGACGGCACCGGGACGTTCACCGTGCCCGCGCGCCCGATCCGCCGGCGGCTGCAGGACCTGCCGCCGTTCGTCGTCACCCGCGGCGGTGAGTACTGCTTCGTGCCGAGCCTGAGCGCGATGCGCTGGCTCTCGGAGCTGGAGTCATGAGCGGTCCCGACCTACAGGAGGAGCACGACGTGGCCACCAACCCGCCCACCACCGACCGGTGGAAGACGCTCGACTTCGGCCCACCGCCGGACGGCGTCGAGGAGCCCGACTCCCCGGTCCTCCTCGACTACCTCGACGACGGCCGGGTCGCGCTGATCACGCTCAACCGGCCCAACGCCGACAACGCGATCACCACCGAGATGGGGGCGAGCCTGACCGAGGTCGTCGAGACGATCGCCGTCCAGACCGCCGTCCGCGCCGTGATCCTCACCGGTGCCGGCGAGCGGGCGTTCTCGGTCGGCAGCGACCTGCGCCAGCGCAAGAGCATGACCAAGGAGGACTGGCTGCGCCAGCGCCAGGCCTTCGACCGGACCCTCTACACGGTCCGCCAGCTGCGCAAGCCGATCCTCGCCGCCGTCAACGGGACCGCCTACGGCGGCGGCTGCGAGCTGGCCCAGAGCACCGACTTCATCATCGCCTCGGAGAACGCGACGTTCGGGCAGCCGGAGGCGATGCTCGGCCTCGCCGCGGGCGGCGGCTCGCCGGCGCTGCTCCCGCGGCTGCTGCCGCGGGGCCGGGCCCTGCAGATGCTCATGACCGGCGACCCGATCAGCGCGCAGGAGGCACACCGCCTCGGCATGGTCAACGAGCTCCATCCGCAGGACGAGCTCCTGGACGCGGCGCGGCGGATCGCGGCCAGGATCGCCGGCAATTCGCCGACGGCGGTTCAGGCCGTCAAGCGCGCCGTCCAGCTCGGCGAGGGCCAGCCGACCGAGCAGGCGATCGCCACCATGATGGACATGCACTGGCGGTCCGCCGTCCATCCGGATCGCGTCGAGGGCATCGGTGCGTTCAACGAGGGCCGCGACCCCACCTTCCTAGACGCCGACTTCTGATGATCCACGAGGAGGCCCCGCCATGGCCCTAGCCGACGACCAGCTCGCCCACGACCGCGCCGCGCTGCAGATGATCAACCCGGCGCCCTACAACGCGGAGGCGCCACCGGCGGCGCTGGAGGGCGAGATCACCCCGACCGACCTCCATTACGTCCGCAGCAACTTCGCCGTGCCCACGCACGACGGCACGCTGCAGATCGGCGGCGCCGTCGAGAACCCCATCACCCTGACGCTGGACGACCTGCGTGCCCTGCCGGCGACCGAGCGCGCGGTCACGCTGGAGTGCGCGGGCAACGGGCGCCTGGAGACGCGGCCGCTGCCGATCGGCGAGCCCTGGGGCGACTACGCGGTCTCGACCGCGCGCTGGAAGGGCGCCCTGCTGCACGACGTCCTGAGCCAGGTCCATCCGTCGCCGGATGGGGTCGACGTGCGGTTCTCGGGAGCGGACGCCGGCGCCTACCACCTCAACCCGGTCCTGAAGGACACCAACAAGGACGACCTGCGGTTCGTTCGCGCGCTCCCGCTCGCCCTCGCGGCGGATCCGGCGGCGGAGATCCTGATCGCCTACGAGATGAACGGCGCGCCACTGCGCCCCGACCACGGTGCGCCCTTCCGGCTCGTCGTGCCGCACTGGTACGCCGTCGCCTCCGTGAAGTGGCTGTCGCACATCGACGTGCTCACCGAGCCCTACGCGGGCGAGTTCCAGACGGGCCACTACGTGTACGAGTGGCCCGACCGCGAGCACGAGGCGGTCACCCACATGCGCGTGCGCGCGCGCATCACCGCTCCCGCCGCCGGTTCGAGGATCGAGCCGGGGACGCACACGGTGCGCGGCAAGGCGTGGTCCGGGACGGGCCCGGTGACGAGCGTCGAGGTCAGCCTCACCGGCGAAGGCGACTGGCTCCCGGCGCGGCTCGACCCGCCGTCCGGGCCGTATCACTGGCAGGAGTGGTCGTTCGACTGGGCCGCCGACGACGTCGGCCGCCACACGCTGCGCGCGCGGGCCACCGACGCGGCGGGCCACACCCAGCCGGAGGTCCCGCCCTGGAACCGGCTCGGGTACGGCAACAACGCGGTCGAGGTCATCTACATCGACGTGGGCTGAGCGGGACCGCGCGCAGCGACGGAGCCCCAGCCCGGACGGGGCTCCTTCCGCTACCCGCGGCGACTTCTTGTGCCGCTCTTCACGACGGCGGTCGTGGCGGCCGACGTCTTGTCCTGCCGGCCCTAAGATCGCGCGACTTCGAAACCGGCCGAAACCCGCCGTTTCCGGGCTGTTCGCGAGCTCCAGGTAGAGCAGAGAAGCTCACCAAGACAGCTCATGACTCGAAGGTCGCAGGTTCGGATCCTGCCCCTGCTACTCCCGAAAGGCCCTGCGTTGCAGGGCCTTCCGTCGTTCTGGGGCGCCTGCATGAGTCGTCGAAGATGGCCATGAGGCAACGGCCGCCCGGCCTATGATCAGGCCGTGATGAGTCACTTCCCTCCGAGCGTCGTCGAGGCCGGTCATGTCGCGCCGGCGCCGCGGCGTGTTCGTGGTTACAAGGACGGTGGGGTCGTCTTCGACACGGTGCGTGCGCTGTACGTGTGGGAGTGGCCGCACTACCCGCGGTACGCGATCCCGGCCGACGCGTTCGCGGCGGGCGCGCTCGATGCGCTCGCCCACCGCGTCATCGACGACGGGCCGGCCGCCGGCCACGTGCTCGTGGAGTGGGACGCGCTCGACGCCTGGTTCGAGGAGGACGAGGAGATCTTCGTGCACCCGCGCGACCCGTACGCGCGCGTGGACGCGATCCGCTCCTCGCGACCGATCCGCGTCGAGCGCGACGGGCTCCTGCTCGCTGAGGCCGAGGCCACCATCATGGTCTTCGAGACCGGCCTGCCGACGCGCTACTACCTCGAGCGGACCGCGCTGAACGCCGAGCACCTCGTGCCGAGCGACACCGTGACGGCCTGCCCGTACAAGGGCAAGACCTCCAACTACTGGTCGCTGCGGAACGCCGCCGGCCGGGTCGTCCCCGACATCGCCTGGTCCTACAACTTCCCGACGCTCGCGCTGGCGCCGATCGCCGGGCTCGTCGCGTTCTACAACGAGCGCGTCGACATCACGCTCGACGGCGTCGCGCTCGAGCGCCCGCAGACGCACATGGGCTAGGTGCCGGCTTCGAGGATCGCCATGACTCAGCAATCCTGAGCGAGGTTCGCCCAGCTTGCGACCGCTCCGGTTTCCCCCTCACCCGCCACGGATGAGGCTTCCTCACTCGTAGGCCCGCGATGCTGGTGGTCGTCGAGCCGTGTGGCGGACGTTGCCGGAGGGTTGGTGAGTGATGGCCATCGCCATGAAGTGGGCGATCGCGTGCGTGACCTGTGCCTGCGCCTTCGTGGCGCCGGTGGCGGCCCGGGCGGAGCGGGTCACGCTGCCGGTCTCGTCGTCGCCGCTGCCCGGCAGCGGGTTCCAGGGCGGCGACGGTGATCAGGACGACTACGCCGACTGGGGCACGGCCCAGTCCTACGGGTACATGGTGTACGACCAGAGCGACCCGGACGACGCCGACGGCGACACGGTCTTCGCCGCCGGCAGCCGGGAGCTCGAGCCCGGCCGGTGGGACCTGCTGACGCGCGAGGACGCGGGCACGCAGCCGGCGGCCGACCTCGGGCACGCCTGGTGCGCCATCGAGGAGCGCGGCCCGGAGGTCTTCCTCAACGCCGCGTTCCTGCGGGCCGGTGACGGCGATGCCCACATCGTCCTGGACCTCAGCCGCATGGGCGGCGGCTGGTACAACGGCCACAACGGCATCCCCTGCCGCAGCACCGGCGACCTCGTCGTCTCGCTCGATCGCGACGGCTCGCAGACGAGCGCCGCGGTGCAGGTGTGGGAGACGACCAGCTACTCGCCCTACAGCGGGTGCGCGGCGACCGGCGTCCTGCGCGACGTCCCGGACGTGCAGGCCGGCATCGACGTCCAGGGTGCGTTCAACGCCGCGTCGATCCCCAACCACCTGCCCGGCGCACCGGCGACGATCGACCCCGGCCGGTTCGGCGAGCTGTCGATCAACCTGTCGTCGATCCAGCGCCGCGTGCCGTACCCGGACGGCGGGTGCTTCTCCTACCAGTCGCTGTGGCCGCACACGCGCGCGTCGACCAGCGACGACGCCGCGCTCGACGACATCGTCGACCAGACCTGGCTGCAGCCGCGCAACTGCTCGGCCTGGGGGACGAAGTTCGACGACATCAACGGCAACGGCGTCCAGGACGCGGGCGAGCCGGGCGTGCCGGGCGTGCGCGTCTGGGCCGACTACAACCAGAACGGCGAGTTCGAGGACTACGAGCCGTGGTCGGTCACCGACGACCAGGGGCACTACCGGATCGAGGGCATCCGCCAGTTCTACCAGCTGCGCGAGGAGATGCTGAGCGGTCAGGGTCGCGACGGGTGGGTCTGCTCGTTCCCGGCCTACTGACCTCCGGGTGGGCGGACCAGTGCAGTCCAATCAAGGAGAGCGAACGATGACGTGCTCATTGCGGGGTCCTGCGGCGATCGTCGGAGCGTGCGCGGCGGCGGTCCTGATGCTCCTGGTGCTCGGCGCGCCGGCGCGGGCGGTCGGGCTGGCCGTCTGCACCGGCAGCGAGTCGGCGAGCTTCTCCCCGGCGATGACGCTGACGGCCCAGTCGGGGAGGATCGACTACGCCGACACGCTCGGCTGCACGTCGAACGACTCCGGCGCGGCCACGGCGACGACCGGCGGCAGCTTCACCGGGTCCTACGGCTGCCTCGATCCGGTCACGCTTCCGGGGCAGACCGGCACGCTGACCTACACGTGGGCCGACAGGACGACGAGCGTCTTCAGCTACACGTCGGTCACCGGTGACCTCTTCGCCGGCGGCTCGTACGTCTTCACCGCGGTCGGCTCGATGACCAGCGGCAAGTTCGCCGGCGCGGCGGTCACGCTGGTGCAGGCCGACCCGACGCTGTCGCTCGTGCAGTGCCTGACCACCGGGATCTCCGCCGTGACCGGCGACCTGACCCTGACGGTCACGGGAACATGAGCATGCTCACCCCGCGACCGCGAGCACGCCGGCGGCGAGGTAGCCGAGCACGGTGAGCAGGCCGACGGTCCGGCCACCGTGCTGGAAGGCCTCGGGCATCATCGAGTCGGCGAGCATCGTGAGGACCGCGCCGCCGGCGAAGGCCTCGGCGTAGCGGCCGCCGTCGGGAACCCTGTCGGCGAGCAGGAAGCCGAGCGCCGAGACGACCGCGCAGGCGACGGTCAGCGCCGTCCACATCCAGAAGATCCGCCGCTGCGAGACGCCGGCCTCCTGCAGGCTGATCGTCCCGGCGGCGCCCTGCGGGATGTTCGACACGAAGATCGCGGCGACGAACGCGGTGCTGATCGTGCCGCCGAGGCCGAGCCCGATGCCGAGGATGAACGCCTCCGGGATGCCGTCGAGCAGCGCGCCCAGGAACATCGCCATGCCGCTGCCCGCGGGCGGCCTGGCGTCGAGGTCCTGGCGCTCGGCCCCGCCGCCGGCGTCGACGAGCCGGTCACCGACGTAGTACGCCAGGGCACCGAGCAGGAAGCAGCCACCGATCCCGGCGGCGTGCTCGAGGCTCGACGACGGCACCAGCTCGTAGGCGACCGCGCTGAGCAGCGCGCCCGCGCCGAAGCCCATCACCTGCCCGGTCAGCCGGCGGCGCTCACGCAGCGGCCCGGCCAGGGCCTGGCCGAGGTACAGCGCGGCGGACGACAGGCCGCCCCACAGGAGCGCCGACCAGACGGACACGACCGACAGCCTGAGCGCTGCCGGGGTGACGTCGGCTCACCCGCGCGGGGTGGGGGCGATCGGTCAGGTGGGCGTCCAGGTCAGGGCAATCTCGGTCTCCACCGAGGCGCCCGGTTCGAGCGTGCGCAGCGCGCCGGCGGCGATCGCGTCGGGCGTCGAGCGGCAGGGGATCGTGGAGAACTCGAGGGCGAAGGTGTCGCCGCCGCCATAGAGCGGGAAGGCGGCGGGCGGGCCGAAGTCCTGCCAGAGCAGGATGTAGGGGAAGTCGGTCGGGTTGTAGGTGATCTCGAGCGCGCGGTCGAACCGCGGGGCCGTGATCCGGTACCGGCCCTCGGGCACGGTCAGGCAGGTGTGGTCGACGCGGCCGTCGCGCGCACCCGGGACGAGCGAGAGGTCCTCGGTGGTGCCGTCGGCGCAGGGTGCGTGCGGCCAGGTGAACGGGTTGCCCGGCGCCAGGGTCGCGTGGGCGGGGTCGTGGGCGGGCGCGGGGACCTCGGCGACCGAGGGCGCGAGCTCGATCCGGCCGCCGGCGAACGTCGCCCGCGAGAAGCAGGGGTGGTGGCCCCACGCGTAGTCCGCCGCCAGCGCGCCGACGTTCTCGATCCGCTCGCTGACGCGCAGCGTGCTGCCGTCGACCTCCACACGCCGCTCGAGCGTGAGCGGGCGGCGCAACGTCTGCACGCGTGCGGTGACATGCCGCTCGCCCGCGTCGAGCACGTCCCACGGAAGGCGTACAACTTCGCCGTGCAGGAACGACGCCGGGTCGTCGGCGGCCGGATAGCCGACCTCCGGGAACATCGCGAACCAGCCGCCGGTGAAGGCGTCGAGGAACGTCGGGATCGACGCCTCGCCGGCCGCGCCGAGTGCGCGGACCGCCGTCGCGGCGACGTGGCCGGGCCGGCGCCATAGTGCTTCCGCGCCGCTGCTGCGATCACGGATCGCGTCGATCGCAAAGCCGCGCCCGGGGTCGCAGACGACCTCGAGCGCGTCGCTCTGCAGCGTGACCGCGCTCACGCCAGGACGGGCGTGACGGCGAAGCGCTCGCCGAGCTCCAGCACCCGCGCCGGCGGGCCGCCGAGCGCCGCGCACGTGTCGGCGAACAGCTGCGGGTCGAGCGTCGGCGCCTCGGCGGGATCCTGGCCGGGGTGCGCGCCGTAGCCCTCCGGCGCCCACATCCCGTAGTGGCACGGGATCGCCACGCCGAGCGGCAGCGAGGAGGCCATCAGCGCCGCCTCGCGCCCGTTCATGCAACCACCGCTGCCGTTGCTGACGAAGATCCCGACGTCGAACGGCCCGAGCGCGCGGACCGCGAGGCAGCGCGCGTCGTACTCGGTGTCGCCGCTGTGGAGGATCCGCGTGCCGCCGGTCTCGACGACCAGGCCCATCGCGTCCTCGGTCAGGAACCCGGCGACCTCATGCCGCGCGTACGTGCCGTGGAACGTGAACGGCCCGACCGTGACGGTCTCCCCGCGCTCGAAGACGACGATCCGGTCGCGCGCGACGCCGCGGCCCAGCAGCCGCGCGACGATGCTCGACGGCCCGGCGAAGATCGTCTCGGGATGGTGCTCGGCCAGCGCCTGGCAGGTCGGGAGGTCGAGGTGGTCGTGGTGCCAGTGCGTGATCGCGACGACCAGCGGCCTCGCGGTCTCCACGTCGACCACCACCGGCGCGATCCGCGGCGTCCCGAGCTCCTCGAGCACGTACTCCGAGAGGTAGGGGTCGATCAGGCACAGCTCGCCGCCCGGAGCCTCCAGGGCATAGCCGGCCTGGCCGATCCACGTCAGCGTCGTGTCGCCGCCGGTCGCGCTCATGTCGCGCTCCTCCTGTGTTCGTGAACTGCGATCAAAGGACCCTCTCCACCATCTTGCGAACGGAACACAGGGGTTGACCCCCGGCCCGCGGCGCCCGTAGAGTCGCGACCGGTCGGTCATTTGTCAACAGAAAACGAATCCAGGAACCGTCGTTGAGCACCACACAGGAGCGACGGGTCGCGCTCGTCACCGGCGCGGCCTCGGGCATCGGCCGCGCGACCGCGCTGCGCCTGGCGCGCGCCGGCGACGCGGTCCTGCTGGCCGACCGCGACGAGCGCGGGCTCGCCGAGACCGCCGCGCAGATCGAGGCGCTCGGCGGCACCGCGGCCATCGCGGTCACCGACGTCGCCTCGGCGACCGCCTGCGAGCAGGCCGTCGCCGCCGCCGCGCGGCTCGGGCCGCTGCGTGCGCTCGTCCACGTCGCGGGCGTGACGGCGGCGCCGGACACCGTCGAGACGACCTCCGACGAGGATCTCGAACGCGTCATCAGCGTCAACGTCGGCGCCGTCTTCCGCCTCGGCCGCCACGCGATCCCGCTGCTGCGCGCGGCCGGGGGAGGGGTGATCGTCACGACCTCCTCCGTCCACGCCTACGCGTCGATGACCGGCAACGCCGCCTACGCCGCGTCGAAGGGCGCGCTCGTCGCGCTCACGCGGCAGATGGCGCTCGACCTCGCGCCCGACCGGATCCGCGTCGCCGGCGTCGCGCCCGGCTCGGTCGACACGGCGATGACGCGCGCCGAGCTCGACCGCCGCGGCCTCACGCCCGAGGCCGCCGGCTTCACGACCGACCCGGGCGCGATCGGCCGCGTCATGGCCGCCGACGAGATCGCCGCGGTGATCGCGTGGGTCGCCTCCGACGACGCGACCGCGCTGAACGGCACGACCGTCGTGGCCGACGCGGGCCTGCTCGCGCGGCTCGTCTAGACGAAGAACCGGGTCGGCGAAAAAGATCCTTGACACGACCGATTCGATCCGTATACGTTCTCTGTAATTGTTTACCGTTTACGTTTGCCGGTCGGGAGAGACCGGCAGACGCGGGTGTTGGGTCAGGAGAGAGAAGTGTCCCCACTGGTGCAGCGGGAGCGGTCGGGTTCGGCCGCGCCGCTCCTTGACGTCGAGGCTGCCGTGGTCGCCCCTCCGGCGGCCCCCAACCGGCTGCGCCGGGCGCTCGCGATCAGCGAGGCCAGCGTGCTGCTCTCGCTCGCGGGCCTGGTGCTCGTGTTCTACCTGCTCGAGCCGGCGTTCCTGTCGAGCACCAACGTGCGCTCGATGCTCAGCGCGATCTCGTTCGTCGGGATCATCGCCGTGGGGCAGACGCTGCTGCTCGTCGCCGGCGAGTTCGACCTCTCGGTCGGCTCGACCGCCGGGCTCTCGGCGATCGTCAGCGCGTGGCTGATGACCAAGGGCGGCCTTCCGCCCGGCATCGGGATCCTCGGTGGCCTCGGGACCGGCGCGCTCGTCGGGCTCGTCAACGGCTTCCTCGTCGTCGGCCTCGGGATCCCCGCGTTCATCGGGACCCTCGGGATGCTCTACGCCGCCAAGGGCTTCACGTACGTGATCACCAACGGCTACCCGATCTACCCGCTGCCGAAGGTCATCGGGAGGATCGGCAGCGCCGAGGTCATCTTCGGCCTCGGGTGGAGCTTCGTGCTGCTGGTCGTGCTCGCCTTCGCCGGCGACCTCGTGCTGCGCCGCACGACGATCGGGCGCAACCTGTTCGCCACCGGCGGCAACGAGGAGGTCGCGCGCCTGGTCGGGATCCCGACCGGCCGCTACAAGATCTTGGCCTTCATGGTCGTGGGCATGCTGTCCTCCGTGGCCGGCATGTTGGTCCTGGCCGACGGCGCGAGCGGGACGCCGTCGATCGGCCAGGGGTGGGAGCTGACGGTCATCGCCGGCGTCGTCATCGGCGGGGTGAGCCTGTTCGGCGGGGTCGGCACGGTCGCCGCGGGCATCGTGGGCATGTTGCTGCTGCAGGTGGTGCAGAGCGGCCTGGTGGTCGTCGGCGTCAACCCCAACTGGCAGACGGTCGCGGTCGGGCTGATCATGATCCTGGCCGTCGGCGTGGACGTCACGCGCCGCCGCGTCGCGCTCGCAGGTGGGTCGCGCAGACGCAAGCGCAGCAACAACACCAACAACGCCGCAGGTGCCGAGCGGGAGACGGCGCCCGCCCAAGGCGCGTAGGTCGCAGGTCGTAGGTCGTCCCAGCCACGGGGCTGGGATCAACCCTGGAGAGGAGAGTCATGAAGGGTCACATCACCCTGCCGTCGTCACGGCGGTGGGTGCGGGGAGTGCTGCTCGCAGCGCTCGCCGCGATCGCCTCCGTCGCGCTTGCGGCGTGCGGGTCCAGCAGCGACAGCGGGTCCACCAACGCATCGAGCGGCGGTTCGGCCAACGCGAACGCCAGCTCCGGCGGTGGAGGGTCCAAGGGCAAGCTGCTCTGGGTCCAGCCGCTGCGCAACAACCCCGTCCACCGCGTCATGCAGGGCGGCTTCCTGACGGAGTGCAAGAGGCTCGGCTACTCCTGCGAGATCGTCGGCTCCGAGGAGCTCGACATGCCGGCCACCGCGCCGCTGGTCGACGCGGTCCTGTCCAAGGGCGGCGTCAAGGCGATGGGCGTCTACGCCTATGACCCGTCGACCTACCCCTTCATCGCCAGGTGGGGCAAGGACCACAAGATCGTCTCGTGGCACATCCCGGTGCCCGAGGGCACCGCGCAGGGCCTGACGGCCACCACCGGCTGCGTCCCGACCGAGTACGCCAGGAACGCCGCGGTGGCGATCGGCAAGAAGCTCGGCGGCAAGGGCACGGTCGCGGTCACCGAGGGCTCGTTCAACACGGTGGAGAACCTCGTCGCCAAGACGTTCACCGACACGATGAAGGCGCAGTTCCCGAACGTGAAGGTGCTCAAGCCGCAGGTCGAGGGCTTCGACGCCCCGGCCGCGAAGGCCAAGGCGGTCTCGATCCTGCAGTCCGACAAGTCGATCAACGCGGCGTTCTCGACCACGGGCGGCGGGCCGGTCACGTGGGCCGGCGCGCAGCAGGCGTCGGGGCGCAGGCTGACGATCATCGGCATGGACTACGTCCAGCAGAACCTGGACCTCGTCAAGAGCGGTGAGGTCTACGCCGTGGTCGGCCAGCCGCTGTTCCAGGAAGGCGCCAAGACCGCCGACCTGCTCGCGAAGCTCGCCACGGGCGGCACCGTCTCCTACGAGAACCCGCTGCCCGCCGAGATCATCACCAAGGACCTGGTCCCGAAGTACGAAGGCCTGCTCCAGCAGGCGGCCGCGGCCGAGAAGAGCTAGCGGATCCGTCCCCCTGAGGGCGCGGCCGGCGGACATCCCCTCCTCCTTGGCTCCGCCGGCCGCCCCTCCCGTCACCTCCGAGCTGACATGACCTACGTCCTTCAAACCGAACGACTCGGCAAGCGCTTCGCGGGCGTGCCCGCGCTGAGCGACGTCGACTTCGGCCTCACCGCCGGCACGATCCACGCGCTGGTCGGCCACAACGGCGCCGGCAAGTCGACGCTCGTCAAGGTGCTCACCGGCGTCTGGCCGGCGGGCAGCTACGACGGCGCGATCAAGCTCGACGGCGCCGAGGTGCGCTTCGGCTCCCCGGCCCAGGCGCGCGCGGCCGGCATCGCCTACGTGCCGCAGGAGATCCAGGTCGTCGAGCAGCTGTCGGTCGCCGAGAACCTCTTCGTCGGGCAGACCGGGCGCGACGGCTCGCCGCTCGTCTCGTTCCGGGAGCTGCACCGCCGCGCCGCGGCGCTGCTGCAGCGCCTGGAGATCCCGCTCGACGCGCGCCAGCCGGTCGCCGCGCTGAGCGCGACCCAGCGCCAGCTCGTGATGATCGCCCGCGCGCTGGCCGGCGAGCCGCGCGTCCTGATCCTCGACGAGCCGACCGCCTCGCTGGCGGGCAACGAGACCGCGCGCCTGTTCGGCGTCCTGAACCGGCTGCGCGACGCGGGCACGACGATGATCTTCATCACGCACCGGATCCCGGAAGTGATGAGCATGTGCGATCGCGCGACGGTGCTGCGTGACGGCCGCGCGGTCGCCGAGCTGGAGCGCGACGCCTTCAGCGAGCAGGCGATCGTCGCGGCGATGGTCGGCCGCCGGCTGGACCGCCTCTACCCGCAGCGCGAGTCCGCCCACGGCACCGAGGAGACGCTGCGCCTCGACCACGTGTCGGTGCCGCACCCCACGCGCCCCGGCGACGTCGTCCGCGACGTCAGCCTGACCGCACGCCGCGGCGAGATCGTCGGCATCGCCGGCGTCGTCGGGGCCGGGCGCACCGAGCTGCTGAGCGCGGTCTACGGCCGCCTGTCGCACCGGGGCACGATCAGCGTGGACGGCAGGCCGCTGCGCCTGCGCAGCCCCGCCGACGCTCGCCGCGCGGGGATCGCGATGCTCAGCGAGGATCGCAAGGGCAGCGGGTTGTTGTTCAACTTCGGCCTGCAGCAGAACGTCACGATCGGCAACCTCGGCGGGATCGCGAAGATGGGCTTCGTCGACCGCCGCGCCGAGGCGCGCGTCGCGCGCGAGTTCATCGGGTCGCTCAGCATCAGGGCGCCCTCGGCCACCGCGGACGTCGCCCACCTCAGCGGCGGCAACCAGCAGAAGATCCTGCTCGCGCGCGTCCTCATGAACGCGCCCAAGGTGATGTTGTTGGACGAGCCGACCAAGGGCGTGGACGTCGAGACGCGCCAGGAGATCTACCGGCTGATCCTCGAGCTGGCCGACAGGGGCGTGACGCTGCTCGTCGTCTCCTCCGAGATCGCCGAGCTCGTCGGCCTCTGCGACCGCTGCGTCGTCCTGGCCGACGGCGCGATCGTCGACGAGTTCGCGCGCGGCGAGGGCTCCGAGGCGCGCGTGATCGAGGCGACGACCACCGCCGTCCCGCCCGTTGAGGAGGTGGTGGCGTGAGCAGCCTCGGCGACCGCGCCGCCGCGCTTCCGCGCCTGGCGCCGCTCGGGCCCGGCGCCGTCGCGCCCGGCAGCGGCCAGCACGCGACCAAGCTGAGCCGCTCGATCTACAGCGGCTGGGTCGCCGAGGTGCTGCGCGAGTCGATCGTGGACGGTTCGCTGGCGGCCGGCACGCCGCTGGTCGAGATGCGCGTCGCCGAGGAGCTGGCGGTCAGCCGCGGCCCGGTCCGCAGCGCGCTGCACGTGCTGGAGGGCGAAGGCCTCGTCCGCACGCAGCCCAACGGGCGCACGACCGTCGTCGGCTTCGGCGCCGACGACGTCCAGGACCTGCTGCGCGTGCGCTACGAGCTGGAGGCGACGGGGATCCGCTGGGGCGTCGCGCAGGGCGCGTCGATCGCGCCGCTGGAGATCGCGTTCGCCGCGGTCGCGGCCGAGGGCGCGACGACGCCGCGCCTGGTCGAGCTCGACGTCGCCTTCCACCGCGCGATGCTCGCGTTCTCGGGCAGCCGCTTCCTGATGGAGGCGTGGCAGGCGATCGCGCCGGTCATCCAGACCGTCATCACCGTCGGCAACCAGCGCCTCGCGGCCGCGGACCCGGCGAAGCACATGACGCGCATCGTCGCCTCGCACCGGCCGCTGCTCGAGGCGATCGGCCGCGGCGCCGCGGAAGAGGCGTGCGCGCTGCTGCGCGACCAGTTCGGACTCACCGGCTCGCTGTTCGACGGCGGCCGCGACCACCAAGGACGAGGAGCAGGCGATGAGCAGTGACGCGGTGGCGCGCGAGAGCGCGGTCCTGGACGCGGTGGCCGGCGGCGCGCCGCTGCTGGCCGGGCGCACGGTCGTCGTGACGGGCGCGACGGGCGGGATCGGCGCGACGCTCGCGCGCCTGCTGGCCGCGGCCGGCGCCAGGGTCGCGCTCACCGACCTGCGCGAGGAGGCGGTCGCGCCGCTCGCCGCCGAGCTGCGCGAGGACGGGGCGGAGGTCTGCGCGCGGGCGCTCGACGCCAGCGACTTCGCGGCGTTCGCGGCGTTCGCCGCCGAGGCCGCGGCCGAGCTGGGGCCGGTCGACGGCCTCGTCAACTGCGCCGGCCTGTTCGAGGTCCGGGACTTCACCGCGCTCGGCGAGCAGGACTGGGCGCGCGCGCTGAGCGCCAACCTCGGCACCGCCGTCGCCGGCTGCGCCGCCGTCCTGCCCGGGATGCTCGCGCGCGGCGGCGGCTCGATCGTCAACGTCGCCTCGACCGCGGGCGAGTACGGATCGATCAGTCCTGCGGCGCATTACGCAGCCGCCAAGGGCGGCGTCATCGGGCTCACCAAGTCGCTCGCACGCGAGGCGGCGCCCGGCAACGTGCGCGTCAACGCCGTCTCGCCGGGCCCGACCGAGACCGCCGCCACGCACGCCGACACCTCGCCGGAGCAGAAGGCGGCCGTCGCCGCCCGCACGCTCTTCAACCGCCTCGGCCGCCCGGAGGAGATCGCGGCCGGGTGCGTGTTCCTGCTCAGCCCCCTGTCCACGTTCATCACCGGTCACGTGCTCCGCGTGAACGGCGGCTCACTGCTCTAGAGAAGAGGTCGTCGTGCTCCGTTCCCTGTTCCGCGCGGTCCCGCTCGCGCTGCTGCTCACCGCCGCGCTCGCCGCGAGCGCCCACGCCGTCACCGTCGGCGACGCCTACGCCACGCAGGGCGCCAACGCGTGCACCTGGACGTTCGGCACCGCCGCCGTCGAGAAGACCGTCACGTTCAGCGGCGGGACCTACACGCTGACGAGCTTCAAGAACAAGCTGGCCAGCCCGGTGCGCCAGTACGTGGACGCGAGCTCGCCGTCGAGCGAGCTGCGCTTCACCTGGGACGGGACCGAGATCACCGGCTCGACGACGGGCTGGAGCTGCGGCTCCGGCAGCGCGGCGAGCACGACGACCAACGGGCAGACCGCCCTGCAGCTCGACGTCGCGCTGACGCGCACCGGCGTGCAGGCGACCAAGCACTACCTGATCTACCCGAGCACGAGCGTGGTCCGCGAGTGGGTCACCTACAAGAACACCGACACGAGCGCGCACACGCTGGCCAGGCCGTCGTTCCTGGAGCAGCACGTGATGGGCGACGAGGCCTCCAACTCGACGTTGCAGTGGATGAGCGGCGCCCGCGCGGTCGGCAACAGCTGGCAGCTGCGGACCGCGAACCTGTCGAGCAGCTACGCGCGCACGTTCGACTCCTATGACTCGTTCGACTGCCCGACGACCACCACCAACACCGGCACGGGCTGGCACGACATCGCGGCCTACGCGGCCAGCGGCTACCAGGGCCAGCGGGAGTGGCACGACGGGTCCGGCGGCTACGTCTGGCCGGGCGCCGAGCACCCCGGGCCGGCCAACGACACCGCGCGCGCGTTCACGGCGCCGACGAGCGGCACCGTCAACATCACCGGCACCGCGGCCAAGCGCGACACCGGCGGCAACGGCGTCGTCGTCTCGATCACCAAGAACGGCTCCACGATCTACGCGGCGCACACGATCGGCGGGTCCGACACGACCGGCATCTCGACCAGCGTGTCGAGCGTCGCGGTCAGCGCCGGCGACGTGATCCGGTTCGTCATCAACAACAACGGCGACTGGAGCTACGACGCCACGAACTGGGACCCGACGATCGCCTACAGCGGCGGCTCCTCGTACACGGCCTCGACGGGCTTCAGCTCCACCCAGGGCACGAACAACTGGCGCTACCAGGACTACTCCAGCGGCAGCAGCGGCTGCCCGAGCGCCGGCTGGTCGGAGACGTCGGCCGTCTACATCCCGTGGTTCAGCCAGTTCAACACGTCGACGAGGGACGGCGTCTCGGTCGGCTTCGACTACTACGGGCGCTGGGCGCTGGCCGCCGGCAACCAGGGCGGCGGGACCGGCGACCTCTCGCTGACGATCCCCAACTACTCCGCCTCGCTGGCGGCGGGCGCGTCGGTGACGACGCCGAAGGCCTTCACCTCGGTCTACACGACCGACCTGGACAACATGACCAACGGGCTGCTCGACTGGCAGTACCAGTACATGTGGGACGACACCCGCAGCCCGTACTTCGGCGCGATCCGGATGCTCGGGTACTGGTACACGGGCAGCCAGTGGACCGGCTCGTGGGACCAGGCCGGGACACTGCAGAAGATCTTCGGCATCGCCGACCACCTGCGCACGATGGGCGCCGACACCTACCACCGCGACAACGGCTGGTGGGACACGCCCGGCAACTGGAACGGGCCGGACTTCAAGCAGAGCGGCGACTTCCTCGGCAAGTCCGGGATGAAGCAGCTGGTCTACATGATGGCCTACGACGCGAACACCAACTCGAACGTCTTCTCGGCGCACCCGAGCTGGTTCTCGACCGGCTCGCCCTGCGGCTACGCCGACCGCCTGATCGACCTGACGCAGGCGGGCGCCGAGACGTGGATGGGCGACCTGCTGATCGGCAAGGCCCAGGACTGGGGCGACTTCCAGTGGCGCAACGACTCCTGCCCGGTCGCCGACTGGAGCGGTGACCAGCAGCTCGCGCAGGACCAGGCGTTCCGCCGCGTCCAGCAGCGCTTCCTCGACGCGCGCCCCGGCTCGGCGATCCAGGCCGTCGACTCCGGCGGCAACGAGGTCAGCTGGGAGTTCATGCGCGTCGCGTCGAGCTTCTCGATCACGGACAACAACGGCATGGCGGAGTCCTACGACGCCGCACGGCTGTTCCCGACCGACAAGATCAGCGGGATCCCGGACGCGTGGAGCCCGGCCAACTGCAGCAACGCCTACAACGCGCTGCTCGCGTTCAACCCGGACTTCACCGGCGACACGAGCGACCCGGCGGCGCTGGCCTGCATGCGCAAGCTCGTCGACACCTACCACTACATGATCGAGCAGGGCGTGGCCGGCCGCTACGTCCACCAGTTCCACCCGCACGGAACCGACAACGACCGCAACTGGTTCGAGCGTGTCTCGCAGAACCAGCAGCACGCGTTGGTGGTGTACAAGGGCGGCAACGGCTCGGGCGCGACGACCGTCTACCCCAAGGGCCTGGACGCGACCCGCACCTACGACGTGCGCTACCAGCTCGCGTCGGGCAGCGCCTCGCGCACCGGCTCAGACCTCATGACCAACGGCGTCACGCTGACCTCGCCGCAGGCGGGCGAGCTGATCTGGATTGGCCTGGCCAAGCACCCGGGCGGCGGCCAGGACACGACGGCGCCGAGCGCGCCGGGCAACGTCCAGGCGCGGATCGCGACCAACATGGGGTACTCGGGCACCGACGTCACCTGGACGGCGGGCTCCGACGACAACCACGTCTCCGGCTACAAGGTCTACCTGAACGGGAACCTGATCGCGACGGTCGACAAGGGCACGTACTACTTCGACCACTCGCACCTGAACTCGCCCAACGCGCCGTACACGGTCAAGACCGTCGACGGCGACGGCAACCTCTCGGCGGCCGCCTCGTCGCCCGGCTTCACGGCCGACACGACCGCCGCCGACGACGCCGACGCGGGCGTGACCTACGCCGGCTCGTGGACGCACCAGACCGCGCTGCCCGACGCCTCGGGCGGGACGCTGTCCTCGTCGAGGGACTGCCACGACGCGTGCACGGGCTTCAGCTCGACGCAGGGCGCCAACAACTGGCGCTACCAGGACAAGTCAGGCAGCACGTGGACCGACATCGGGTCCTACAACTCGAGCGGCTACCTCGGCCAGCGCGAGTGGCACGACGCGTCGGGCGGCTTCGTCTGGCCGACCGCCGAGCATCCCGGCGCGTCCAACGACACCGCGCGCACGTGGATCGCCCCGCATGCCGGCACGGTCGCGATCGCCTCGCACGTCGCGAAGATGAACACCGACGGCAACGGCGTCGTGGTCAAGATCACCAAGAACGGCACGACGGTCTGGGGGCCGACGACGATCGCGGGCAACGACACGACCGGCGTCGACGCCAACGTCGGCAGCGTCACGGTCGCGTCCGGGGACGCGATCCGGTTCGAGATCAACAACAACGGCGACTACGCCAGCGACGCGACGTCGTGGGATCCGTACGTCACGTACTCCACCGACCCACCGCCCTCGACCGGCACGGCGACGGCGAGCTGGACGTTCACCGGCGGCCAGGTCAGCTACATCGCCAAGCTCGGCCCCGACCAGGGCAAGGCCACCATCAAGATCGACGGCACGACCGACGCGACGATCGACCTCTACGCGCCCGACGACGACAACTGGGCGGTGCCGGTCTACGTCAAGACGTTCAGCAGCGTCGGCACGCACACGATCCAGATCGTCCCGTCCGGCACGCGCAACGCGCTGTCGACCTCCAACGCCATCAACATCGACGGCTTCCAGGCGCTCACCAACGCGGCGACGGTCAAGCAGGACTCCGACGCCTCGGTCGCCTACAGCGGCAGCGGCTGGTCGACCAGCTCGATCGCGAGCGCGTCGGGCGGCTCGGCCCATGTCGACGCCACCGCGGGCGACACGGCGACCGTGACCTTCAGCGGCCGCCGGATCACGTGGGTCGGGCGGCTCTGCCCGGCCTGCGGCAAGGCCGACGTCGCGCTCGACGGGACGTTCGCCGCGCGCGTCGACACGTACGGGTTCCGCGGGCCCGACGTCAGCCAGGCCGCGGTCTACCAGGCGACGTTCCCGACCAGCGGGACGCACACGCTGACGATCACCGTCCTCGGCGCGCACAACCTCGACTCGACCGGCAACACCGTCCAGGTCGACGCGTTCCACGTGCGCCCGTGACGGCGGTCCTGCTCACCGACCGGGACCGCTTCCCGTTCGGCCCCGAGGATCACGCGGCGCTCGCGCAGGCGGGCGTCGCGCTGATCGAGCTCGACGGCCACGACCCGGATGCGATCGCCGCGGCCGGGGCGGAGGCCGCGGGCATCCTCGTCTACCACGCGAAGCTGACCGCTGAGCTGATCGCACGACTTCCGCTGTTGCGCGTCATCGCGCGGTGCGGCAGCGGCTACGACAACGTGGACGTCGCCGCCGCGCGGGCGCGCGGGATCGAGGTCGTCTACGTCCCCGACTACGGCGTCGACGACGTCGCCGACCACACGCTCGCGTTGCTGCTGGCGGTCGCGCGGCGCGTGCCCGCGTCGGACCGGGCGCTGCGCGACGGGCGCTGGCTGGCCTACGAGCAGCTCGGGACGATGCGCCGCCTGCGTGGCTCGGTGCTCGGCCTGCTCGGCTTCGGCCGGATCGCCCAGGCCGTCGGCGTCCGGGCCCGCGCGTTCGGCATGGAGCTGCTCGTGCACGACCCGGCGATCGGCGACGACGTGCTCGCGGCCGCCGGCGCGCGCCGGGCGGAGGACCTCGGCGCGCTGCTCGACGGCTCCGACGCGCTCTCGCTCCACGTCCCGCTGACGCCCGCCACGCGCGGCCTGATCGGCGCGGGCCAGCTCGCGCGGCTGCGCCCGGGCGCGCTGCTGGTCAACACCAGCCGCGGCGAGATCGTCGACGAGGCCGCGGTGCAGGCCGCGCTCGCCTCCGGCCACCTCGGCGGCGCCGGCCTCGACGTCTTCGAGCACGAACCCCTTGACCCCGACAGTTCCCTGATCGAAATGGAGTCCGCAGTGCTGACACCCCATTCCGCGGCGTTCTCCGAGGAGGCGCTCGCCGAGGTGCGCGGGCGCGCCCTCGCCGACGCGCTGCGCGTCCTCGCCGGCCGGCCGCCCCGCGACCCCGCTCCGGAGGCTCGCGCATGAGCCACGCGGACCTCTACCGCACGATGCGCACGATCCGGCGCTTCGAGGAGACGGTCGTCGAGCTCGTCAACGCCAACGAGATCGCCGGCGTCACGCACGAGTACATCGGCCAGGAGGCCGTCGCCACCGGCGTCTGCGCGGCGCTGCGCGACGACGACGTCATCACCTCGACCCACCGCGGTCACGGCCACGTGATCGCCAAGGGCGCCGAGGTGTCGCGCATGCTCGCCGAGTTGCTCGGCCGCACCACGGGCCTGAACCGCGCGCGGGGCGGCTCGATGCACATCGCCGACGTCTCGCTCGGGATCTACGGCGCCAACGGGATCGTCGCGGCCGGCGCGCCGATCGCCGCGGGCGCGGCGTGGGCGGGCGTGCAGGCCGGGAGCGACCGCGTGGCGGTCGTCTTCTTCGGCGACGGCGCGATCAACCAGGGCGTCCTGCACGAGACGATGAACATGGCCGGGATCTGGAAGCTGCCCGTGCTCTTCGTGTGCGAGAACAACGGCTACGCGGTCTCGTTCTCCTCGCAGGAGGCGACGTCCGGCTCGATCACCGGCCGCGCCGCGGCCTACGACATGCCGGCCGTGCACGTGGACGGGATGGACGCCGAGGCGGTCCTTCAGGCGACGGCGACCGCGGTCGCGCACGCCCGCTCCGGCGGCGGCCCGAGCTTCCTGGAGTGCGAGACCTACCGCTTCGTCGGCCACCACACCGCCGAGCGCACGATGAACCTCGGCTACCGCACCGACGAGGAGATCGAGCGCTGGCGCGAGCGCGACCCGCTGCGGGTGCTCGCCGAGCGGATGGCGCCCGACGACGTCGCGGCGCTCGATGACGAAGTCGAGCAGCTGCTGGAGGCCGCGCTCGCGTTCGCGCGCGAGAGCCCGCGCCCGGAGGCGTCGGAGGCGTTGGACTACGTGTACGCAAGCGGCCCCGCGCCGCGGAAGGGGGTCTCGGCCTGATGGCCCGGATGCGATACCAGGCGGCGCTGGCCCAGGCGCTGCGCGACGAGATGACGAACGACCCCTCGGTCTTCATCATCGGTGAGGACGTGCGCGCGTCGCTGCGCGGCGTCTCGAAGGGGCTGGTCGCCGACTTCGGCCGCGAGCGGGTGATCGACACGCCGATCTCCGAGCAGGCCTTCACCGGCTTCGCGATGGGCGCGGCGCTGGCCGGCCACCGGCCGGTCGTCGAGTTCCAGATCCCGTCGCTGCTGTTCACGGCGTTCGAGCCGATCGTCAACCAGGCGCAGAAGTTCCGGCTGATGACCGGTGGCCAGGCGAAGGTCCCGGTCACCTACATCGTGCCGGGCTCCGGCGCGCGCAAGGGCCTGGCGGCCCAGCACTCCGACCACCCCTACGCGCTGTTCGCCCACGCGGGCGTGAAGACCGTCGTCCCGGCGACGGCGCTCGACGCCTACGGGTTGTTCGTGTCGGCGATCCGCGACGACGACCCGGTGGTCCTGTTCTTCCCGGCCGCCGTGCTCGGCACCCGCGAGGAGGTCCCGGAGGTGCTGGAGGCCGTGCCGCTCGGCGTCGGCCGCGTGCACCGCGCGGGCGACGACGTCACGATCGTCGCCGTCGGCCACCTCGTCCACGACGCGCTCGCGGTCGCCGAGGAGCTGGCGGCCGAGGGGATCTCCGCCGAGGTCTGGGACCCGCGCACGGTCCTGCCCTTCGACTGGGACGGCCTGCGCGCGTCGGTGCAGAAGACCGGCCGCCTCGTCGTCTTCGACGACACCAACCGCACCTCCGGCCTCGCCGCCGAGGTGCTCGCCACCGCCGCCGAGGAGTACCCGTTGCAGGCACCACCGCGGCGCGTGACGCGCGCCGACGCGCCGATCCCGTTCGCCGTCGACCTCGAGCTGGCGCTGCTGCCGTCGCGCGAGCAGCTGGCCGACGCGGTCCGCGGCGTGCTCGCCTTCGCCCCGGAGGTCGCCTCATGATCGACGTCCACATCCCGAAGATGGGCATGTCCACGGTCGAGGTCGAGATCGTCACGATCATGGTCGAGGTCGGCCAGAGGGTCGGCCCCGAGGACGCGGTCGTCGAGATCGAGGGCGACAAGTCGTCGTTCGACGTCGAGGCGGGCGTCGCGGGCGTGATCGCCGAGATCCTCGTCACCGAGGGCCAGGAGTGCGAGGTCGGCGACGTCGTCGTCCGGATCGACGACCAGGCGGCGTCCGCATGAGCGACATGATGGTGAACGCCGCGACCGCGCAGAAGCTCACCCGCACGCAGAAGCTCGTGGCGCGGCGGATGGCCGAGGCCAAGCGCGAGGTGCCGGAGTTCACGGCGGCGATCGACGTCGAGATGGACACCGCGGCCGCGCTGCGCGGCGAGCTGAAGGCGGCCGCGAGCGACGGTGTTCCGGTTCCCTCCTACAACGACATGATCGTCCGGGCGTGCGCGCTGGCGCTGCGCACGCACCCGGCGGTCAACGGCAGCTTCGACGCCGAGGGCGGCACGTTCCAGCTCTGGGAGCACGTCAACGTCGGCATCGCCGTCGAGGCGGGCGACCGGCTGCTCGTCCCGACGGTCCGCGACGCGGACGCGAAGTCCCTGGCGGAGATCGCGCAGGAGACCCGAGCGCTCGCGGAGTCTGTCCGCGACAAGTCGATCCTCCCGGAGGCGCTGGCCGACGGGACGTTCACGGTCTCCAACCTCGGGATGTTCGGCGTGCGCCACTTCGAGGCGGTGCTCAACCCGCCGCAGGCGGCGATCCTCGCCGTCGGGGCGGTCCGGGCGGTCGCGGTCCCGCGCGACGGCGCGATCGTCGCGGCGCAGCAGATGACGCTGACGCTGACCAGCGACCACCGGATCATCTACGGGGCCGACGCCGCGCGCTTCCTGGCCGACGTGCGCGACCGGCTGCAGGACCCGCAGGGCCTGCTGGGCTGACGCGCCGTGTCAGCCCAGGTCGGTGCTGAACATCGACGTCGTGACGTCGAACTGCTTGGCCAGGAGCGCGGTCGCCCTCCTGGCGTCGTGCTTGGCGATCGCGGCGACCAGCGGCCTGTGCGCGGCGACGATCCGGTCGAAGTTCTGCTCCGGGTCGCGCTCGGTCAGGCGGCGGTTGCCGATCGTGATGACCGTGTGGATCACGGGCGCGAGCGCGAGCCACGCCTGGGTCAGGAAGCGGCTGCCCGACAGCTCCAGCAGGCGCAGGTGGAACTCGATGTCGAGGTCGACGAGGCGTTGCGTCGAGGCGCCCTCCTCCTCGAAGGCGGCGAACGCCTCCTGGATCGGCGCGACGTCGGCCCTGCGCTCGCAGCCGCGGCGGATCGCCGCGGCCTCCAGCTCGAAGCGCACACCGGTCAGGTCCTCCAGGTCCTCGGGGCCGAAGCCGACGACGACCGTGCGCCCGTTGGGCTGGGTGCGGACGAGGCCCTCGCCCTCGAGCGCGTGCAGCGCGTTGCGGACCGGCCCGCGGCTGACCGACAGCTGCTCGGCCAGGCGCGCCTCGACGAGCGGGTCGCCCGCGCCGAGCTCGCCCTCGATGATCGCCTCGCGCAGGATCGACGTGACGCGGCCGGAGTAGACGCTGCGCTCGAGCTTGACGGCGTGCTGGCCGGGCGCCAGGACGGGGCTGCCGCCGGCACCGCGGCCGAGGTTGAGGCCCGTCATCGGGGTGGGTCCTGGCTGCTCACGGGAGGCGCCCAACATACCGCGGAACCCAGCGGCTTCGCCATTCCTGCTGCGGAGGCCTCGTGACCACTGCATCTACCTCACGCCTGCTCGCCGACCTGGAGGGCGCGGGCGAGCTGATCGCCGACCCGGACGTCCTGGCCTCCTACCGCGCCGACCAGGCGGCGCCGGGGCTGCTGGAGGCCGGGATGCCCGCGGTCGTCGTGCGCCCGCGGCGCACCGCCGAGGTCCAGGCCGCGGTGCGCGCGGCGGCGCGGCACGGCGTCCCGATCGTCCCGCGCGGCGCGGGCAGCGGGCTGGCCGGGGGCGCGAACGCGATCGACGGCTGCGTGGTGCTGTCGACCGAGTTGATGACCGGGATCGTCGGCCTCGATGCCGCGTCGCTGACCGCGACGGTCCAGCCGGGGCTCGTCAACGCGCACCTCGGGGATGCGGCCAAGCAGCACGGGCTCTGGTACGCCCCCGACCCGGCGAGCTACGCGTTCTCGACGATCGGCGGCAACGTCGCGACCAACGCGGGCGGGCTGTGCTGCGTCAAGCACGGCGTCACCCGCGACGCGCTGCTCGGGCTGGAGCTGGTGCTCGCCGACGGCCGCGCGGTCCGGGTCGGCCGGCGCACGCGCAAGGGCGTGGCGGGCTACGACCTGGTGTCCTTGGTCTGCGGCTCGGAGGGGACGCTGGCGATCGTGACCGAGGCGACGGTCCGGCTGCTGCCGGCGCCGCCGCCGGGCGCGACGCTGGCCGCGAGCTTCGCCGGGCTCGGCGACGCCGGGCGCGCGATCGCGCGGATCGTCCGGAGCACCACCCCGGCGATGCTGGAGCTGATGGACCGCACGACGATCGCGGCGGTCGAGGCGATGGCGCCGCAGGGGCTGGACCAGGACGTCGAGGTGCTCGTCTTCGCGCGCTCGGACCTGCCCGGCGCGGCCGCGCTGGAGGAGGTCGAGCGGATGGCGAGCTGGTGCGAGTCCGAGGGCGCGACGCTCGCGGTCGTGACCGACGAGGAGGCCGAGGGGCGGATGCTGACCGCCGCGCGGCGGCTGGCCTACAGCGCGCTGGAGCGCCAGGGCGCGACGCTGCTGGACGACGTCTGCGTTCCGCTCGGCGCGATCCCGGCGCTGCTCGAGGGGATCGAGGCGATCGCCGCGCGCCACGACGTCCTGATCGGCACGTTCGGCCACGCGGGCGACGGCAACATGCACCCGACGGTCGTCTACGACCGCGGCGACCCGGACGCCGTCGCGCGGGCGCGCGCCGCGTTCGCGGCGATCGTCGCGCTGGCGCTGGAGCTGGGCGGCACGATCGCCGGCGAGCACGGCATCGGGCTGTTGAAGCACGGGCTGCTCGGCGACGAGCTCGGCGCAGCCCACGACCTGCACCGGCAGATCAAGCACGCGCTCGATCCGGCCGGCCTCCTCAACCCGGGCAAAGGGATCTGACATGCGTGTGGGAACGGCTGTGGTGGACGGGGTGGAGCGAGCGGTCGCCGAGCGCGACGGCGCGCTGTGGCCGCTGGGCGACGGCGCGCCGCTGGCGGCGCTGATCGCGGCGGGCGCGCCGCTCGACGCGCTGGTGGGCGATGCGCCGCTCGGCGCGGGCGCGCGGCTGACCGTGCCGCTGCGGCCGGGCAAGATCGTCGCGATCGGGTTGAACTACATGGACCACATCCGCGAGGCGGGGATGGCGGTCCCGGCGGGGCCGCTGGTCTTCACGAAGTTCACGACGAGCCTGATCGGCGACGGGGAGGCGATCCGGATCGACCGCGCGGTGACCGCGCGCGTCGACTGGGAGGTCGAGCTGGCCGTCGTCGTCGGCCGGCGCATGACGCGCGTCGCGGCGCAGGACGCGTTGTCCTACATCTTCGGCTACACGGTCGCCAACGACGTCTCGGCGCGCGACGTGCAGTTCTCCGACGGCCAGTGGGTCCGGGGCAAGAGCCTCGACACGTTCTGCCCGCTCGGTCCGGTGATCGTCACGGCCGACGAGGTAGCGGACCCGCAGGCGCTCGCCTTGCGCACGCGCGTGAACGGTGAGGTCATGCAGGACTCGACGACCGCCGAGATGGTCTTCGGCGTCGCCGACCTGCTCTCGTTCTGCTCGCACAGCTTCACGCTCGAGCCCGGCGACGTCCTGCTGACCGGGACGCCGTGGGGCTGCGGCGAGTTCATGGACCCGGTCCGCTCGCTCGCCGACGGCGACGTCGTCGAGACCGAGGTCGAGCGGATCGGCGCGCTGCGCAACCCGGTCGCCGAGCTGCGCTGACGCGCGCGGGGCTACTCCCGCAAGGCCGGCGTGGCCGCGGCGACGGCCGGCGGGTGCCCGTCGCCGGCGGTCGTCGTCCGGGCCTCGGCGTCGGAGATCGCGCGGGCCGCGACGATCAGCGTGAGGTGGCTGAAGGCCTGGGGGAAGTTGCCGACCTGGCGGCCGCGGGCGACGTCGTACTCCTCGGCCAGCAGGCCGAGGTCGTTGGCCAGCCCGGCGAGGCGCTCGAACAGCGCGCGCGCCTCGGCGACCCGGTCGTTGTGCGCCAGCGCGGCGGCCAGCCAGAACGAGCAGGCCAGGAACTGGCCCTCGTCGCCGTCGAGGCCGTCGTCGGTCTGCGCGGTCGAGTAGCGCGAGACGAACCCGTCGCGGCCCAGCTCGTCGCGCACCGCGTCGATCGTCGCGGTCACGCGCGGGTCGTCGCCGGGCAGGAAGCCGACGAGCGGGATGTTGAGGATGCTGGCGTCGAGCGCTCGCGATCCGTAGTACTGGGTGAACGTACGGCGGTCAGGATCCCAGCCCTTGTCGCAGACCTCCTGGTGGATCTCGTCGCGCGTCGCGCGCCAGCGCTCCAGCGGCGCCTCGAGCCCGAAGCGCTCGGCGAGGCTCACGGCGCGGTCGAAGACGACCCAGGCCATGACCTTGGAGTACGTGTAGTGACGGCGCGGGCCGCGGCTCTCCCAGATCCCGTCGTCGGGCTGCTGCCAGACGCCGGCGACGTGCTCGACGATCGCGCACCAGCGCGGCCACAGGTCGCGCTCGATCTCCCCGGTGAGGTCGATGCCGATGGCCGCGACCGCGAACGCCTCGCCGAAGACGTCGAGCTGGAACTGCTCGGAGGCCGCGTTCCCGATCCGCACCGGCTGCGAGCCCTCGTAGCCGGGCAGCTCGGGCAGCTCGAACTCGGTCAGGCGCCGCTCGCCGCGGATCCCGTACATGATCTGGATCTTGGCCGGGTCGCCGGTCCCGACGCGCAGCAGGAAGTCGCGGAAGCCCGCGGCCTCGTCGGTGTAGCCGGCGTCCAGCAACGCCTCGAGGACGAGCACCGAGTCGCGCAGCCAGCAGTAGCGGTAGTCCCAGTTGCGGCTGCCGCCGAGGTCTTCGGGCAGCGAGGTCGTGGGCGCCGCGACCAGCGCACCGGTGGCCTCCAAGGTCATGGCCTTGAGGACGACGAGCGAGCGCAGCACCTCGTCGCGGTAGGCGCCCTCGTAGGTGCAGCGACCGGTCCACGCGCGCCACCAGGCGATCGTGCGCGCCAGCGCGGAGTCGGCGTCCTCGATCACCGGCGCCCGCTCGTAGGAGCGGTGCCAGGTGAGGACCGCGCGATGGCGCTCCTGCGCCGAGACGACCAGCTCGGCGTGCGCGCCGCCGACGTCGAGCTCGAGCGGCAGCGTGGTGCTCAGGCGGAAGCCGTCGGGGCCGGCGAGCGCGGTGAGGCCGTCGGGCGCCGCCTCGACCCACGGGACGATCGTGGCGTAGTCGGGCCGCAGCGCGAAGTCCATCCGCACGGGCACCTCGCCGCGCAGGCCCTCGACGATCCGCATCAGCTGCGACGCCAGCGCGCCGTCGCCGCGCGGGGGCAGGAAGTCGGTGATGCGGATCGCGCCGTCGGCGGTCTCCATGTCGGTCTCCAGGACCAGCGTGCCCTCGACGTAGCGGCGCGTGGTCGTGTGGACGTCGCCGACCGGCGCGATGCGCCAGGTGCCGTGCGAGGCGTCGCCGAGCAGCGCCGCGAAGCACGAGGCCGAGTCGAAGTGGGGCAGGCACAGCCAGTCGACCGACCCGTCGCGGCCGACGAGGGCGGCGGTCTGGCAGTCGCCCAGCACGGCGTAGTCTTCGATGCGCATGGCGCGACGGTAGGTGCGCCGGCAACGACGCGCATCCCCCGGAGCGGGTGACGACAGGGGACGCGGCGCGTTGACGGTTCGGCCCGGCGCCGGTACGTTCGCGGGCGTGCGCCGGCTCTCCGTTGTGGTCCTCGCCGTCGGCGCGCTGCTCGTCGCTGCCGCTCCGGCCGGCGCGTTCGTGATCCAGGACGTCAGCGGGCCGCAGTCGGCGACGAACGGCATCGCGCTCGGGCCGGACGGGAACTTCTGGGTCGCCGAGGAGTTCGCGGGCTCGGTCGTGCGGATCGCGCCGAGCGGCGCGGTCGTCCAGCGCTACGTGGTCGGCGACCAACCCCATGCGGTTGCGACCGGACCGGGCGACCGCGTCTGGGTCGCGGTCAACGGCGCCGCCAAGCTGGTCTGGTTCGACGCGAGGTCGGCGGCCCCGACGGCGCACCCGGTCACGCTCCCCGCGGGCTGCGCGCCGGACGGGCTGGCGGCGGCGAACGGGCGGATGTACTTCGGCTGCGGGTCGGGCAGGAGGGTCGGCTACGTGGCCGACGACGGGACCGGCGCGGTGACCACGGCGGCGGTCGGCGGCACCGTGTTCGACCTCGAGGCCGTCGGCGGCAAGCTCTACGCGCCCGACTACGACGGCGACGTCGTGCGGCGGCTGTCCAAGGACCTGGCCGTGGAGTCCACGATCGCCACGGCCACCCCCGGCGCGGGACCGGACGGCATCGCCTCCGACGGCGCCGGGAACCTCTGGGTGACCGAGAACATCGTGGGCAGGCTCGCCCGGTTCCCGGCCGCGCAGTCCGGCGGCGTGGCGGCCGAGATCACGCCCACGGGCGGGGCGTTCTCGGACCCGATCGGGATCGTCGCGGGCGCCGACGGCCGCATCTACGTCGCGGCGAAGGGCAGCCACGGCGTCGTGCGGCTCAACGCCGACGGCACGAACGCCAGGTTCTACGGCGTCGCGGACAACGGCGAGCCCTTCGACATCGTCAAGGGCCCCGACGACGACCTCTGGTTCACCGACAACAACAGGTCGCGGATCGCGCGCCTGGTCGACGGCGCGCCGCGCACGACGACCGGGACCGCCGCGGCCACCGGGACGGCGACGGCCGCCGTCGGCGCCGTCGCCGACCCGCGCGGCAACGAGACCACGGTCGTCTTCGACTACGGCCCGAGCACCGCCTACGGGCAGACCTCGGCGCCGGTCACCGTGCCCGCCGGCATCGGGCCCGTGCCGGTCGCGACCGCGCTCGCGGGCCTGGCCGCGGGGACGACCTACCACGTGCGGGCGCGCGCGATCAACGGCGAGGGCGGGACGGCCGGCGCCGACGCGACCTTCACCACCGCGCTGCTGCCCGCTCCGGCGCCGCCCGGGCCGATCGTCGCGAGGCCCGCGCCGAGGGCGCCGAGGATCGCGCGCGTGACCGCCAGGACGACGTTCCACGTCCGCACGAGCGCCAGGACGCACCGGACGGTCGTGACCAGCGTCGTCATCAGCGGCCTGAGGGGGACCGAGAGGGCGACGCTGACCTGCACGGGGAGGCGCTGTCCGTTCAGGACCGCCAAGCACTTCACGCTCACGAGGAAGACGCTCAGGAAGGGCGCGCGCAGCTTCGGCCGCGACGTCTTCAGGAACCGCAACCTGGCGGGCACGACGACGATCTCCGTCCAGGTCACGGCGCCGGGCGCGATCGGGACCTCGACGGTGCTCCAGATCCGCCCGCACAAGCGGTTCAGGATCGTGAGTCGCTGCGTCCAGCCGGGCGCCAGGAAGACCAGCGTCTGCCCGGCCTGAACGGCGCTATGCTGGAGGTGAGAGACCACGAGTGGTGGTCTTCCGGACGAGAGCGCGCGCTGTACCCGGCCTGACGACGGCGCGCATCGGAGGTTGGTCATGGACCAGATCGTCCAGGTGCTCGGATCGCTCTTGATCCTCGTCGCGTTCGTCGCCGCCCAACGCGGCAGGCTGTCGGCGTCCTCGCCCGTCTACCTCGCGCTGAACTTCACCGGTTCGCTCGTGCTCGCGGTGCTCGCCGCGCAGGAGCGCCAGGCGGGGTTCCTGCTGCTGGAGGGCTGCTGGGCGATCGTGTCGGCCGCGGGGCTGCTGCGCGCCGCCCGCGGCCGGCCGGCACGCGTCAGCGCCTGACCCTGAAGGCCTTGGTCTTCGCGGCGCCCCGCACGCCGGCCCTGGTCCTGGCGGTCGCGACGAGGCGGTAGGAGCCGGGCTTCAAGGCCTTGCGGTTGAGCTTGCCGTTCCACCTGGCCGTGTTCCTGCCCGCCCTGTCGGCGTTGTCCACCAACGTGGCATCGCTCCGCGAGCGCCCGCGCCGCCGGTCTCAGGCGAGGCTTGGCCGGCGCTGCCTAGCTGCCGCTGTAGGGCAGGTTCGCGATGTTGGCGGGCACCGGCACGCCGGCCTTGTTCATGATCTCGATCGCCGCCCGCTGGCCGCTCTCGACGCCGCCGTTGAGATACGCGCGGCTGTAGGTGGAGGTGTGCTCCCCGGCGAAGTGGATCGCGCCCTCGGCGCGGTAGTTGAAGCCCTCGTTGGCCGTGTACTGGCCGATGCCGTACGCGGAGTACGAGCCACGCACCCACGGGTCGTTGACCCACGCGTCGATCCACGCCTCGCCCGTGAAGTGCGCCCCGGTGCCCGGGACCGTCGCGTCGAGGTGGGACACCGCGTTGGCGACGAACGCGCCCGAGGCGCCGGCGTGCGCCGGCCGGCCCGCCCACGCCGGCGCGCCCTGGCCTCCGTAGAACATGGTGGTGATGCTTCCGTTGCCCGGCTGCCGCCGGGTGCTGTCCCACGTGTGGCGGGCGGCGCCGTAGTCGAGGCTGAAGCCCGTCCACTGGCCGAGGGCGTACGTGTGGGCCTGCGGCCGGTCGTCGTAGCGCAGCAGCAGCTTGCCGTTGGTCCCCATGCTGAGCTGCTGGATCACGCTCATGCGGTGCGGGCTGAGCCCCGCGCAGGACAGGTCGACGTCGCGCAGGGTCGAGTACGGCAGCGCCAGGACGACGCGGTCGGCGAGGACCGTCGCGCCGATGCCGCCGAAGCGCAGCTCGTAGCGGCCGTCGTTGCGGCGGCTGAGCCGCTGCAGCGGGGCGTTCATGTGCAGCGCGCCCCTGGGCAGGGCGGCGGCCGCGAGCGTCGGCACCTGGTCGTTGCCGCCGCGGATGTGGTACCGCTCGTCGGCGTCGTCGGGCCCGAGCAGGTCCATCCAGTTGATCGCGGAGGAGCCGCTCATCGGCAGCCCGATGCCCGAGCCGGCGATGCGCTCGAGCAGCTTGCCGAACGGGCTGCCGGTCGTTCCCGGAAGGCGCTGGTCGAGCCAGTCGGTCATCGACAGCTGGTCGAGCTGCCTGGCCGCGGGCGTCGCGGTCCCGTAGCTGTAGGCGGTCGGGTCGATCGCCCCGTTGCTGACGGCGCCGATGGCGCGCGCCTGCTTGATGATCGCCCTGGTGAGCCGGTCGAAGTCCGGGTCCCACGCGTCCTCGGGGTACCACGTGCCGCCGATGTAGGCCGGCCAGCCGGGCGGGTTGCCCTGGGCGTCGAAGAAGTCCTCGAGGGTGAGCCCGAGCTCCTGGGCGAGCTTGATCAGATGCACGTGCCGCGTGTCGACGAACTCGCCGCCGTGCTCGGCCGTCTGCCCGCCGCTGAACCCGCGCGCGGTGAAGCAGCGACCGCCGACGCGGTCGCTCGCCTCGTACAGGTTCACGGGGATGCCGACCTGCGCCAGGCGGTAGGCCGCGGTGACGCCGGCCAGGCCCGCGCCGACCACCACGACGTTGGGCCGGTTGCCGGCGGCACGGGCCGCCGTGGTGCCACGCGTCATCTGCGCCGCGAGCAGCGACGCGCCGAGCGCGCCCCCGGTGCGCAGCAGCTGGCGGCGCGACAGGCCCCCGGCGCGCTCGTCGCCCGCGCCGTGCGGCGCTGCGGTCCCGGCGGTCTCGGGCTCTGCGGCGGCGCGCCTGGCGGTGCCCTCGGGGTCCAACTCCTCGCGGGCCGCGGCGCGGACGGCGGGCGGCAGGGCCTTGCCCAAACCAACGCTCATGCGTGTCTCTCCTGCTGTGTGACGACGTGGTCCTCCATCGTCGCCATGTCCCAGGCCTTCGCGCTTGGGACTTTCGTCGAACACCGCCGACCGCCTTGCCGAACTTCGGCACGGTCGTTCGTCTTGCCTGCGGATGGGGTGGGAGCCTCATCACAATGCGATGCGGAACGGTCCGGGACCGCCCATGAGCGGGCCGCTCAGCGCATGGCCGCGTCGCCGGCGGCGAGCGCGTGGAGGCGCAGGGCCAGCGCGAGCTCGTCGCGCCGCTCGGCGATCGGGACGCCCAGGACACGCTCTTCGATCCGGCGCAGGCGATAGCCGACGGTGCGGTCGTTGACGCCGAGCCGCGCCGCCGCGGCCAGCGCGTTCTGGCCGGCGGCGAAGTAGGTCGACAGCGTCGTGCGCAGCACCGCCGTGCGCGGGTCGTCATCCGCGAGCGGGCCCAGCCAGTGCGCGACGAAGTCGGTCGCCGCCGTCGGGTCTGCCGTGGCCAGCGCCACGAGCGCGACGTCGCGGTAGCAGGTGAGCGAGCCGAGCGGCCGGCGCACGCCGACGCGGTAGGCGCCGTGCGCCTGGCGATGCGTGACGCGGAAGCCCTCGGGTCCCTCGGCCGGCTCGCCGACGGCGCACGAGGTCCCGGCCGGCAGCACGAGCGACGGCTCGCACGGCCCGGCCGGCACGGCCAGCCACGCGCGTGCGCAGTCGCCGTCGGCGACGAGCAGGCACTCGCGCGCGCCGAGGTCGGCGGCCAGCGTCTGGATCGCCAGGCCGGGCGCGGCGCCCCAGGCGATCGCGCCCACGTGCCGCGCGCGGAGGTCGTAGCCGAGGTCGGCGGTGTCGACCGGTAGGCCCTCGAGCAGCTCGCCGATCAGCAGCTCCTTGCGGCGGTCGCGATCCTCGACCAACGCGTTGCGCGCGTGTGCGTGGGCCGCGCGCAGCAGCGGCAGCGCGCTACCGGCATGCGCGAACAGGAAGCGCGACGCGGTCTTCATGAGGTCGGCACGCGCCGCGCCGGTGAGCTCGCTCGCGCTGATCTCCTCGACGCACGCCTCCCACAGCGCGGCGTGCGCGAGCCGGCGGGTCGCCAGCAGGTCTTCGACCGGGACACGGGCCCGCGCCGCCGTCTCGGCCTCGCGGCGCGCTTCGGCCGAGAGCTCGGCCAGCGGCGCCCGTCCACGCCCGAGCTCGCGGACGGCGCCGGCGACGTGATCGCAGACGCCGCGCGCGAGCGCGTGTTCGAGGCCGGCGTCGCGCCTGTCCCAGAGCGTGGGCAGCTCGCGCCGCGTCAGCGCGTCGACCTGCGCGCAGATCTCGTCCAAGCGAGCCTCCAGCTCGCTGGACAACGCCGCCAGGTGCTGCTGGTTGGTCACTCGATCGGCAGCGCGCGCATGGCAGACACCGAGTCTGGTCGGGGCTGCCCTGCTGTGGCAAGCGGCGAGGTGTCGCCGACCGGCGCGCGGGAGCCGACACTCTGTCCAGTCCCGCCGCCCGAGGGGCGAGTCACAGGACGTTCCTCGTCCAGCCCGGCTCGACGGCGCCGTGGCGGCGTAGGACCCGCCCGGACGTCTAGGCACTCCCTTGCGCAGCAACGCTGATCGACCTATCGTCGCTCACCGTGATGCCCTCCACCACCTCAACCGTGCTCGAAGACTGGGGGAGGATGGTCGCGTTCACGCCCGACGTCGTCCTGCGCCCCACGTCGATCGACGAGCTGAAGACGATGCTGGCCGACGCGCACGCCGCGGGCAGGCGCGTCCGGGTGCCGGGCAGCCTGCACTCGTGCGCCGAGATCGTGGTGACCGACGCGCTGCTCGACACGTCCGGGCTCCCGAAGGAGATCGTGATGGACGCCGACCGCGGCGGGTTCGTCGCGACCGCGAACGTCAGGCTCCACGACCTCCTCGCCGAGCTGGGCACCCACGGCAAGTCGCTGACAGCCACCGGCGGCACCGACGCGCAGACGCTCGCGGGCCTGATCTCCACCGGGACCGCGCCCGCGAGCTCGCGCAACTCGCTCTACGAGAAGCTCGAGTGGGTCGAGCTGGTGACGATCGAGGCCGGCAGCGGCGCGGCGGTCGAGCGCCGGATCGCGCGCGGCGACGCCGACTGGCCCGCGGTCGTCTGCTCGCTCGGCGTGCTCGGCGTCCTGACCCGCGTGCGCTTCGCGGTCGTCGACGAGCTCTACTTCGACGTCGTCCAGGAGAAGGTCCTGATGGACGACGTCCTCATCGACCTCGACGCGACCAGCAGGAGGTACGACTTCTGGCGCGTCAACTGGATGCCCAAGAGCCGGTACGCGCTGCTGTGGGCGGCGACCGCGGTGCCGCGCGGCGAGTCCAGGGACGACGGCGACTACGTGCCCGACCAGTCCGAGCAGATCCTCGAGTTCGTCGAGAAGGTCCTCGACGAGATCGCCGACGTCGGGCCGCTGCTGGACCTGCCGCTGGAGCTCCTCTACAGGGGCATGGAGTTCGCCTACGACCCCGACAACCGCACCGGCCCGCTGCGCAACATGCTGCCGGTCGACCGCCGCGCGCCGACGCACGTCGCGATGGCCGAGTGGAGCTTCCGCCCGCGTGACATCGACCGCGTCCGCGGCGCCTGCGAGGCCTACTTCGACGCCCACGGCTGGCCGAACATCCCGACCGAGATCGAGCTGACCCAGGTCGACGGCAGCTGGATGTCGGCGTGGGGCTGGGACGACGAGGCCTACATCGTGAAGTTCAACTTCATGTACTTGACCGACGTGTGCAAGCAGCCGGGCGACAAGGAGAAGATCTTCACCCACCTCAAGGGCCTCTGGGACCACCTCAGGGACGACGCGAGGGTCGAGTTCCGCGCGCACTGGGGCAAGCTCAACTTCATCGACCCCGACTGGGTGGAGACGCACAGCCACATCGAGGAGTTCCGCCCGTTCGTCTGCCCGGTGTTGTTGAACGACTACATCGAGGCGCGGATCGGACCGGCGGCATGACATGACCCTCCTGATCGACATCCACGCCCACCCGGCGATGAACGCGTTCCTCTGGGACCGCGACCTGCGCAGGCACGTCATGGGCGGCGACATGTTCAACCCGCTCGCGAGCCTCAGCGACTTCGAGATGCTGAGTCGTGGGGGTGTCGACGTGCTCTGGTCCGCGCTGCACGTTCCGGAGAGGGAGTTCATCGACAACCCGCCGATCCACCTCGCCGCCCACCTCACCAGGGGCGGCAGGATGCTGCTGGAGAGGAACGCGTGGGAGTGCCTGCTCGTGCAGATGGGCCAGATGGAGCAGCAGGTCGAGCGCTCCTCGGAGCACTTCCGCCACGTCCGCTCCAACGCCGAGCTGGACGCCGCGCTCGCCGACGGCCGCACCGCGATCGTCCACACCGTCGAAGGCGGCCACCACCTGTCGGCGGGCCTCGAGCCCGGCGACGAGGCCGGCCGCCTCGCGCGCGTCGACCTGCTCGCCGACCGCGGCGTCGCGTCGATCACGCTCGCGCACCTGTTCCCCAACGACCTCGCGGGCCACGTCGACGCGATCCCGAAGGAGGAGCACAGGATCCTGTTCTGGAAGGTCGACCCGCAGGTCGACCTCACGCGCGGGCTGACCGAGCTGGGCAGGGCCGTCCTGGAGCGGATGATCGAGCGCAGGATCCTGCCCGACGTCGCCCACTGCACGATCCCGGCGCGCCAGCAGGTCTACGCGCAGGTCGCCAACCGGATCCCGATCGTCGCCTCCCACATCGGCGTCGCGACGCTCAACGCCGAGCCCTACAACTTGACCGAGGAGGACGTCACGGCGATCGCCGCCAGCCGCGGGATCGCCGGCGTCATCTTCATGCCCTACTGGCTGGAGTCCTCGCACCCCAAGGACGGCCTCGACGCGATCTGGCGCACGATGGTCCAGCTCAACGACTGGGCGGGCGGGACCTGGGAGCACGTCGCGGTCGGGACCGACTTCGACGGCTTCACCGATCCGCCTGACGACTGCTCGGACGAGAGCCAGCTCCCGAAGCTCCGGACCCACCTCGAGCAGCAGGGCCTCACCGGCGACGCGCTCGACAGGGTCCTCGGCGCCAACGCCCGCCGCGTGCTCACCGACGGCTGGCGTTAGGCGCCCGCGGGCATCGGCGCGACCGCAACCGGCATCGCCGCGCGCTCCCACCCGGCGTACCGTCGGTGTCCGGCCGGTCCAGGCACCGACACCTACACGTAGGGGAGATCATCATGGAGCAGCACTCAGCGGGCGCCCTGCTGGACGCCACCGCGCAGGCCGCGCGCAACGCCGACGGCGAGGGCCGCCAGGAGGTCTTGGACTTCCTGGTCACCGAGGAGCAGCTCGGCGTGACGTTCGTGAGCGCCGCGATCGAGCGCGCGGGAGGGACGCCGTCGGAGGCGTTCCTGCCGGTCCTGCGCAACGCGGTCACGACCGAGTACCACCACGTCGAGGCGCTCAAGGACGCGGGCGGCAGGGCGTTGACCACCAGGTACTGGTTCCCGGACGCCGCGTTCGGCGACGGCGGGATCGGCCTGTTCGAGACGCTCGAGGTCGTCGAGACGATCGAGATCTCGCTCTACCTGCTCGGCGTCAGCGCGTTCGCGCGCGGCGGCGAGGCGTTCGGCGCGCGCCTGTGCGCCGAGGCGATGGGCACCGAGGCCGTGCACCGCGCGCTCGTCCGCTTCGCGCAGTCGCAGATCGGCGGCCAGCCGATCGTGCCCAACGACGTCGGCTTCGAGAACTTCGACTGGCGCTCGGTCCCGGTGGTCCGCGCCGCGCTCGAGGACCTCGGCATCGGCTACGGCGTCGAGAGCAACCAGCCCGGCAGGTTCTACGACTACCCCGGCGACCCGCTGGCCTCCGGCCTCGGCACGCCGGTCAGCCACATCAGCCCGGCGTAGACGCCGCGCCCGCGCCGACCGCGACGCGGCCGGCCTCCGGCGTGCGCACCAGCACGGCCGCCGCCACCCAGGCGGCGGCCGCGCAGCCGACCGCGACCCAGAGCGCGAGGTGGTAGCCGCCCAGCAGCGCGTCCGGCGTGCTCGCGCCGCGCGCCAGCAGCGACCGCGTGCGGTCGTCGGAGAGCGAGCCGAGCGCCGCGATCCCGATCGCGGCGCTGATCTGCAGCGACGTGTTCGTCAGTCCGGAGGCGACGCCCGCGTCGGCGGCCGGCACGCGCGCCATCGCGATCACCAGCAGCGGCATCAGCGACAGCCCCGCGCCGAGGCCGGTCAGCAGGAACGACAGCACGAGCACCGGCACGTAGGCGGTGTGCTCGCCCGCGGTCGCCAGCAGCGCGAGGCCCGCGGCGATCAGCGGCAACCCGGACAACAACGTCGCCCGCGGGCCGAAGCGCGCCACGAGCCTCGCCGTCGGGCCGAGCGACAACACCATCATCATCAGGGTCTGGGGCAGGAACGCGATGCCGGTCGTCAGCACGCTGTAGCCGCGCAGCTTCTCGATGTACAACACGCCGATCAGGAACGTCGAGAACAGCCCGACGATCAGCAGCCCGCGGACGACGCTCGTCGCCGCCAGCCCCGGGATCCGGAAGACCCGCAGCGGCATGATCGGGTTGGCGATCCGGCTCTCCAGCGCGACGAACGCCACGCCCATCGCCAGCCCGAGCGCGCCGAAGCCCAGAGTGTGCGGCGATCCCCAGCCGTCGGTGCTCGCGGTGACGATCGCGTAGACGACGACCAGCATCGCGCCGGTGATCAGGACCGAGCCGAGCCAGTCGAGGTCGCGCCCGATCCCGGGCCCGGGGTTCTCGACCAGCCACAGCCGCCCGAGCACCAGCGTGACGACGCCGATCGGCAGGTTGACGTAGAAGATCCAGTGCCAGTCGAGCACGGTCGTGATCACGCCGCCGAGGATCAGCCCGAGCGACCCGCCGCCGGCGATCACCAGCGTGTAGACCGACATCGCCCGCGCGCGCTCGCGCGGGTCCGGGAACTCGGAGGCGATGATCGCCACGATCACCGAGACCGCGGCCGCGCCGCCGAGGCCCTGCGCGAAGCGCGCCACGACGAGCGTCGCCTGGTCGGAGGCCAGCCCGCACGCGGCGGACGCGAGCGTGAACAGCGTGACGCCGACGAGGAACATCCTGCGCCGCCCGACGAGGTCGCCGAGCCGCCCGCACAGCAGCAGGAACGAGCCGAAGGTGATCAGGTAGCCGTTCAGGACCCACGTCAGCGTCGACTGGCTGAAGTGCAGGTCATGCTGGATGTCGGGGAGTGCGACGTTGACGATCGTGGAGTCCAGGATCGACATCAGCTGCGCCATGCAGACGACGGTGAGGGCGACCCAGCGCGCGCTGGGGAGCTGGGCGCGGTCGGTGACTGTCATGGAGATCATCCTTGCACAAGGATGATCAGCAGTCCAATGGAGATCACGGGATGGCCTACGATCCGGGCATGGCCGTGAAGCACCGCGAGGGAACGCTGATGCTCCTCTCCCGCCTGTCCAAGCAGGCGATGCGCGCCACCCCCGAGGCCGACATGGGGATGTCGATCCGGCACTTCATGGCCCTGCACTCGATCCCCGGCGAGATGCCCCAGCGCCAGCTGGCCGACGTCATGTGCATCGACGCCAACAACACGGTGATCCTGCTCAACGAGCTGGAGGCCCTGGGCTGGGTCGTGCGCGAGCGCGACCCGCAGGACCGGCGCCGCCACGTCGTCCGGATCACCGACGCCGGCCGCGCCGCCTACGACCGCGCGCTGGGCGCCCGCGACGGCATCGAGGACGACGTCCTCGGCCCGCTGAGCGAAGCCGAGCGCCGGCAGCTGCACGACCTCCTCGCCCGCGCGTTGGGCGAGCCCGAAGCGTCCTAACGAGCGCCGGCGCGCCAGGCGCGTCGAACGAGCGTCCATCGAATCTCCACCACATCGCTGGGAATCCGCTATGGTGGGTGACGGTCAAGAGCGCCAGCGTCAAGCCCCGGCTCGCTGGCCGGCAACCCTCGTTCGCGGTGGGGTGCCCCGGGTGAAGACCAGGCCCGCGTGCCACGTGGCACGCCAGCAAGCGCGGACCCAGCCGGGTCCCGGACGACCCCACATGGAGGACCCGATGGCTCTGATCGACGTTGTGCCCGTGGCCGCTCGCCGCACCGCCGCCGCCACCCCGACCGCGACCGACCCGCTGCTGCCCGTGCTGGGCGACGGCCTGCACGTCCCGCTCGCCGACGGCACCACGACCCGCAGCGTGAACCTCGACTACGCGGCGACCGCGCCCGCGCTGACCGCCGTCGCCGAGCGCGTCGCGCAGGTGCTCCCCTACGCGGGCAGCGTCCACCGCGGCGCGGGCGTCCCGTCGCGCGTGGCCAGCACGCTCTACGAGGAGGCGCGCGCGAGCGTCGGCCGCCGGCTCGGCGCGCGCCCGACCGACCACATCATCTTCACGCGCAACACGACCGACGCCATCAACCTGCTCGCCGCCTGCATCCCCGCGGGCGCGGGCGACGTCGTCACGCTCGACGTCGAGCACCACGCCAACCTCCTGCCCTGGCGCCGCGGCGCGGCCGGGCACCGGACCGTCCCGAACGCGCCGACGATCGAGGAGACGCTGCGCCGCCTCGACCGCGCGCTCGCCGAGCAGCCGACCGCGCTGCTGGCGATCACCGGCGCGTCGAACGTCACCGGCGAGGTGCTCCCGCTCGCGCGCCTGACCGCGCTGGCCCGCCGTCACGGCGCGCGCACGTTCGTCGACGCCGCGCAGCTCGCGCCGCACCGCGCGATCGCGATCGAGGCCGACGGGATCGACTACCTCGCGCTCTCCGGCCACAAGGCCTACGCGCCCTACGGCGCCGGCGTGCTGGCCGGCCGCGCCGACTGGCTCGACGCCGCCGAGCCCTACCTCGCGGGCGGCGGCGCGGTCCTCGACGTCACGATCGACGACGTTGCGTGGGCCGACGGCCCGCGCCGCCACGAGGCCGGCACGCCGAACCTCGCGGGTGCCGTCGCGCTGGCGACCGCGCTGGAGCTGCTCGCGCCGACCGACCGCGAGGGCCACGAGGACGCGCTGCGCGCCGCGCTGACCGACGGCCTGGAGCGGATCGACGGCGTCGAGACCCTCAACATCTGGGACGACGCCGGCGCCGCGATCGGGACCGTCGCGTTCACGGTCGCGGGCTACGACCCCGGGCTCGTCAGCGCCTACCTCTCGGCCGAGCACGGCATCAGCGTCCGCGCTGGGCGCTTCTGCGCGCACCCGCTGCTGGCGCGCCTCGGCCTGCCCGGCGGCGCGCTGCGCGCGAGCTTCGGCGCGGGCTCCCGCCTCGCCGACGCGCACGCGCTCGTCGCGGCGATCGAGCAGCTCGTCGCCGCGGGACCGACCGAGTCCTACATCTCGACCGCCGAGGGCTGGGCGCCGGCCACTGCCGAACCGGCGGAAAGCCTTCTTAGCCGATTGGGTTTGTGGTAATTTTGCTGCATGCCATCCGACGAGGTGCCGGCGTGTTGCCGGTCACGATCCTCGACCCGCGGGAACCCGCGGGGCGCGAGGCCTTCATCGACGAGCTGATCCCGCACGCGCGCAGGGTCGACGTCCGGCTGACGCTGGACGACGGCACGCCCGCGGAGGCCTGCCTCGAGCCTGACGACCTGGTCTGGCTCGGGCTCCGGCGCGGCGACATCGTGGGCGTCCGGCTCCTGCCGGTCCTGCCCGAGTGCAACGCCCCGGCGTTGCTGCTCAGCGTCTGAACCGCGCCTAGCGGCGGAAGCGCGCGTCGTCCTTCGCTGCGAGCGAGGCGACGCGCCTGGGCAGCTGCTGGTCGGCGAGGTGCTGGAGCGTCACGGTCTCCAGCACCGAGCGGACGTTCGCGCGCAGGGCGATCCAGACGTCCTGCAGCGCCTCGGTCGACTCCATGTACTTGAGGTTCTCGGGCGCCTCGCCGCGCACGTCGGCGAGCGGGCCCTCCATCGCGCGCATGATGTCGGCGACCGAGATCTGCGAGGCGGGGCGGGCCAGGCGGTGGCCGCCGTCGCGGCCGCGCGTCGCGGTCACGAGGTTCGCGATCCGCATGTCGTTGAAGATCTTCTTGAGGAAGTAGACCGGGATCTCCTGCGCGGTCGCGACCGCCTCCGCGCTCAGCGGGGCATCGCCCGCGAGGGCGAGCTCGACGGCGGCACGGACCGCGTAGTCGGCCTTGGCGGAGATGCGCACCCGCGCATTCTCGCCGATCGCCCGGCGTCGTGTCGCCGTTGGCGCAAAGAAGGTAAAGAAGATCAAGTTGACCTTGATTTGCTACCGTGCCGCGCTCGCCGTGATCGACGTCTCCGACCTGACCAAGACCTTCACCCGCTCCGGGACCGAGCGGACCGTCCTCGACGGCGTCTCGTTGCACGTCGGCGCGGGGCAGATCGCGGGCGTCATCGGCCCGTCGGGCGCGGGCAAGTCGACGCTCGCGCGCTGCATCAACCTGCTGGAGCGCCCGACCGCCGGGACCGTCACGGTCGACGGCACCGACCTGACCGCCCTGCGGGAGCGCAGGCTGCAGCAGGCGCGGCGCCGGATCGGGACGATCTTCCAGGCCGCGTCGCTGCTGAGCTCGCGCACGGTGACCGGCAACGTCGCGCTGCCGCTGGAGCTGGCGGGCGGGGTGTCGCGCGCGCAGCGCCGCGCCCGCGTCGCCGAGCTGGTCGAGCGCGTCGGGCTGACCGACCACGCCGACGCGCACCCGGCACAGCTGTCGGGCGGCCAGCGCCAGCGCGTCGGGATCGCGCGGGCGCTGGCGCTCAACCCGGCGGTGCTGCTCTCCGACGAGGCGACGTCCGGGCTGGACCCCGACACGACGCGCACGATCCTGGCGCTGCTGCGCGAGCTGCGCGACGACCTCGGGCTGACGATCCTCCTGATCACCCACGAGATGGACGTCGTGCGCGACATCTGCGACCACGTCACGCTGCTGCGCGACGGGCGCGTCGCGGAGTCCGGGACGGTCAGCGCGCTGGTCTCGGACCCCGACTCCGTCCTCGGCCGCGCGCTGGTCCCGGACCGCCCGCACCTCGACGCCGCCCACGGGCAGGTCGCCTGGCGCGTCGACTACGTCCAGCGCGGCGCCGACCCCGCGTGGCTCGCCGCGCTCGGCGTCCCGTTCGTCCTGCTCGGCGGCGCGGTCGAGGCCGTCGAGGGCGCCGCCGCCGGGCACGTCGTGCTCGCCGTGGACGAAGGAGTCGACTTGCACGCCTTGGTCGCGCCGCACGGCCTGCGGGCCACGCCGGTCACCGCCGTCGTCGCCGCGGAGGCGGTCGCGTGATGCGCGCCGCCGCGATCCTCGCCACCGACACCGCCTGGGGCGACATGTGGCCGCTGCTCTGGCCCGCGCTCAAGGACACGCTCAACATGGTGTTGATCTCGACCGCGTTCGTCGCGGCGCTCGGGATCCCGCTCGGCGTCGCGCTGCACGTCACGGCGTCCGGCGGGCTGCGCCCGGTCCGGCCGGTCAGCGCGGTGCTGAGCGTCGTCGTCGGGATCGGCCGCTCGGTCCCGTTCATCGTGCTGCTGGCGGCGATCATCCCGTTCACGCGGCTGGTCGTCGGGACGTCGCTGGGCACCAGCGCGGTGATCGTCCCGCTGGTCGTCGCGCTGGTCCCGTTCTACGCGCGCGTCGTCGAGACGACGCTGCGCGAGGTCCCGCGCGAGCTGATCGAGATGGCGCGCGCGGCCGGCGCGTCGCGCACCCAGACCGTGGCGAAGGTCCTGCTCCCCGAGGCGCTCCCCGGCCTCGTCGCGGGGTTGACCATCACCTTGGTCGCGATCGTCGGCTTCTCCGCCATGGGCGGCGCGGTCGGCGGCGGCGGCCTCGGCGAGCTGGCGATCGACTACGGCTACAACCGCTTCGACGGCAACGTGATGCTCGCGACCGTCGTGCTCCTGGTCGTGGTCGTCCAGCTCTTCCAACTCGCCGGCGACCTACTGTCCCGCCGCCTCTCCCATCGTTGAACACCCACCCCGAACCAGGAGCCCCTCTCCCCATGAAGCACCATCGGTCCAAGATCATCATGTTGCTCGCCGCGCTGGCGGCGTCCGTCGCCCTCGCGGCGTGCGGCAGCAGCAGCGACGACAAGAGCTCGTCCTCGTCGGACTCGGCGAGCACGTCGCTCGGCAAGACGCTGAAGGTCGGCGCCTCGCCGGTCCCGCACGCCGAGATCCTCGACTACGTCGCCAAGAACCTGGCGCCCAGGGCCGGGATCAAGCTCGACGTCATCACCTACGACGACTACATCCAGCCCAACGTCGCGCTGCAGGAGGGCAAGCTGGACGTCAACTACTTCCAGCACGTGCCGTACCTGGAGCAGCAGCAGAGGGACAACCCGTCCTACAAGGACCTCGTCGCGCTCAAGCCCGTCCACCTGGAGCCGCTCGGCATCTACTCCAAGAAGGTCAGGGACGTCAATGCGGTCAAGAACGGCGGGACGGTCACGCTGTCCAACGACCCGGCCAACGAGGCGCGCGGGCTCAGGCTGCTCCAGCAGGCGGGCCTGATCAGGCTCAAGGACGGCGCCGGCCTGGACGCGACGCCCAACGACGTGGCCGACAACCCCAGGAACCTAAAGTTCAAGACGATCGCGCCGGCCAACCTGCCGCGCACGCTCGACGACGCCGACCTGGCGATCATCAACGGCAACTACGCGATCGAGGCCAAGCTGACGCCGGCCAAGGACGCGCTCGTGCTGGAGAAGGCGGAGGGCAACCCCTACGGGAACCTGCTCGTCGCCAAGCAGGACAGGGTGAACGACCCGCGGATCCAGAAGCTCGAGCAGCTCCTGCACTCGCCCGAGGTCAAGAGGTTCATCAACGACAAGTACCAGGGCTCGGTCATCCCGAGCTTCTAGGAAGGCCATGGGCACCGAGGCCACCGGCGTCGAGGCGCACGCGCTGCGCGCGGCGATGGGCAACTTCGCGACCGGCGTCGCGGTGGTGACCGCCGCCGACGCCGGTGGCCGCCCGTTCGGGACGACGGCCAACGCGATCAGCTCGCTGTCGCTGCGGCCGCCGCTCGTGCTCGCCTGCCTGCGGCGCGAGTCCGAGACGCTGGCGGCGATCCGCTCCGGCGAGCGGTTCGCCATCAACCTGCTCGGCGGGGGCCAGCGCGCGCTCGCCGAGCGGTTCGCGCGGGCAGCGTCGGCGGAGACCTGGGACGGCGTCGGCCACCGCCTGGCCGACGGCGTCCCGGTCCTCGACGCCACGCTGGCGACGGTCGAGTGCACGCTGCACACGCTCTCCGACGGCGGCGACCACGAGATCGTCGTCGGCCGAGTCGTCGGCGTCGAGCACGTCGAGGACCACACCGACCCCCTGCTCTTCTACCGCGGCGCGTTTGCCTGAGTGGCAGGACACCGCGGCTTGTTTCTTCACTGAATCCATGGGTAATGTCCACTCATGGAACGCCGCCTCACCCGCCGCCAGACGCTGAAGCTCGCCGCAGCGGGCAGCGTGCCGCTGCTGACCGGGCTGCGGCTGCCGCCGGCCGCGCGCGCCGCCGGGCCGGTGCCGGGGATCGTCAAGGACCTCCCGGCGGACCTGCTGATCCCGCGCGGCACGAACGCCGAGATGGTCTGGACCGCGATGTCCGGTCAGGGCTACCTGACGCCCTACGACCGCTTCTTCGTCCGCAACCACACGCGCACGCCGATCGTGAACCCGGCGACGTGGCGGCTGGAGCTGTTCGGGACCGGCCTGCGCGGGCAGCCCAGGCGCGGGGCCGGGGTCAAGTTGTCGTTGAAGGACCTGGAGCGGCTGGAACGCGTCACCGCGACCGTCGCGGTCGAGTGCGCGGGCAATGGGCGCTCGTACTTCGCCACCCAGCAGGGGACGCCGGCGCCCGGAACGGCGTGGACGCTGGGTGGCATCGGGGTCGCCGAGTGGAAGGGCGTGCTGTTGCGCGACGTGCTGGAGCTGGCCGGCGTGCGCGGCGACGCGGTCGACGTCATGCCCGAGGGCCTGGACGATCCGGTCCCGGCCGCCGACGGCAGCTCGCTCGGCAACGTGCGCCGGCCGTTCCCCATCAAGAAGGCGTTGGACGATGTGTTGATCGCCCTGGAGATGAACGGCAAGACGCTGCCGTTCGACCACGGCTTCCCGGCGCGCATCGTCGTGCCGGGTTGGGTCGGCGTGGCGAACATCAAGTGGGTGGGGTCGATCCGCGTGGCCAACGGCCACCTCTCCTCGCCGTGGAACACCACCCAGTACAGGATGGTCGGGCCGACGTACCCGGCCGACGCGCCGCCGCTGACGACGCGCCCGCTCAAGAGCGCCTTCGAGCTCACGCCCGGCGCGCCGTTCAAGGTCGGCCAGCCGGTCGTGCTGACCGGCCGCGCGTGGTCGGGCGAGGCGCGGCCGCGCTCGGTCCGGGTCTCGACCGACGGCGGCAGGACGTGGCAGGGCGCGAAGACCTACGGCGCCAACGGCGACGGCGCGTGGCTGCGCTGGGAGCTGCCGTGGACGCCGACGACCGCGGGCACCGTGGCGCTGGCCGCGCAGGCGACCGACCGGCTCGGCCACCAGCAGCCCGACGTCGTGCCGTTCAACCGCGACGGCTACCTCTTCGACGGGATCGTCAGGCTGCCGGTGCGCGTCGCGGCGTGAGCCCGAGGTGGTCGCGGAGGGTCGCGCCCTCCTCGTACTCGGTGCGCAGGACGCCGCGCTCCTGCAGCAACGGGACGACCTGGTCGGCGAACTCGTCGAGGCCGCCGGGGGTGATGTGGGGGACGAGGATGAAGCCGTCGCAGGCGTTCTGCTGGACGTGGTCGTCGATCGCGTCGGCGACGGTCTGCGCTGAGCCGACGAAGGCGTGGCGGGCGCGGGTGCGGACCATCACGTCGCGCAACGTCAAGTTGTCGTCGTCGGCGAGCGTGCGCAGCCGGGCGACGGTCTCGTGGCGCCTGCCGGCGAACGCGCGGGCCGGGATCGAGCCGGGCGCGATCGTGATCTCGCCCTCGATCGGGTCGACGTCGGGCAGCGGGCCCTCGGGGTCGTACTCGGAGAGGTCGCGGTTCCAGAGCTGCTCGGCGAACACGCGCGCGGTGCCGGCGGAGACCTGCTGGTAGCGGACGTGCTCGGCGCGCTCGGCCGCGTCGGCGTCGGTGTCGCCGAGGACGAACGTCGCGCCGGGCAACACCAGGAGCTCGCTCGGCGAACGGCCGTAGCGGGCGAGGCGCCCCTTGACGTCGTCGTAGAACCGCTGCCCGTCCGGGATCGACGCGTGGCGGGTGAAGATCGCATCGGCGTGCTGCGCGGCGAACTCGCGCCCGCTGTCGCTGTCGCCGGCCTGCAGGATCAGCGGCCGCCCCTGCGGCAGCGCGTTGCGCGCCCAGTAGGCGTCGGCGTAGTCCAAGACCTCGGTCGCCCGCGCGTAGCGATCCTCGTAGGGCAGGTAGGCGCCGCGGCGGAAGTTCGCGCCCGACACCGCGTCGGTCGACGTCACGAGGTTCCAGGCCGCGCGCCCGCCGGAGATGTGGTCGAGCGTCGCGAGCTGGCGCGCCACCTCGTAGGGCTCGTGGTAGGTCGTCGTCAGCGTCGCGGCCAGGCCGAGGTGCTCGGTCACCGCCGACAACGCGGCGAGGATCGTCATCGCGTCCGGACGGCCGGCCACGTCGAGGTCGTGCAGATGCCCGGCGTGCTCGCGCAGGCTCAGGCCCTCGGCGAGGAAGAAGAGGTCGAACCGCGCGCGCTCGGCGGTCCGGGCCAGCGCCGCGAACGACGCGAAGTCGATGTGCGAGCCCGCGGCCGGGTCGCTCCACACGGTGGTGTTGTTGACGCCGGGGAAGTGCGCGGCGAGGCGGACCTGCTTCATGCGCGCGCCACCTCCTCCAGGCCGAGGCGGGCACGGAGCGTCTCGCCGTCGCGCGGCGGCGTGCGGGCCAGCGCTGCGAGGCCGGCCTCCGTCACGTGGTGGAGCAGCAGCCCGTCGAACCCGTCGGCGTCGTGCGACCCCTCGCCGTGGTCGACCTCCAGCAGCCGCACCGGCGCGGGCGTCGCGTCGGCCGGATCGCGGACGAGCAGGACGTCGGCGACGTCCGCCAGCGCCGGGTCGCGCACGACGACGGGCGGCCGGCCCTGCGGCGGGCGCGGCGTGATCGACGGGCCGCGGATGTCGAGGTACTTGCCTTTGTAGGCAAGGTGGTGGACTCGGTCGCGGTCGAAGAAGCGATCGGTGGAACGGTCGCGGATCTCGGCGTCGGCGTCCCACGTCGTCCACAGCCCGCGAACCACATCAACATACTCGCGCGCGTCGCCGAGCACGTCCTCCGGAACGTCCCACGTGACGAGCGCGTCGGCGTCGGCGCGGTCGACCGTCTCCGCCAGCCACCCGGCGCGCCCGCGCGAGACGAAGTCGATCGTCGCCACCGCGGTGGACACGTGGAACGGCTCGGTCGTCGTGGTCGGCGCCGCGACGACGATCCCGATCGACGCCGTCAGCGCGGCGGCGCGCGCGCCCACCAGCAGCGGGTCCAGCGGTGCCTGCTCCAGGACCACCAGGTCGAGGCCCGCGGCCTCGGCCGCCGGGATCAGCGCGGGGTCGGTCAGCGACGCGGCGAGGAGGAGAGAATCGGACATTGCCTACCGACATGCTAGGAAGTCTGTCCATGCTCCTCTCCGTCCTCGACCAGGCCCCGACCCGTGAGGGCGGCGCGCCCGGCCACGCGATCCGCGAGGCGATCGAGCTGGCGCAGCACGCCGACGCGCTCGGCTTCCACCGCTTCTGGGTCGCCGAGCACCACGCGATCGGCAGCGTCTCGATCTCGGCGCCCGAGGTCCTGATCGGCCTGATCGGGGCGCGCGCACAGCGGATCCGGATCGGCGCCGGCGGCATGCTGCTGCCCAACCACCGCCCGATCCACGTCGCCGAGCAGTTCCGCCTGCTGGAGGCGCTGCACCCCGGGCGCGTCGACCTCGGGATCGGCCGCAGCGAGGGCGCGCTCGACCCCGCGACGGTGCTGGCCTTCGGCCGCCCCGGCGACAACGCGCACGGCGCCGGCTTCGAGCAGCAGCTCGACCAGCTGCTGGCCTTCGGCGGCGTCACGCCGCTGCCGGACGACGACCCGCTGGCCGGCGCGCGCGCCGCGCCGACCGACGTCCCGCTGCCGCCGGTCTTCCTGCTCGGCTCCTCGCGCAACAGCGCGCAGACCGCCGCACGCAAGGGCCTCGGCTACGGCTTCGCCGCCCACACCAACCCCGCCGACGCCGCGACCGCGCTGCGCGAGTACCGCGACAACTTCGTCCCGGCGCGCCCCGACGACCAGCCCCACGCGATCCTCGCGCTGAAGGTGATGGTGGGGGAGGACGACGCGCACGCCGCCGCGCTGGCGGCGCCGAGCCACCTCGGCCAGGTCCAGGCGCGGCTGGGCGTCAACCGCCCGCTGATGACCGTCGAGGCCGCGCTGGCCCACGCGTGGACCGACGAGGAGCGCGCGGTCGAGGCCAGCCACGGGGACACGAGCGCCGACGTCGCCGGCGGCCCCGAGACCGCCCGCGCGCAGCTGGAGGCCGCGGTCGCCGCGTCCGGCGCCGACGAGGTGGTCGCGATCACCAACACCTATGACTTCGACGAGCGCCGCGCGGCGATCGCGCGGCTGGGGAGGCTGTTCGCATGACCATCGTCCCGCACTGGTTCCTGCCCACCAACGGCGACTCGCGCAGCGACCTGTCGCTCGGCAACGCGGTCGGCGTCGAGGGCTCGCGCGTCAACGCGAGCGGCGGCGTCGAGCGCGCGCCCGACATCAGCTACATCGGCCAGATCGCGCGGTCGGCCGAGCAGCTCGGGTTCGTGGGCGCGCTGACGCCGACGTCGTCGTGGTGCGAGGACGCGTGGGTGATCACCGCCGGGCTGACGCAGGTCACCGAGCGCTTCAAGTTCCTGGTGGCCTTCCGGCCCGGCCTGCAGTCGCCGACGCTGTCGGCGCAGATGGCCGCGACCTACCAGCGGATCTCCGGCGGGCGGCTGCTGCTGAACGTCGTGACCGGTGGCGACGACGCCGAGCAGCGGCGCTTCGGCGACCACCTCACCAAGGCCGAGCGCTACGCGCGCGCCGGCGAGTTCCTCCACGTCGTGCGGGAGCTGTGGACCGGCGAGACCGTCGACCACCAAGGCAAGTACTACGACATCGAGGGCGCGCGGCTGCCCGCGGTCCCGCAGTGGCCGGACGTCTACCTCGGCGGCTCGTCGCCGGAGGCGCTGGAGGTCGCGGCGCGCTACGCCGACGTCTACCTGACGTGGGGCGAACCTCCGGCGCAGGTCGCCGAGAAGCTCGACCGCGTCCGCGAGGTCGCGGCGCGCGAAGGCCGCGAGCTGCGCTTCGGGATCCGCCTGCACGCGATCTCGCGCGACACGGCGGACGAAGCGTGGGCGGAGGCCGACCGGCTGCTGGCGGGGCTGGACGCCGAGCAGATCGCGGCTGCGCAGGCGGTCCAGCGCGCGTCGCAGTCCGAGGGCCAGCGGCGGATGACCGAGCTGCACGGCGGCCGCACCGACGACCTCGTCGTCTCGCCGAACCTGTGGGCGGGCGTCGGGCTCGTGCGCGGCGGCGCGGGGACCGCGCTGGTCGGCAGCCACCAGGAGGTCGCCGACCGGATCGAGGAGTACCACGACCTCGGGATCACCGAGTACATCTTCAGCGGCTATCCGCACCTGGAGGAGGCCTACCGCGTCGGCGAGGGCGTCCTGCCCGAGCTGCGGCGCCGCGGCCTGCTCGCCGACGACGGCGCCGCCGTCGGCGCGGCGTCGTGACGTCGGCATGCGCGCGATCGAGCTGACCGCGTACGGCGACACCGACGCCGGCAACCTCCGCATCGCGGAGCGCCCCGAGCCGGTCCCGGAGGCCGGCCAGGTGCTGGTCGACGTCCGCCGCGCCGGGGTCAACTACGCCGACCTCTCGCGCCGCCGCGGGACCTATGACCGGCGCGACGGCCTCGCGCCGCCGCTGGTCCTCGGTGTCGAGGTCGCGGGCGTGCGCCGCGACACCGGCGCCCGGACCGTCGCGCTGACCGGCGGCTACGGCGGCTACGCGGAGGTCGCCGCGGTCGACGAGGGCCTGGCGTTCCCGGTCCCGGACGGCGTCACCGACGACGCGGCGCTGGCGCTCCTGCTGCAGGGCCTGACCGCCCACCACGTGCTGCGCACCGCCGGCGGGCTCGGGGCGGGGGAGAGCGTCGTGATCCACGCGGCGGCCGGCGGCGTCGGCTCGCTGGCGGTCCAGCTCGCGCGGATCTGGGAGGCCGGTCGAGTTGTAGGAGTCGCCTCGACGCCGGAGAAGCGGGAGCTCGTGCTGGAGCTCGGCGCCGACGCGGCGATCGACGCCGACCCGGACGGCCTGGCCGACCGGATCGCCGCCGCCAACCGCGGCCGCCGCGCCGACGTGATCGCCGAGAGCGTCGGCGGCGCGACGCGCGTGGCGTCGCGGGCCGCGCTCGCGCCCGGCGGGCGGCTCGTCACCTTCGGCGCGGCCGGCGGCGCGGGCAGCGGCGCGCCCGACCCCCGCGAGGTGGCGTTCAGCCTGCCCACGCTGCTCGGCGACCGCGCCGCGCTGGCCGGCCCGCTGGCCGAGCTGCTCGCGCTCGCCCGCAGCGGTGCGCTGCAGCCGGTCCTCGGCGGCGTCTACGCGCTCGAGGACGCGGCCCGCGCGCACGCCGACCTGGCGGCGCGCCGCACGACCGGCAAGCTGCTGCTCGACGTCTAGACGAGGTCGGCGTGGTGGCGCGCGGCCACGTCCGGGTGCGCGCGCAGGCGCACCTTCAGCGAGTTCGCGCCGTAGTTGGACAAGATCGGGTTGTTGGGGTCGATGCTCTCGCCGCCCGGCGCCGCGGCCGCCAGCTCCGGCGGCAGGTCGACCGGCTCCACCTGCGCCTCGAACTTCGGGTTGAAGAAGTACGCGACCGAGACACGCGGGACGCCCGCGGGCGGCGAGACGACGCGGTGCGGCGTCGCGCGGAAGTAGCCGCGGCTGACGAGCTGGAGCAGCTCGCCGATGTTGACGACGAACGCGCCCGGCCGCGCGGGCACGGCGACCCACGCGCCGTGCACCTCTGCCTCGAGACCACCGACCGCGTCCTGGTGCACGAACGTCAGGAAGCCGCCGTCGGTGTGCACGCCGACGCCCTGGTCGGTCGGGAAGTCCTCCGACGGCGGCGGGTAGCGGATGATCTTCGTCAGGATCTCCGGCGGCGAGACGGCGGCGTCGAAGTGGTCGAGCGGCTGGCCGAGCGCGAGCGCGACCGCGTGGATGAGGTCGCGCCCGACGGCCTCCAGCGCCGCCAGCCACTCCGTGACCACTGTCCGGAACTCCGGCAGCTGCGCCGGCCACAGGTTCGGCCCGCGCAGGCGCAGCCAGTCCGGGTCGTCCGGCCCGATCGCCGGCGCCTCGAGCTCGCGCGAGACGTCGATCTGCTCGCGCAGGTCCTGGCGGCCGTTGGTCCGCTCGCCGCCGAGCCGCGTGTAGCCGCGGAACTGGGGCGAGTTGACGTTCTCGATCTCCAGCCGCTGCTCCTCGGGCAGCGCGAAGAACGCCTCGGCGACCTCGAAGATCCGGCGGTCGAGCCCGTCCGGCAGGCCGTGGCCGGTCAGGTAGGCGGCACCGATCTCGTGGAACACCTCGCGCAGCCGCGCGACGAACGCCGTGCCGTCCGAGCCGGCGGGATCGGCGCGGAAGCCGCTGATGTCGAGGACAGGAAGGGGCGGGTAGTTGTCGCTCATGGTCTAAATATTCTAATTCCCATTGACAAACTAGGAAAAGTCCCGCGCCATCATGACCGGCGGCTCGACGCCCCGGACCTCGACCCGGAGCTCGAGCCCGAGCCCGCCTAGGTGAACTCCGGGAACGCGTCGTCGTCGCCGAAGACCGGTGGCAGCCCGTCGCTGACGCGGTCGGGGAAGACGGCGGCGCGCTTCTCGAGGAACGAGGTCACGCCCTCGCGGGCGTCGGCCGATTGGCCGCGGGCGAACATCGCGCGCGAGTCGGCGCGGTGGGCGTCCATCGGGTGAGCGGCGCCGAGCATGCGCCACATCAGCTGGCGGGCGAGCGCGACGCTGACCGGCGCGGTGTTGTCGGCGATCTCGCGCGCCAGCGCCTGCGCGGCGGGCAGCACCTCGGCGGCGGGGAGGACCGCGCGCACGAGCCCGCCGTCGAGCGCCTCCTGCGCAGTGAAGATCCGGCCGGTCGCGACCCACTCCATGGCGCGGCTGATCCCGACGACGCGCGGCAGGAACCAGCTCGAGCACGCCTCCGGCACGATCCCGCGGCGCGTGAAGACGAAGCCGAGCTTGGCGTCGTCGGCCACGAAGCGGACGTCCATCGGCAGCGTCATCGTCAGCCCGACGCCGACCGCGCTGCCGTTGAGCGCGCCGATCACCGGCTTGTTGCACTGGAAGATCCGCAGCGACAGCCGGCCGCCGCCGTCGCGCGGCGGCGGGCCGCCGGCCGCCACGCGGTCGCCCCAGTCGAACGTCTCGCCGCCGCGCTCCAGGTCGGCACCCGCGCAGTAGGCGCGCCCGGCACCGGTGAAGACCACCGCACGGACGTCGTCGTCGGCGTCGGCGTGGTCGAGCGCGGCCAGCAGCTCGTCCTGCATGACCTGCGTGTAGGCGTTGAGCCTGTCCGGACGGTTGAGCGTGATCGTCAGGACGCCGTCGTCCTGGCTGAGGAGGATCTCGGTCGGTTCCATCGCCGCAACCTACGCCAGGTGCCCGCCGACGCGGCGCCGTCCGGACAGCAGGTTCTTGGCGATCGCGCGGCGCTGGATCTCGTCGGTGCCCTCGAAGATCCGCCACAGCCGGACCTCGCGGTACCAGCGCTCGATCGGCAGCTCGCGGGTGTAGCCCATGCCGCCGTGGATCTGCATGACGCGGTCGGCGATGTGGTTGGCCATCGTCGCGCCCGAGAGCTTGGCCATCGACGCGTGGTGGCGCGGGTCCTGGCCCTGGTCGACCGTCCACGCGGCGAGCAGGACGAGCCAGCGCGCGGACTCCAGCTCGACCTCGCTGTCGGCGATCATCGCCTGGATCATCTGGTGCTCGCCGATCGTGGTGCCGAACGTCCTGCGCTGGCCGGCGTACTCGATCGCCATCGTCAGCATGCGCTCGGCCGCGCCGATCGCGACGGCCGGGATCCGCCAGCGCCCGCGGCCGATCCACTCCATCGCCAGCGGGAAGCCTTGGCCGACCTCGCCGAGGACGTTGCGCGCCGGGACGCGGACGTCGTCGAAGGACATGGAGATCGGGCGGGCCGGGCCCATCGTGTCGATGACCGACGACTCCCAGCCCATCGCGCGGTCGACGATGAACGCGGTGAAGCCGCCCTTGTACCCCAACTCGGGATCGGTGACGGCGATGACGATCGCGAAGTCGGCCTCGGCGCCGCGCGTGATGAACGTCTTCTCGCCGTTGAGCACCCAGTCGTCGCCGTCGCGCCGGGCGCGCATCCGGATCGCCGTCAGGTCGCTGCCCGCGTCGGGCTCGGTGACCGCGAAGCACGACGCGCGCGTGCCCTCCAGCGCGGGCAGCAGGTACTCGGCCTGCTGCTCCTCGTTGGCCTTGTACAGGATCACGTCGGTCTCGCCGCCGAACATGAACGGGACGAACGAGCGCCCGACCTCGGTCCAGATCAGCGCCTGCGTGAGGGTTGGCAGGTCGGCGCCGCCGAACGCGGCCGGCGTCCCGAGGCCCCAGAACCCGAAGTCGCGCGCCCTGGCCTGCAGCGCCCGCAGCTCGTCGTGGGGGAGCCCGGACTCGCCGCGGCGCTCGCGCGCCAGCAGCTCCGGCTCCAGCGGCATCACCTCCTTGGTGATGAACGCACGGGCGGTGTCGCGCAGGTCGCGCTGCTCGTCGGTGAGGGAGAAGTCCATGGTGATGTCCTTCCCGGCTAGGCCGGGTTCTCGCGCACGATCAACGCGATCGCGCGGCGGGCGGTGTCGAGGTCGGGGTTCATCGCGGGGTCGCCGTTGTGATGCAGGAAGCGCTCGCCGACCGAGACGATGACGTCGGCCAGCAGCTCCGGATCCTCGGGCGGGCGGTAGTGGCCGGCGGCCACCTCGGCGTCGATCAGGTCGGTGGCGGTCGCGACCAGGCGCGGGCGCACGGCGCCGTCCAGGTCGGTGATCAGGCGCAGCCCGTTGTCGCCCTCGGCGGCGAGGAAGCGCTGCATCGAGCCGCTGCTGAGCGCCGTCAGGTAGTGGTCGGCGACCTCGCGGACGCGGTCCGCGCCGCGCGTGGTCGCGCGCTGCGCGATGTGCGTGAGCAGGCCGTGCATGTCGGCCCAGATCAAGTCCGACAACAACTGCTCGCGGTCGCCGGTCCAGCGGTAGAGCGTGGTCCGGGCGACACCGAGCTCGGCCGCGAGCGCGGCCATGTCGAGCCGCTCGCCGCGCCGGAACGTCGCCTGCGCGAGCGCGAACGCCGCCGCGGGCGTCGCGCGTGACCGCTCGTGCGCGGCCCCGGCGAGCGCCTGGGCGAGGGCGGGCGACGGCGTGCCGGCCGGCGGTCGCGTGGGCATGGCGCGCAGGCTACATCGTTCCGGTCGTGATCCCAACGCTACACTTGCACTCTTGTGTAGCGACAGGTACGTTGCGCCCATGTGTCGCATCTGGAGGAGTGGCACGGCCGTCGTCGCCGTGTTGATCGCGCTGTGCTGCGCCGGGCAGGCCGGGGCCAAGAACACCAACTTCGCGTTCCAGCCGATCAAGGTCCAGCGCATCGACCTGCCCAGGAACATCAGGTGGGCGCGCTTCCCGGGCTTCACCCACGACGGCCACCACCTGCTGTTCTGGAACGAGGGCGACGTCTGGATCACCGGCCTCAGGGGCCAGGGCACGCGCTGCCTGACCTGCGGGCTGAAGAACCGCCCGAAGATCGACGACCCCTACCAGCTCGCGACGATGCTGACCCCGTTCCCGGACGGCAGGCGCGTGCTGCTGGAGCAGGACAACCAGGTCGCGACGACCCAGCTCGCCGTCCTGGAGTGCACGCCGAGCGTCGCCGACTGCGCCACGCGGCGGCTCGTGCCGATCGACTACGCGGCCGCCGAGCCGACCGCGATCGCGCCCGGCGGCGCGCTGCTGGCGCCGCAGATCGGGCTGCCCAACGTGGCCGCCCACGCCCAGCTCGCGCCCGACGGTAGGCACGTCGGCTTCTCCCAGGCGCGGTCCGACAGCGTCGAGGCGATGATCGTCGCCCGCCTGGACCGGCCCACGAACGACACCTACACCTTGAGCGACCCGCGCGTGATCAACCCGGCCGGGCCGTCGTCGCCGAGCGACACGGGGCTCGCCGGCTGGTCGGACAGCAGCTCGCTGTTCGAGTTCAAGACCTTCACCAACGGCGGGGCCGACGCGACCTACGTCCAGGTCGGCGGCGCCTCGACCAACACCGACATCTGGTCGGTCAACCTCGCCACCGGCAGGCGTACGCGCCTGACCTCGCACCCGGACTGGGACGAGGACAACGCGGGCTCGCCCGACGGCAAGTTGATGACCATCTACAGCACCCGGACGATGCACTACACCGACTGGCTGGGCGGGCTGCTGCCGGTGCGCGACTTCGTCTGGGCGCCGGTCTCGGCGATGTCCTCGTCGATCGGCGGCAACACCGCGTGCATGGGCCCGATGTGGCTGCTGCCCGGCACCGGCGACCAGGGTGCGGCGCTGTCCGGCCAGCCGATCGTGGAGTACCGCTATCCCGGCGTGCACGTCGTCGACACGCTCGCGGAGTCCGCGCAGTGGAGCGCCGACGGCACGATGATCGCCCTCGACGCCACCGACGACCGCACCGGCAGGGCGCCGCCGTACCTGCTCGTCGCGCACCTGACGGCCAACCGGGCGAGCAGGCCGCTGCGCACGGTCAGCTCGCAGCCCGGCGCCTGGGCGGTCAAGCCGCAGGACTACCACGGCGCGATCGGCTACTCGGGCGACGTGACGCTGCCCGGCCCGGGCGGCGGCAGCGTGACCGTCCACTACGGCAGCACGACCGGCGCGCTGTCGGGGTCGTGGAGCGAGACCTACAACAACTACACGGAGAACGGCGACGTCGTCAACGGCACCGTCGCGGCGACCGGCGGGGCGGCCAGCGACGGCTCGCTCAGCTCGCACCTGACGATGACCGGCAGGCACACCGGCAGGGCCGACATCGAGCTGACGTTCAGCAGGGGCATCCACGGCCACGCGAAGGTGACCTACGACGGCGTCGCCGTCGAGGGCCCGAGCAAGGCGGAGGCCAACTCGAAGGTCTCCGGCGGCCCGAGCACCGCGTGCCCGTCGCTCCTGCCCAAGAAGCCCGCGCTGAAGGCGACGGCCACGCGCCTGTCCGGCGGCCGCTACCGCGTCACGGTGACCGCGAGCGTCGCCGACACCGGCTCGAACGAGGGCGCGACCGCCACGTCGCCCGTGCGCCACGCGACGATCGCGGGCGCCGGCGGGACCAAGGCCTACACCAACGCACAGGGCGTCGCGACCGTCCGCGGAAGCGGGCGCTTCACGGTCACGGCCGGCGACACCCTGCTGCCGGCGTCGGTGCGCCTCGCCCGCTAGTCCCGCTCCGGGCGCAGCGCGACGGCGACCAGGGCGGCGGCCGCGAGGGCGATCGCGGCGTTGACGGCGATCGCGGTCGTGACGCCGCCGAGGACGTGGGCGGCCGTCGGCGCGCCGAGGCCGGCGGTTGCGATCGTCGACATGACCGGGATGCCGAGCGTGATGCCGACCTGCTGGCTCATCGAGGTCAGGCCGGTCGCGACGCCCTGCTCGTCGTCGGGCAGCGCGCCCGTCGCGGTGACCATGAAGCCGACGATCGCCACCAGGTTGGCGACGCCGCCGGCGAACGTCGCGGCCAGCAGCAGCGCCATCCAGCCGCCGCTCGCGCCGAGCGCCACCAGCGTCGCGGTCGCGGCGGCCTGCACGACGAAGCCGCCGACGATCGCGCCGCGGCGCCCGAACCGCGCGATCGCCCGCGGGCCGAGCGCGCCGCCGACGACGGTGCCCACGCCGAGGACCGCGAACGACAGGCCGGCGACCAACGGCGAGTAGCCCAGGACGTCCTGCAGGTACAGGGTCAGCAGGAACACCAGCGACGTCTCGGTCGCGAAGGCCAGGACGCCGGCGAGGTTGCTGACCGCGACCGTGCGGTTGCGCAGGACGTGCAGCGGCACCAGCGGTGCGGCCGTCCGCTGCTCGACCACCGCGAAGACCATCAACAACACGACGCCCGCGGCCAGCGCGCCGAGCGTGGCCGGATCGGTCCAGGCGGTGGTCTCGGCGTGCGTCAGGCCGAACACGATCGCCAGCAGCGCGCCGGTGATCGCCAGCGCGCCGCCGACGTCCAGGCGCGGCCGTTGCGCCGGCCTGCTCTCGGTCAGCACGCGCGGAGCGACGGCGAGCACCGCGGCGGCGACGATCACGTTGATGAAGAACGCCCAGCGCCAGCTGAGCACGTCGGTCAGGACGCCGCCGAGGATCGCGCCGGTCGTGAAGCCGGCGGCCATCAGCGCGCCGTTGAGGCCGAGCGCGCGGTCGCGCAGCGGCCCGGCGGCGAACGCCGTCGTCAGCAGCGCGAGCGCCGAGGGCGTGACGATCGCGGTCGCCAGGCCCTGCGCGGCACGCGCGGTGAGCAGGACCGCCGGGCTCTGCGCCAGGCCGCCGACCAGGGACGCGGCGCCGAGCAGCGCCATGCCGACGAGGAACATCCGGCGCCGGCCGAACAGGTCGGCGACGCGGCCGAAGAGCAGCGTGAACCCGGCGGCGCCGAGCGCGAACGTGGTCGGGACCCACTGCAGGGCGCCGAGGGAGAGGCCGACGTCGCCGCCGACGACCGGCAGCGCGACGTTGAGGATCGAGAAGTCGACGGCGAGCGTGAAGCTCGCCGTGAGCAGGACCGCGAGCAGCAGGCGCTCGCGGGTCGCGGCGCGGGGTGGCGCGGCGACGGCTGGTGCGGGGAGAGAGCGGTCGATGGTCGACATGGGGTCCATGCTCCGCCGCGGCCGCGCGGCCAGCCAGACCCCGGCGCAGGGTCGGCACGGCGTGCCTACCACTCGCAGGGTCACCCAGGACCGCGCCGGGCGCGCGATACTGAGGGCGTGGCCGGATCAGCGACTTCTACAACAACTCCGGACGCGGCCAGGCGGCCGCTCGGCGAGTTCCTGCGCAGCCGCCGCGCGCGGTTGACGCCCGAGGCGGTCGGCCTCGTGTCCTACGGCGCGCGGCGCGTCCCGGGCCTGCGGCGCGAGGAGCTCGCCCAGCTGGCCGGGGTCAGCGCGACGTACTACACGCGGTTGGAGCAGGGGCTGAGCACCAACGCCGGCCGCTCGGTGATCGAGGCGATCGCCCGCGCGCTGCAGCTCGACGACGACGAGCGCGCGCACCTGTTCGACCTCGCCGGCCCCGCGGGCTCGGCACCGCGCCCGCGTCGCCCGCGGCCCGAGACGGCGAGCGCGAGCACGCTGCACCTCGTCGCCGCGATGCGCGACGTGCCCGCCGTCGTCCTCGGCCGCCGCACCGAGGTGCTGGCCTGGAACGCGCTCGGCCACCGCCTGCTCGCCGGGCACTACGACGTCGCCGCGCCCGAGCGATCGCGCGAGCGGCCCAACCTCACGCGCATGCTCTTCCTCGACGCGCACACGCGCGAGCTGTACCGCGACTGGACGACCGAGGCGACGCGCGCGATCGCCTCGCTGCGGCTGGTCGTCGGGCGCTTCCCCGACGACCGGCTGCTGGAGGAGCTGGTCGGCGAGCTGTCGGTCAGGAGCGACGCGTTCGCCGCGCTCTGGGGCAGGCAGGCGGTCGCCAACTGCATCTCGGGGACCAAGCTCCTGCACCATCCCGAGGTCGGCGACCTCGACCTCGAGTTCCAAGCCCTACAACTTCCCGACGACTCCGGCCAGCGCCTGCTGACCTACGTCGCGGCGCCCGCCAGCCCGTCGGAGGCCGCGCTGACGCTGCTGCGCTCCGCGCTCGCCTGAGCGCGCGGCCTCAGCGCCAGTAGGGCTCGCGCAGGAGGTACTTCTGCACCTTGCCCGTGGAGGTGCGCGGCAGCGCGTCGCGCACCTCCACCGAGGTGGGGCACTTGAAGCCCGCCAGGCGCTCCTTGCAGTAGGCGATGATCTCGGTCTCGTCGAGGGTCGCGCCGTCGCGGCCGACGACGAGCGCCTTGACGGTCTCGCCCCAGCGGTCGTGCGGCACGCCGATGACCGCGGCGTCCGCGATGTCCGGGTGGTCGTAGAGCACCGCCTCGACCTGGAGCGAGGACACGTTCTCGCCGCCGGTGACGATCACGTCCTTCTTGCGGTCGGTGATCCGCAGGACGCCGCCGTCGTCCAGCTCGCCGCCGTCGCCGGTCGCGAACCAGCCGTCGTCGAGCAGCACCTGCGCCGAGACGTCGGGCTTCTCCCAGTAGCCGCTCATCGTCTTGGCGCTGCGCGCGAGCACCTGGCCGTCCTCGTCGATCGCCAGCCGGACGCCGACCAGCGGCGCGCCCGCGGCGGCGAGGCGCTGCGCGCGCTGCGCCGGATCCAGGCCCTCGGAGGGCAGCACGCGGTTGACGGTCAGCACCGGCGCGGTCTCGGTCAGCCCGTAGGCGTGGATCATCTCCCAGCCGGTCGCGCGCTCGAACTGCTCGATCACCGCCGCGGGCGTCGGCGCGCCGCCGGAGACCATCCGCGCGGTGCCGTCGCCGGGCACGTCCTGGCCCGCCGCGCGCAGCTCGCCCGCGGCCTGCTCGATCGTCGCGGCGACCGGCGCGGCGCCGCAGAGCAAGGTGATGGACTCGCTCTGCACGCGCCGCAGGATCTCCGGCCCACGCACCTCGCGCTGGATCACCTGCGGGACGCCGAGCGCGGCGCACGCCAGCGGCAGGCCCCAGCCGTTGACGTGGAAGATCGGCAGCGTGTGGAGGTAGCGGTCGCCCGGCCCGAGGCCGAAGCCCCAGCCACCGGTCACCGCGTTGAGCCAGTGGCTGCGGTGCGTGAGCACGACGCCCTTGGGCGCCGCGGTCGTCCCCGAGGTGTAGTTGATGGTCGCGATCGCGTCCTCCTCGATCCGTGGCCACTCGGCACCGCCGCCGTCGGGCGCGAACAGCGCGCCGTCCTGCTCGCCGTCGAGCACGATCCGGCGCGGGGCGGTGACCGCGGCGAAGCGCTCGTCCAGGCCCGGGTCGACGAGCAGCAGCTGCGCGCCGCAGTCGTCGACGATGTACTGCGCCTCGTCGGCGGTCAGCCGGAAGTTGATCGGGACGAGCACGCGGCCCGAGCCCATCGTCGCGAACAAGGCCACCAACAACTTCGCAGCGTTGGGGGAGACGATCGCGACGCGCTCGCCCGGCCCGATCCCGAGCCGGTCGAGCTCGCGGATCATGCCGTCGCAGCGCGCCATGACCTCGCCGTAGGTCAGGCGCCCGAGCGCGCCGGCGACGCCGGGCTCGTCGACGACGCCGAGCCTGTCGTGGTGCAGGGCGCGGGCCTGGTGGCAGAAGTCGGCGGTGGTGAGCGGGACGGTCATCGCTGCAGACCGTCCCACACCGCCGTCGGCGCGGGTGCCGCTTGACCGTCGATACCTGATCGCGATCGGCGCGCCCACGGACGACGCCCAACCGGGCGATGTCGTTACGAAGAGGTCACGAAAACGCTCGCCCGATCGCGTAGACCATAGGGCGTGCCGGAAGGGGGTCCGGCACTCCACCTCACAGCATCACGATTGGAGCAGGACCATGCCCACCATCACCTCGAACGACGGCACCGAGATCTTCTACAAGGACTGGGGGACCGGTCAGCCGATCGTCTTCAGCCACGGCTGGCCGCTGTCCTCGGACGACTGGGACACGCAGATGCTGTTCTTCCTGGCCCAGGGCTACCGCGTGGTCGCGGCCGACCGTCGCGGTCACGGCCGCTCGGAGCAGGTCCGCGGCGGCCACGACATGGACCACTACGCCGACGACCTCAAGGCCGTCGTCGACCACCTCGACCTCACGGACGCCATCCACGTCGGGCACAGCACCGGCGGTGGCGAGGTCGTGCACTACATCGCCCGCCACGGCGAGGACCGCGTCGCGAAGGCCGCGATCATCTCCGCCGTCCCGCCGCTGATGGTCCAGACCGACGCCAACCCGGAGGGCCTGCCCAGGAGCTTCTTCGACGAGGTCCAGGCCGGCATGGCCGCGGGCCGGGCGTCCTTCTTCCGCGGCTTCGCGGCCGGGCCGTTCTACAACTACAACAACGACCCGGAGAAGACCGACGACGCGATCGTCGACAACTGGGTCCGCCAGGGCCTCAACGGCGGCGCGATCGCCCACTACGACGGCATCGTCGCGTTCTCCCAGACCGACTTCACCGAGGACCTCAAGAAGATCACGGTCCCCGTCCTGGTCATGCACTCCGAGGACGACCAGGTCGTGCCCTACGCCGACTCGGGCCCGAAGTCCGCGGCGCTGCTGCAGAACGGCACCCTGAAGACCTACAGGGGCTTCCCGCACGGCATGCCGACGACGGAGGCCGCGACGATCAACGCCGACCTCCTGGAGTTCATCAAGGCCTAGCGCTTGTCCTCGACGACGGCGTTGCCGCCGTCGACCACGAGCACTTGCCCCGTGACGTAGGACGCCGCCGGCAGCGCGAGGAACGCGACTGCTGCGGCGACCTCGTCCGGGGTGCCGGGGCGGCCGGCGGGTGTGGCGTTGCCCGCCGCGAGCTCCTCCTCCGGCGAGGATGGCGTCGCGATCCAGCCCGGCAGGACCGCGTTGGCGGTCAGGCCGGATGCGGCCTCCTCGATCGCCAGCGCGCGCGTCAGGCCGACCATCCCGGCCTTCGCGGCGTGGTAGGCCGCGTCGCCCGCGTAGGCGACCAACGGCCCGGAGACCGAGGCCACCATGATGACCCGCGCGGCGTCCGACGCCGCCAGGTGCGGCAGCGCCGCGCGCGTGACCTGGAACGCCGTCGTGAGGTTGCGGTCCAGCGCGCTGCGCCACAGCGCGTCCGACGTGTCGCGCAGCGACCCGGACCCCTCGGGGTCCGACACCGACGTCATCCCCGCGTTGTTGACGACCACGTCGACGCGCCCGAACGCCTCCACGGTCGCGGCAACCAGCGCCCGCGCCGCCGCGTCGTCGGTGAGGTCGGCGACGAACGCGGCCGCCTCGACGCCCTCCGCCCGCAGCTCCTCGGCGCGCTCGAAGACCCGCTCGGTCGTCGCCGTCACCATCACCCGGGCACCCAGCGCGCCCAACCGCCGCGCGCATGCGAACCCGATCGCGCCGGCGCTCCCCGCGCCCGTGACGAGCGCGGCGCGGCCGCGCAGGTCGAACGCGGGGAGCGTCACGCTCAGGCCGCCTCGTGGGCCGGCGTCGTGACCGGCGCGGGCGCGCGGGCCGCGCCGATCCTGCGCGGCAGGACGACCAAGGCCACGAAGAACCCGAGGGCGAACAGGCCGCCCGCGACGTAGAACGCGGTCGTGTAGCCGTGCACCGCTGCCGCGGCCTCCACACCCCGCTGGCCCCTGTGGTCGCTGACGTAGCCGGACACCGCGCTGGCGAAGATGGTGGACAACAGCGCGGTGCCGACCGCGCCGCCGACCTGCTGGCACGTGTTGACCATCGCGCTCGCCACACCCGCCTCGTAGCGGTCGACGCCGAGCGTCGCGGTCGCGAACGACGGCGCGAAGATGCACGGCATCCCGATGCCGAGGATGATCAGCCCCGGCAGGACGTCGCTCGTGTAGGACGACGTCGGCGTCAGCTGGGCGAAGAACACCAACATGCTGATGACGCCGAGCGTCATGCCGGTCATGATGATGGGCTTGACCCCGACCCTCGGCAGCACCTTGGTCTGCAGCGTCGGCGCGACGATGAAGATCAGCACGGTCATCGGCAGGAACGCGACGCCGGTCTTCAGCGGCGAGTAGCCGAGGTTCTGCTGCATGAAGTAGGTCAGGAACAGGAACACGGCGAACACGCTGCAGCCGGCGATCGCGATCGCCGAGTAGGCCCCGCCGCGCGCGCGGTTCGCCACGATGTGCAGCGGCAGCAGCGGCTGCGGCGCGCGCCTCTGCCAGACCACGAAGGACACCAGCAGCACGACGCCGAGCGCGAGCGACACGACCGTCCTGGCCGAGGTCCAGGAGTCGGTCGCGGCCTCCGAGAAGCCGAACACGATCGCGAACAGGCCGCCGGACGCGAGCACGACGCCGAGCCAGTCGATCTTCGGCCGCGACGGGTTGGCGTCGGTGACGATCAGCCGCAGCGCGAAGAACGCCGCCGGGATCGCGATCACGAGGTTGACGTACAGGCACCAGCGCCACGTCAGGACGTCGGTCAGCAGGCCGCCGAGCAGCAGCCCGACCGACGCGCCGGCGGTCGCGACCGCGGCGAAGATCCCGAACGCCTTCGGCCGGTCCGGCGAGTCGGCGAACGTCACGGTCAGCAGCGACAGCGCCGACGGCGCGAGCAGCGCGCCGAACACGCCCTGCAGCGCGCGGGAGGCCACGAGCACGCCGAACGTCGGCGCGAGACCACCGATGAACGAGACGACGGCGAAGCCGATCAGGCCGGTGAAGAACGTCCACTTGCGCCCGAAGAGGTCGCCGATCTTGCCGCCGACGAGCAGCAGCGAGCCGAACGCCAGCGCGTAGGCGGTGACGATCCACTGGCGCGACTCGTCGGAGAAGCCGAGGTCCTGCTGGGCGCTGGGCAGCGCGATGTTGACGATCGTCGAGTCGAGCACGACCATCAGCTGGGCGATGCCGAGCAGCGCCAGGACCGCCCAGCGGTTCGGCGCGGCGCTCGCGGTGGGGGAAGGGGAGGAGGCCATCCCGTCCACCATACAAAGCGGAGGGCGCCTCCGGTGAACCTGGCGCGGGCCCGCCTGAACGGAGGGGATGGCCGTGAGGTTGGCGCGTCGCCGCCCGTCCAGCTGGACCGGTGCATAGGTGCGCCGCACCGGTTACCGGTCACGCTTCCGCGATGAGCTTCGCGCGTAGGCTGGTGCTGGTCGCGACTGCGATCGCGACCCTGAGTGCTGTGACTGCCGGAGCGGCGGGCGCCGCCGACATCTGCTGGAACGGGCCGAACACCGGCGGCGACTGGGCGACGCCCACCAACTGGAGGGGCGGCGTCGTCCCCGGGGTCAACGACACCGCACGGCTCAACGGGATCAGCGGCGGATGCAACAACCCGGCCGACGTGACGGTCAGGGCGAACGCGTCGATCGGCGCGCTCTCGATGTTCAGCGACACGCTGAAGGTCACGTCGGGCGCCACGCTGACGATCACCGGCAACAACGCGTCCGAGGAGGGCATGCAGTCGCTGGACGTGGCCGACGGCTCCAGGCTCGTGATCGCCGCGGGCGCCCACGTGAACGCCGGCGGCGGCTGGAACCTCAACAGCACCGGCGCGGTCACCGTCAACGGCACGCTCGAGTCGGCGTTCACCAGCATCCAGTTCGCGGGCGGGACGCTGACGATCCCCGTGGGCGGCACGCTGCACGCGGGCGAGTACACCCAGCTCGGCATGCAGAACACCAGGTTCGACATGCAGGGCACGGTGGACCTCACCACGCCCAGCGACGGCGGCGGCGGGCAGTTCTACTTCAAGCCGTCGGCCGACTCGCCGACCAGCGCGGGGACGTGGATCGGCAACGCGAGGTCGGACTTCGTCGGCAACATCCTCGGCGGCACGACCTTCACGATCACCGGGCCGGTGTCCGGGACCTGGGAGCCGCAGGCCAACGGCGGCAACGGCCCGTCGATCCTGCGCTTCGCGGGTTCGTCGTCGTGCGCGCTGATCGCCGTGACCGTCCACCCGCCGGGCGGCCTGCAGGTCGATCGCGACTGCTCGATCTCCGGCCTCTTCAAGATCTACAGCTCGAGCTACCGCTACGCCGGGCGCTCCGGCACCGCGACGCTGACGGCCGCGAGGGGCGAGATCGACGGCGGCGGCATCTACGGCCCCGGGCTGACGCGGATCACCGGCGACACCACCATCGTCGGGAACTCCGGCGGGCCCGCGATCTACGACGGCGCGACGCTGCGCACCGAGGGCGCGACGACGTGGCAGCAGGGCTACGTCACGCTCGGCGCGTCCAACCAGACCGGGCCGGGGACGTGGGAGAACGCGGGCGCGCTGAGGATCGACAACACCAACGCCAACGACCAGTACCACAGCCCGCTCGGCCTGCTCGACTACAGCCCGGATCTCAGGAGCGGCGGCGTCCTGAAGAACCTCGCGGGCGCCACGATCACACGCACGACGCCGACCGGGACGTTCCCGATCAGCGCGCGGATCGAGAACGCCGGGTCGATCGACGTCCAGGCGGGCGCGATGGGCGGGTCGTTCGGCGCGGTGTTCCCCTATGGGTCGCTCGTGCAGTCCGGCGGCGTCACGCGCGTGGCGTCCGGCGCGACGCTCGACCTCGACACCACCTTGAACGGCGGCACGCTGAAGGGCAACGGCACCGTGCGCTCGGTCGCCAACCCGGGCGGGACCGTCGCGCCGGGCGAGTCGCCGGGCGCGCTGACGATCGCCTCGACGTTCACGCAGGGGCCGGGCGGGACGTTGTTGGAGGACATCGCGGGCACCGACCCGGCGAGCTTCGACCGCCTGCTGGTGGCCGGCGCGGCGACGCTCGGCGGCACGGTCAAGATCGTGAAGGACCCTGCGTACTCGCCGGCCGACGGCGACACCTACAACATCCTGACCGCCGCGAGCCGGACCGGCGAGTTCGCCGGGCTGAGCGGTGACGCCGCGGGGTTCGCCGCGAGCTACCGCGCCGACGGCGCGACGCTGACGTACGGCAGCGGCGGCACGCCGCCCGGGGGCGGCGGTGGCGGCACCAGGACGCCGCCGGTCGTCACCAGGACCGGCGGCGGCACGTCGAGCGGCGGCTCCGGCGGGACCACGACGACGACCTCGAGGACGCCGGTCACCGGCAGTGGCGCCACCACGCCGCCGCCCGCGCCCAGGACGACCGCGCCCAGGACCGTCGCGGTCACGTCGATCGCCACGCTCCCCTCGGCCAGGTCGTGCGTCAGCCGCCGCGACTTCACGATCCGGCTCAGGGTCCCGAAGGGCAAGAGGGTCACGAGCGCCGAGGTGAAGGTCGCGGGCAGGAGGTCGCTCGTCCTCAAGGGCAGGCGCCTGACCGCGCGCGTGAAGCTGACCGGCCTGCCCAAGGGCACGTTCAAGGTCACGATCACGCTGACGCTGTCCAACGGCTCCAAGCTCCAGGGCGCGCGGACCTACCACACCTGCGCGCCGAGGAAGGCGTCGTGAGCCTGCGCCGCGCCGCGCTCGCGGCGGCGCTCGTCGCCGTCGCCGCCGCGCTCCCGGCGACCGCGACCGCGGCCGCCGCCACGGCGCGCCCGGACCTCGCGCGCCTCCCGCTCGCCTTCGAGCGCAACGACGGCCAGGCCGCCCACGGCGTCCGCTTCCTCGCCCGCGCGCCCGGCTACGCGCTCGCGCTGACCGCGGACGGCTCGTCGCTCGCGCTCGGCCGCCGCCACGCGCGGCTCACCGGGCGCTTCGTCAACCCAATGGCATCGACAACGGTCACGGGCAGCGGCCGGCCCAGCGGCCACGTCAACTACCTCATCGGCAGCCGTCGCAGCGGCTGGCACGCGGGCGTCCCGGCCTACGCCGGCGTCACCTACCGCGGCGTCTGGCCCGGCATCGACGTCGCCTTCCACGGCGACCGCAGCGAGCTGGAGTACGACTACAACGTGGCCCCCGGCGCCGACCCGTCGCGGATCGGCCAGCGCCTGACCGGCGCCCGCAGCCTGCGCATCGCCAAGAACGGTGACCTGATCATCGGCCTGCCCGGCGGCGCGGTCCGCCAGCGCGCGCCGGTCAGCTACCAGGACATCGACGGCGCCCGCGTCCCCGTCGCCAGCCGTTTCGTCCTGCACGGCACGACGGTCCGAATCGCGCTCGGGCACTACGACCGCTCGCACCGGCTGACCATCGACCCGTCGCTGTCCTACGCGACCTACCTCGGTGGCGACTACGTCGACTACGGCGTCGCCGTCGCGCTCGACGACGACGGCAACGCCTACGTGACGGGCCAGACCTGGTCGTCGGGCTTCGCGACCGACGGTGCCTACCAGACCACCGGCGGCGCCGGCACGAAGGACGCGTTCGTCGCCAAGCTGTCCTCCGGCGGCGACAGGGTCGAGTGGGTGACCTACCTCGGCGGCAGCGGCGACGAGGAGGGCGACGCGCTCCAGGTGGATGACGACGGCAACGTCTACGTCGGCGGCTTCACCAAGTCCAACAACTTCCCGACGGTCAACCCCTACCAGGCGTTCCGCAGCTCGGGCGACACGACCTCCGACGGCTTCGTCGCGCGGCTGAGCCCGGACGGCAGCAGGCTCGGCTGGTCGACCTACCTCGGCGGGAGCAAGGACGACAGCGTCGCCGGGCTCGTGCTCGACAGCGCCGGCCGGACGATCGTCGCGGGCGCGACCTCGTCCACCAACTTCCCGACCGCGGGCGGCGGCCTCGGCTCCAGCTACAGGGGCGGCAGCAGCGACGGGTTCGTGGTCGAGCTGGGCACGACCGGCTCCGCGCTGGAGCGCGGCGGCTACCTCGGCGGCGCCGACACCGACTCGATCGGGGCGATCGCCATCGACGGCAGCGACCGCGTCTACGTCGCGGGCGAGAGCGTCTCCCAGGACTTCCCGACGACCGCCGGCGCGCCCCAGGGCACGCACAACGGCACCGATCCCGACGACCCCAACAGCTTCGCGTACTACGCCAGCGACGGGACCCTGACGCGCATCGACGGCAACCTGGGGCAGATCGGGTTCTCCACCTACATGGGCGGCGAGTCCTCCGACGTCTTCGACGGCGTCGCGGCCGACGACAACGGCAACGCCTACGTCACGGGCTCCAGCTCGTCGAGGAGCTTCCCGACGACGAGCGGCGCCTACCAGCCGGCCAAGGCCGACATCAACACCTACGACGCGGTCGTCGCGAAGATCCCGACGCTGCCCGGCCCGTCCGGCTGGGCGACCTACCTCGGCGGCTCCTCGCACGACTTCGGCGAGGACGTCGGGATCGACGGCGACGGCAACGTGTACGTGACGGGCCAGACCTACTCCACCACCTTCCCGGTGACCGACGACGCGTTCGACGGGACGAGGAAGGGCGACACCGACGGGTTCCTGTCGAGCCTGAGCCCGGACGGGGCGGAGCTCGACAGCTCGACCTTCCTCGGCGGCAGCGACGGCGAGTCGGCCAACGGGCTGGCGGTCGGCTCCGACGGCGACGTGCTCGTCACCGGCGTGACGTACTCCACCAACTTCCCGGCGTCGTCGGGCGCGGCGCAGCCCGCCAGCGCCGGCTCGGGGGACGCGTTCCTGTTCGTCGCGCCGACGCGGCGCGCGAGCGCGGTCAGCGTGACGTGCGGCACGCCGTCGATCACGCCCGGCAGGACCGTGACGTGCACGGCGACCGTGACCGACGCGGGCGACGGGCCGAGCGTGACGCCGACCGGGACCGTCGGCTTCGAGACCGACGACGACGGGATCTTCAGCGCGAGGACGTGCGACATCGACGGGCCGCACGCGTCGGGCGCGTGTGGCGTCGACTACACGCCGACGACGGCCGGCTCGGGCAGGCACACGATCACCGCCTCCTACCGCGGCGACGGCGACCACGCCGGCAGCTCGGGGACGGCGGTGCTGATCGTCAGGCCGGTCGGCGGCGGCGACCCGGGCGCCGGCGGGGGTAGGGACGACGACGGCGATGACGACAACAACGGCGGCGGCTCCGGCGGGTCGAACAGCGGCGGCGGCTCCGGCACCAACGGCAGCGTCGGCGGAGCGAGCGGCGGCAGGTCGGGCGGCAGGGACGACACGAGGGGCAGCGGCTCCGGCGCCTCCGGCGACGACGTCATCGACGACTTCGGCTTCACCTCGCCGTCCTTCCGCGCGGCGGACTCCGGGCCGAGCGCGACCGCCGCGGCGACGCCGGTCGGCACGGTCGTCACCTACACCTTGGCCCGCGCGGCGCGTGTCACGTTCACGGTCCAGAAGCCCGCACCCGGCCGCTCGGTCAAGCACGGGAAGCGAACCACCTGCGACAAGCAATCGAAGAAGAACAGGAAGAAGAAGGCCTGCACACGCTGGACGAACGTCCGAGGCTCGTTCACGCGCGACGGCGTCGCCGGGGCCAACCGCTTCCGCTTCACCGGCCGCATGGCCAATCACAAGCTCGCGCCCGGGAAGTACCGCCTGGTCGCCACGCCGTCGGCCGGCGGGAGGCGGCTCACGGTCGCCTACGCCGCGTTCCGGGTCGTGCGCTGAGCCGGTGATCTGACGCCCGGCAGGGGCTATCTTGCCATTCCCGATCAGTTTGGTGTAGTTTGGTGCCGGACACCCCTCGCCCCGGTCCAAGGAAGTACCCCACACCATGCACATCAACTGGTCGGAACTGGTCCCGCTGCTCGCGGTGGCGGCCTCGTGGGCCGGCATCTGGTGGCTGCGCAGGAAGCAGCTCAACTTCAGCCTGATCGCGCTCTTCGCGCTCGGCGTCGGCGTCCCGATCGGCCTGCTCGCAGGCGCGCACACCAAGGACATCAACCCGATCGGGCACATCTACATCAACGTGCTTCTGGCCACGGTCGCGCCGCTGGTGCTGGTCGCGATCGTCTCGGCGATCACGTCGCTCGGCAGCCTGGAGAAGCTGCGCACGATCGGCCTGCGCTCGGTCTTCTGGCTGCTGCTCTCCAACGCGCTGGCGGTGATCCTGGCGCTCGGCCTCGCGCTCACGTTCCAGCCCGGCAGCGGCCTGCACCGCACGCTCGGCACGCTGTCGACCGACACGATCTCGGCGCAGGTCCAGGACTTCACGCAGGTCGTCGTCGGCTTCTTCCCGACCAACGTCGCCGAGAACTTCAGCGCCAACGACATCATCCCCATCATCATGATCGCGGTGGTCCTCTCGGTCGCCTACCTGGCGCTGGCCGAGAGGGAGCCGGAGCTGGTGCGGCCGTTCGGCGCGGGCGCCGAGGCGCTCAAGCTCGTGATCTTCAAGGCGGTCGGCTACGTGATCCGGCTGACGCCGTACGCGATCGTCGCGCTGACCGCCGACATGGTCGGCACGAGCTCGAACCTCGGCCACGACTTCACGTCGCTGCTCGGCCTGCTCGCGCTCGTCTGGGTCGCCTGCGCGATCCACGCCTACGTGTTCAACGGCGCGATCCTCGCGGCGTTCGCCGACGTCCCGGTGATCCCGTTCTTCCGCAAGATCTTCCCGGCGCAGGTGACCGCGTTCTCGACGCAGAGCTCGGTCGGCACGCTGCCCGTCACGACCGAGCAGCTGACGCGCAAGGTCGGCGTCCACTCCGAGATCGCGCACTTCACCGCGCCGCTGGGGACGACGATCGGGATGCCGGGCTGCGCCGGGATCTGGCCGGTGATGATCGCCGTCTGGGGGATCAACGCCTACGGGATCCAGTACTCGGTCGGCGACTACGTGACGCTGGCCGTGCTCAGCACGATCGTGTCGATCGGCATCGCGGGCGTCCCGGGTGCGGCGACGGTCGCGGCGGCGACCGTGATGTCGGCGGCCCACCTGCCGCTGGAGTTCGTCGCGGCGACGATCCCGATCGGCATCATCGCCGACATGGCGCGCACGGCCACCAACGTGACCGCGGCGGCCGTGAGCGCGACGGTCGTCGCACGCCAGACCGGGCTGCTCGACGACGAGATCTTCGCGGGCCGCAAGGCCTACGTGGAGGCGGACCCGCCACCGCTCACGGCTCCGGCCTTCGCGCCCGCGGCCAACGGAGCGCCCGCGCCCAACGGCGCGGCGGTCGTCCCGCCGGGGTACGTCGCGGTGCCGGCCAGCGCCGTCGCCTACGTCCCGGCGAGCGGCCCGGTCCCGGCGCCGCCGGCGGGCCCCACGCCATTCCCGTCCCCGGGCACCTACGGCGGCTTCCCGCGCGTCTACTGGGGCCCGACCGAGCTGGCCGCCACCGGCGAGCGCAACGACAACTGACCATGACCAAGAAGAGCATGAACATCTCCCCACGCAGGGTCCGCGCGACGGGCCTGGTCCTCCTCGGCGCTGCCGCGCTCGCGGTGCCCGCCGCGGCGCTGGCCACCGACATCACCAACCCCGCCCAGCACCCGGACCCGATCTCGGTGACGATCGACGGCCAGGTCTACAAGGACGGCGCGGACACGCTGCCCGGCTACGACGACTACGCCTGCACGCCGATCCCGAACGTCCAGTACGACTTCGACGACGACCAGATCCAGTACTACGACGGCGACGGCAACCTGATCAGGGCCGTCCACTGGACCGAGTGGCAGCGCATCAGCTCCTACGCGACCTGGCAGGCCCAGCACCAGGCGGCGACGACCACGACGACGTCGACCAACGCGGCCACGACCACCACGACGACGACCACGACGGCGGGCGGCTCGGGCAGCTCCGGCGGTGGCGGCAGCAGCACGGCGAGCGCGGCCCCGGCGGCGTCCTCGGCGCCCGCCGCGTCGAGCACCCCGGCGGCGAGCACGCAGGCCGCGACGACGAGCGGCACGGCGACGACGACCAGGTCCTCGTCCTCGACCTCGTCCAGGTCGGCGGCCAGGAGCGGCGCCAGCACCAAGAGCACCAACTCGACCGCGGCCGCGACGACGACGTCCAAGGCCAAGCACTCGACCGCGGCGAGGGACGCCGCGACCGCGACGACCGCGGCCGACGGCACGACGTCGAGCGCCACCACGGCGCACGCCGCGGCGAGGCACGGCAGGGCCGCCACCACCACCGGCGCGGCGGCGCCCGCCGCCGACGGGACCCCCGCGGTCGACGGCACGCCCGTCGCCGGTGCGACGACCGCCGCGCCCAGCACGACCGCCGCCGCGGCACCCGTCGCCGGCGCCGCGAACGGCGCGACCGCGGCCGGCGCCGCGCCCAGGTACAAGCTCGTCAGCGACAGGGGCGGCGCCACCTCGGCGCCCAACACCCGCGCCCTCGGCGTCGGGATCCTCGTCGCCCTCCTCGCAGTGGCCGGCGCCGCGTTCCTGTTCGGCCTCGGCCGGCGCGGCGTCCGACGCTCCATCTGATCCAGCAGCACCCCACCCCGACAAGAGAGCAACACCATGCACATCACCTCCCGCTGGACGCGGGCGGGTGGAGCGCTGGCGGCCGCGGCCGCCACGCTCGCCCTTGCCTCCGTCCCGGCCGCGCAGGCGGCGCCCGAGCGCGTCGCCGACACGACCGGCTACACCACCACCACCTACCTCCAGCACGCCCTCGGCCTGCCGGCCGGCGACACCACGCCGGCGATCGAGCCCGTCACCTACGACCGCTTCCAGTGGCTGCTCCAGCAGCCCGGCAAGTTCGCGTTCCTGATCGGCGATCCGGCGAGCACGACCGACACCACGTTCGCCCAGCGCGCCCAGGACGTCGAGGCCGAGGCCAAGAGCGAGGGCATCAGGAAGGTCTACTGGTTCAACCCCAACCTGTCGGGCAACGCGGTCGTCGGCACGATCACCGAGCCGACCCTCGACATCCGCGACGCGTCGTCGATCGGCCTCGCCTCGGCGTCGCAGACCAAGTACGACAACGCCTGGAAGACGCTGATCGCCGACTACCTCGGCAACGGCCTCTCCGCCACGCACACGGGCGTCAACTCCGAGAGCGCGATCGTCAGGATCGACCCCTCTCCGAGCACCAAGAACGACAACGGCGGCACGAAGTTCGGCGGCAACGGCACCGACACCCCGCTGTTCGACTACACCAGCAGCACGCCGGCGAACATCCTGCACTCGTACTTCCTGGTCTACGACAAGGACCACACCGTCTCTGGCAGGACGGCGAAGATCCTCGGCTGGACCGACCTCTCGGCCGACACCCAGCAGGCGACGACCGAGGCCGTCGACGACGCGGTCGATGTCGTCGGCAGCGGCTCGGACTTCACCCAGCTCGACCAGTTCGCCTGGTGGAAGGACGAGGTCAACGCCAAGCACGCCGAGCAGGCCTCGGTCGTGCAGGGCAGGAACCACCCGGTCCTGACCGACGCCGACGCCGCCGACGGCTGGGACGTCGAGCAGATCACCTACCCCGAGCTGGTCGACCTGCTCAAGAGCGGCGCGAACGACAAGAACGCCGCGATCCTGTTCGGCGGCACCTGGTGCCCGAACACGCGCCCGGTCCTGCCGACCATCAACAAGGGCGCGCAGCGCAACGGCGTGCACGTGTTCAACTTCGACACGGTCCTCGACGGCGGCCTGGTCGGCGACGCGACGACGTCGTCGAAGAACCCGCTCCAGACGCGCAACACGCAGGACAACACGTCGACGAGGACCGCCAACTCGAACCCGACGTCGCTGTACGGCGACCTGGTCAACCAGTACCTCACCAACATCAACACCGAGTACGGCTCGATCGTCACCTACTACGCGGGTGGCAACACGGGCGGCACGCTCCTGAACGCCAAGAAGCTCCAGGTGCCGTTCCTGATCGGCTACGGCGGCAACGGCAGCACGGCCGCCAACCCCGGCGTCAAGCGCCAGTGGATCATCAGGAACAGCGACGGTTCGTACAAGGAGTACATGACGAACTGGGGCGCGGTGAACCCGCAGCCGAACGAGCTGAACATCGACACGACCAGGCTCCCGGCCGGCGCCCCGATCTGGACCACGATCAATGCGCAGCTGGCGGCGTACACCCCGCAGACCGACCCGACGACGCTGTACGCGAACACGGCCGTCTACTCGGACTCCGACAGGTACCTGGTGGCGGGTGAGACCGCGACCGTGTCCTACAACTCCGCGAGTCAGAACCCCTGGACGATCTCACTGACCGGCCCGGTGGACATCAGCCCGACCGCGCTGTCGACGGCGCTGACCGCGCTGGGCAGCTCTGCGCCGGCGAACCTCGCCGACGCGAAGACCGCGTTGATCGCGGCGCTCTCGGGCTCCGACGCGCCGTTGACGGCCAACCTCAAGACGGTCGTCGGCGCCTGGCAGCTCGCAACGAACGCCAAGAACGCCGTCAACGGCGCGTGGGGCAACGCGACCACGCCCGGCTCGGTCGCCGGCGGCCTCGCCGCGGTGCGCGCCGCCGACGTGTTCTTCGACGGCCTCCCGGGCGCGGTCGCGTCGCGGCGGACGGTCACGGCCGACGCGTCGAGCATCACGGTCAGGATCGACACCGACTACGACCGCAACCCGACGGGCAACGTCGCGCTGACCCTGAAGAAGGGCGGCACGACGGTGACGACGGCCAGCGCCGCGGTCTCCGGTGGCAGCGCGACGTTCACGCTGCCGTCGTCGCTCGACGCGGGGTCGTACGACTACACGCTGACCTACGCGACCGACGAGCAGATCTTCGGCTTCACGGAGACCGGCTCGCTGACGGTGCCGGCGAGGACGACGACGACCACCACCACCACGACGACGCCGACCACGACGACCACGACCACGCCGTCGAGGACGCCGACCAGGCCGACGACGACGCCCACCGCGCCGAGGGCCAGGAAGGCCAGCGCCGGCGCGGTCAGGGTCGTGCTCGTCTCGCGCCCGACGTCGAAGAAGGGTGGCAGGTACACCGTGTCGATCGCGGCGGCCAGGGGCAAGGCGGCCGTCAGCGGCAAGGTGACGATCAAGCTCAAGAAGGGCTCGGTCACCAAGACGATCACGGCCAAGCTGGTCAAGGGCAAGGCGACGTTCACGCTGCCGAAGCTCGCCAAGGGCACGTGGAAGGTCACGATCGCGTGGCCGGGCAACACCACCTACAGGTCGCTGTCGAAGACCGCGACGTCGATCAAGGTCATCAAGTAGGTCGATCAGCAAGTGACGCAGGTGCAGACCACCGCCGCCGGCAGGCTCCTCGAGCTTGTCGGCGGCGACCTGCGGGTCCCGCTCGTGGATGGCACGACGGCCCGCTACGTCAACCTCGACAACGCGGCGAGCGCCCCGGCGCTCGCGCCGGTCGCCGCGGTCGTCGACGAGCTCTTGGAGTACTACGGCAGCGTGCACCGCGGCGCGGGGTTCGCCTCGATCGTCAGCACCGAGGCCTACACCGCGGCGCGCGAGGTCGTCCGCGGCTTCGTCGGCGCGCGCGACGACGACCTGGTGTTGTTCACGCGCAACACGACCGACGCCTTCAACCTGCTCGCCGCGGCGCTGCCGCCGGGCACGACGGTCGTGACGTTCGCGGGCGAGCACCACGCGAACCTGCTGCCGTGGCGCAGACACGCGCAGACCGTCCACCTGCCGATCCCGTCCGGACCGGCGGAGGCGCTGGCCGCGCTCGACGGCGAGCTGCACCGGCTCGGCGGGCGCGGGCCGGTGCTCGTGTCGGTGACGGGCGCGTCGAACGTGACCGGCGAGGTCTGGCCGATCGAGGAGATCGTGGCGATCGCGCAGCGCCACGGCGCGCGCGTCGCGCTGGACGCCGCGCAGCTGGCGGCGCACCGTGTTCTTGATGTTGAAGCCTGGGGCGTCGACTACGTCGCGTTCTCGGGCCACAAGGTGTACGCCCCGTACGGGGCGGGCGTGCTCGCGGGGCGGGCGGACTGGCTCGACGCCGGCCGCCCGCACGTCGCGGGCGGCGGTGCCGTCCGGCGCGTCGGCGTCGATGATGTGGAATGGGCGACCGGTCCCGCGCGCCACGAGGGCGGCACGCCCGCGGCGCTCGGCGCCGTGGCGATCGCCGCCGCCGTGCGGACGCTGGACGCCGCCGGCTGGGACGCGATCGTCGAGCACGAGGAGGAGCTCTTGCAGCGGTTGCTCGACGGCCTCGACGCGCTGCCCGGCCTCCGGACCTACACGCTCTGGGACCGGGCGCCGGACCGCGTCGGCGTCGTGACCTTCGGGGTCGACGGCCTCGACTCCGCGCTGCTCGCCGCCGCCCTCGGCGCCGAGCACGCGATCGGCGTCCGCGACGGATCGTTCTGCGCCCACCCGCTGATGGAGCACTTCGGCGGCGGCCCGGCGCTCCGTGCCTCGATCGGCGTCGGCACGAGCGCCGACGACATCGACCGCCTGCTCAACGCGCTGAGCGACATCATCAACAACGGACCCCGCTGGACCTACGTCGAGGCCGACGGCTACGTGCTGCCCTCGCCGGACCCGCGCCCGCGCCCGTCGCTGGGCGGCCTCCTCGGCGCGACTCCGGTGGTCGTCGCCGGCGCGCCCTGCCGCACCTGAGCGCGCCGGTCGGCTACTTCCTGCCCAGCTCGGCCATCGTCTTGCGCAGGGCCTCCATGAGGTCCGGCGCGGGCGATGGCTCGTCGTCCTGGGCGGGCGCGTCGATCGTCCCGTCCCTCTCCTTGGCCCTGACGATCCTCTGCAGCCGCCTGCGGTGCTCGTCCCTGTAGGCCTTGGGGTCGAAGTCCACCGACAACGCCTCGACGAGCCTGACCGCCTGGGACAGCGCCTTGGCCGCCGGCCTCCTGCCGCCGTTGTCGATGTCCTTGGTCGGCCGGATCTCGTCCGGGAACAACATGGTGGTCAACGCGAGCAGGTTGTCGCGGACACGGACGGTGACGAGGTACTCCTTCGTGCGCAGCACGAAGCGCCCGAGCGCCACGCGGTCGGTGCTGCCCATCGCCTCGATCAGAAGGCGGTAGGCGCGCTTGGTCCCGGCCGACTCGCCGGTCGGCAGCAGCCAGTAGGGGTGGTCGAAGAGGATCGGGTCGACGTCGGCGGCGTCGACGAAGGACTGGATCTCGATCGTGCGCGTGCGCTGGGGCGCGATCGCGGCCAGCTCGTCGTCGGTCAGGACGACCTGCCTGCCGGACCTCAACTCATAGGCCTTGCCGATGTCCTCGTAGGCGACCTCCTCGTCCTCCCTGCTGCAGAAGCGCCGGATCTCGACCCGCGCGCCGTCCTTCTCGTGCAGCTGGTGGAAGTGCACGTCGAGGTCGCGCCCCGCGCTGTAGAGCGCGACCGGGACGTTGACGAGCCCGAAGCTCAGCGAGCCCGACCAGAGCGAGCGGGCCATCAGGCGGCCGCCTTCTTCTTGGTGGCCTTGGCCCTGGTCCTGCCCCTGCGCCTCGGCAGGCTCGCCTCCAAGGCGGCGGCGAGGTCGTCGCGCTCCTCCTCGGGCTCCGCCTCCGGGATGTCGATGTCCCTGCCCCTGGCCTTGTCCCTGATCGCGGCGAGCACGGTCTCGCGGTACTCGTCGTGCAGCCTGCCGGGGCGGAAGTCCTCGGTCAGCGCCGCGACGAGCTGCTCGGCCATCCTGACCTCCCTGGCCTCCGGCCTGCCCGCGAGGCGCGGCGCGTCGAGGTCCCTGCGCGTGACCAGCTCGTCGGCGAAGCGCATCGTGTGCAAGGCCAGGACCTTCTCATAGGCCTTGATCGCGACCAGGTACTCGCGGTGGTGGAACGTGAAGCGTCCGATCGCGGCGCGGCCGGTCTGCTCGAGCGCGTCGTGCAGCAACCGATAGGCGTCGCCGCCCTCGTCGCGCGCGCCCAAGAAGTAGGCCTTGTCGAAGTACACCGGGTCGATCGCGGCGGCGTCGACGAAGTGCTCGACGTCGATGATCCGCGAGCGCGAGCCGCCGGCCGCGTCGATCTCCTCCTGGTCGACGACGACGTACCTGCCCTCGCGCACCTCGAAGCCCTTGACGACCTCGTCCTTGGCGACCTCCCTGTCCTCCTTGGTGCAGAACGGCCGGTGCTCGATCCGCGCGCCGTCCTTCAGGTGCACCTCGTGGAAGTGCACCGTCCTGGGCGCGACCGCCGAGTAGAGCTTGATCGGGACGGCGACCGCGCCGAACGCGATCGTGCCGTTCCACAGCGAGCGGGGTGCCATGCCCCGGGCCTACCCGGCGCGCTACGGGATCAGCGCGAGCTTGCCGCCCGGGTGGCCGCCGCGCAGGAGCTCCAGCGCCGCGGGCGCCTCGTCGAGCGGGAACGTGCGGGCGATCGGGACGACGAGGTCGCCCGCGGCGGCGAGCGCGATCAGCTCGGGGCGGATCGTGTCGCGGAAGGCGGCGGAGGTCGGGTTCGACCCGCCGAGCTGGTGGAAGCCGGCCTCCCGCGCGCGGGCCATGTTCGCGACGGTCAGGATCCGGCCGCGGTCGGCGACGAGGCTCAGCGACACGTCGGACGCCTCGTCGGTCCCGGCCGTGTCGAGCGCGACGTCGATCCCGCCGGGCGCCAGCTCGCGCACGCGCGCCTCGAGGCCGTCGCCGTAGGCGACCGGCTCGCCGCCGAAGCGCGTCACGACGTCGCGGCGCGCGTCGCTCGTCGTCCCGATCACGCGCGCGCCGCGGCGGCGTGCGAGCTGCAGCACCGCGACGCCGACCGCGCCCGACGCGCCGTGGAGCAGCACCGTGTCGGTGTCGGTGACCTTGGTCACCTCGAGCATCTCGGCGGCGGTCGCGCCCGCGAGCAGGAGGTTCGCGGCCTCCGGGAACGGCAGCGTCGCGGGCTTGAGGAACACGTCCTTGGCCGGGACCGTGAGCGTGCTCGCGTAGCCGCCGGTGACGCGGAACGCGAGCACCTCGTCGCCCACGTTCGCGGGGCCGGAGCCGATGCCGGTGTCCGGCCCGATCGCGGTCAGCGTGCCCGCGACCTCGAAGCCGGGCGCGTAGGGCAGGACCGCCGGGTCGCCGGCCGCGAAGCGCTTGAAGTCCGCGGGGTTCATGCCGGCGGCGGCGACCGCGATCGTCACCTCGCCCGGCCCGGGCTCCGGGACGTCGGCCTCGACGAGCGTGAGGGCGTCCTGCGGTGTGCCGAAGCGCTCGGCGATCCAGCGGCGGGCGGTGGGCATGCACCCGAGTCTCGCAAAACCGGCGCGGGAGTATGGTGGGGCGCATGGCCGCCGTCACCAGCCCGGTCCCGCTGACGTCGCTGTCCTCGGGCGCCGGCTGCGGCTGCAAGCTCGCCGCCGCCGACCTGCTCCCGATCGTCAGGGACCTCCCGGCCGCGACCGACCCGCGCCTGCTCGTCGGCTCGTCGACCGGCGACGACGCCGCGGTGTTCCGGATCAGCGACGACGTCGCGCTGGTCCAGACGATCGACTTCTTCACCCCGTTGGTGGACGATCCTTACGACTTCGGCCGTGTCGCCGCCGCCAACGCGCTGAGCGACGTGTACGCCATGGGCGGCGTCCCGGTGACCGCGATGAACGTCGTCGCGTTCCCGCTGGAGCGCCTCGGCGGCGACGTGCTCGGCGCGATCCTGCGCGGGGGCGCCGACGTGGTGGCGCAAGCGGGCGCGTCGGTCGTCGGCGGGCACTCGATCAAGGACGACGAGCCGAAGTACGGGTTGGCGGTGACCGGGACGGTGCACCCGGACCGGATCGTGGCGAACGCGGGCGGGCAGGTCGGCGATGTCCTGGTGTTGACCAAGCCGCTCGGCGTCGGCGCGATCGTCACCGCCGCCAAGCGCGGCGCCGCGGGGCCGGACCTCGTCGCGCGCGCGGTCGAGGTCATGGTGGAGCTCAACGCCGACGCGTCGCGCGTCGCGCTGGCCGCGGGCGTGCACGCGATGACCGACGTGACGGGCTTCGGGTTGTTGGGGCACTTGCACAACGTCGCGCGCGAGAGCGGGCTGGCGGCGGAGGTCGACGCGGCCGCGGTCCCGGCGATCGACGGGGTCGAGGCGCTGCTGTGCGCCGAGGGCGCCGTCTCCGGCGGCAGCGCCCGCAACGCCGAGTGGGCGGCGGGCTTCGCGACGATCGGCGACCGCGTCGAGCCCTGGCGCGCGCGGCTGCTGACCGACGCCACGACGTCCGGCGGGTTGTTGATGGCCTTGCCCGCTCAGACCGACGTCGCCGCCGCGATCCCCGGCGGCACGGTGGTCGGCCGCCTCACCGACGGCCCGCCTGGCACGATCTCGGTCGCATGACGCAGCACCTGGAGCGGCCCGGGGCCGGTGCCCCGATCGGCCTTCAAAGCCGCTGGCGGCGCCTCGACCGCGCCGGGAAGGTTCGACTCCTTCGCCGCTCCGTATGAGTCCGCCGCCGTATGGCGCGGCGGCCGCCGTCCCGCCGCTGACGCTCGGGACCGCGGGGCACATCGACCACGGCAAGAGCGCGCTGGTGCGGGCGCTGACCGGGGTCGAGACCGACCGGTTGGAGGAGGAGCGGCGGCGGGGGATCTCGATCGTGCTCGGGTACGCGCCGCTGGCGCTGCCGTCGGGGCGGCGGGTGAGCGTCGTGGACGTCCCGGGGCACGAGCGGTTCGTCCGGACGATGGTTGCGGGGGCGACCGGGATCGACTGCTACATGATGGTCGTCGCGGCCGACGACGGGGTGATGCCGCAGACGGTCGAGCACGCGACGGTGCTCGACGCGCTTGGCGTACATGATGGTGTCGTCGCGATCACGAAGGCCGACGTCGCCGCCCCGGAGCGCGCGCTGGCTGAGGCGCGCGAGCTGCTGCCGCGCGCTGCGGCGTTCGTGCCGTGCTCGGCGGTGACGGGGCAGGGCGTGGCGGACGTGGCCGCGGCACTCGACGCGGTCGCCGCGGGGCTGCCGGGACGCGCGGGGGACGACGGCGACGCGGTCCTGCACGTCGACCGCGCGTTCACGGTCGACGGGATCGGGACGGTCGTCACGGGCACGCTGTGGTCGGGCCGGATCGCGCGGGGCGACATGATGGCTTTGCTCCCCGGCGGGCGCGAGGCGCGGGTCCGGTCGGTCCAGGTCCATGATGTCGACGTGGACGCCGCCGAGGCGGGGCAGCGCGTCGCGGTCGCGCTGGCGGGCGTCCGAGCGCGAGAGGTGGCGCGCGGCGACGTCCTGGCCGCGCCGGGCGCGCGGAGCGAGTCCACCATCTTGGACTGCGCGCTGGCGCTGCGCGACGACGCGCGCCACGGCGAGCGCGTCCACGTCCACCATGGGACGCGCGAGGCGCCCGCGCGGCTGAGCGACCTCGGCGACGGCCTCTGGCAGCTGCGCCTGGAGGCACCGCTGATGGCTGCCGACGGCGACCGCGTCGTCGTCCGCCGCCTCTCGCCGCCCGACACGCTCGGCGGCGGCACCGTCCTCGACGCGCGCGCGAGCAAGCACGGCCGCCGCGCCGACGTCCTCGCCCGCCTCGTCGCGCGCCGCGACGGGCGGCCGGAGCCCGCGGCGCCCGTGCCTGCCGAGGCGCCCGCGCCGCCCGCCGCCGCCGCGCCCGCCGTCGCCCCGGAACAGCGCGCCGCCGCCGACGCGCTCGCCGCCGAGCTGCGCGCCACGCTGCTGCTCTCCGAGGCGCAGGTCGACCGCGCCGCGCTCGCGCTGCTGCGGGAAGAGGGGCGAGCGGTCCGGATCAGTGGCACCCTGTACGCCGATGCGGCGATCGCCGACGAGACCCGGAGCAAGATCATGGCGTTGATCGCGGAGCGCGGCTCGGCGTCGCTCGCCGAGGTCCGCGACGCGCTCGCCACCGGCCGCAAGCCCGCGCAGGCGTTCCTCGAGCACCTCGACGCCCAGCGCGTCACGCGCCGCTTGCCCGACGACCGCCGCGTGCTGCGATGACCACGCAGAACGAGCTCCTGCGCGCGCTGCCCGCCGTCGACCGCCTCGCCGCCGAGGCCGGTGGGCCGGAGGCGATCGCTGCCGCGCGCGCCGTCGTGGAGGAGCGCCGCGCTGAGATCCTCGCGGGCGCGACCGACGACCCCAACCTGCTCGACCGCGTCCGCGCGCGCCTGGCGCCGTCGCCGCGCCGCGTCGTCAACGCGACCGGCGTGATCATCCACACCAACTTGGGTCGCGCCCCGCTGGCCGAGCAGGCCGCCGAAGCGGTCGCGCGCGCCGCGCGCGGCTACCTCGACCTTGAGCTGGACCTCGCCTCCGGCCGCCGCGGCGGCCGCGACGCCCACGCCGCGCGGCTGATCGCCGAGCTGACCGGCGCGCAGGACGCGCTCGTCGTCAACAACGGCGCGGCCGCGACGCTGCTGGCCGCCGCCGCGCTCGCCGGGCCGGGGAAGGCGATCGTCGTCTCCCGCGGCCAGCTGGTCGAGATCGGCGGTGGCTTCCGCGTCCCGGAGGTCGTGGCCCAGGCCGGCGCGCGCCTGGTCGAGGTCGGCACGACCAACCGCACCAACATCACGGACTACGAGCGCGCGCTCGCCGACGGCGCCGACGTGATCCTGCGCGTGCACCAGTCGAACTTCCGCACGGTCGGCTTCACCGCCGACGTCGGCATCGAGCAACTCACCGCACTGGGCGCGCCCGTGATCGACGACCTCGGCTCCGGCGTCCTGGCCGAGGACCCGATCTTCGCCGACGAGCCGTCGGTCCGCGCCTCGATCGCCGCCGGGGCGGCGCTCGTCGCGTTCAGCGGCGACAAGCTGCTCGGCGGCCCGCAGGCCGGGATCCTCGCCGGGACCAAGGCTGCCGTCGCGCAGGCCCGCGCCCACCCGCTCGCCCGCGCGCTGCGCGTCGGCCGCCTCCCGATGGCTGCGCTGACCGCCACGCTGCGCCTCTACCGCGACCCGGCGCACGCCCGCCAGGCGATCCCGGTCCTGGCCATGCTCGACGTCCCGGAGCATGTCCTCCAACAACGCGCGCAGCGCATCGCACAGGCCACCGGCGGTGAGATCGTCACCGCGACCTCCAAGGTCGGCGGCGGCGCGCTCCCGCTCCTGGAGCTGCGCGGCCCCGCGGTCGCGGTCGGCCCGCTCGGCGCGGGTGTCGACGCGCTCGCCGCGCGCCTCCGCGCCCAGGACCCGCCGCTGCTCGTCCGCGTCCACGAGGGCCGCGTCCTCGTCGACCCCCGGACGCTCTACGACGACGCCGAGCTCGGCGCGGCACTGGCCGCGCTGCGCGCAGCGCTCGCCGCGGCCTAGCCGGCCGCTTCGGCCGGCGCGTCCTTCACGTACAGGTACCAGTACGTCGTCGCCACGAAGATCGCCGCGCCGACCAGGTTGCCCAGGAACGCGAAGGCCCAGTTCTTGAGGACGTCGCCCCAGTCGAGGCCCGGCACGTGGGCGAAGATCGCGGCCGGCAGGAAGAACATGTTGGCCACGACGTGGTCGAAGCCCATCGCGACGAACGCCATGATCGGGAAGAAGATCGCCAGCACCTTGCCGCCGATGTCCTCGGCGCCGAGGGCCATCCACACGGCCAGGCAGACCAGCCAGTTGCAGCCGACCGCGCGCAGGAAGATCTGCCAGTCGGTCTCCGTCACGCCCTTCGCGGTCGCGATCCCGGCCAGTCGCGCGAGCGGCATCGGCGCAGTGACGACGCCCGTCTCCTTGGCCAGGAAGTAGGCCACGAACAACGAGCCGGCCAGGTTCCCGATCAGGACCCAGAAGAAGTTGAAGGACAACCGGCCGAGCGTGACCCTCCTGTCCAGCAGCGCCAGCGGGACCAGCGCCATGTTCCCGGTCAGCAGCTCGGAGCCCGCGACCACCACCAGGATCAGGCCCAGCGCGAACACGCCGCCGGTGACCAGCGTCTGGACGCCGCCCCAGATCTTGGGGTCCATGCCCGCCGACGTCACGATCGCCAGCAGCCCGGCGAACGCGATGTAGGCCCCGGCCAGGAACCCGGCGACGAGCGCGTGGTCCCAGCTCAGCGCGGCCTTCGTCGTTCCGGTCTGGACCCCTGCGCGGGCGATCTCGGCGGGCGACTTGAAGGACATGGCGTGGGGTCTCCTCTACATCGTGGTGGTGACGTCCATGTCGTGATCGGGCTCCTCGCGCGTCGCGAGCCCGCGGTGGTTGAGGGCGACGGCTTCGTCGTCGCGTGCGGAGGCGATACCCGATTCCACCCACGCGAAGCGGAAGCAGAGGGCGGCGGACATGAACGCGGCGCTTGCGAGGTGGTCGGCCCAGCGCCCGAACCCGCGCCGGCGCGACAGCCGCAGCGCCAGCCCGCCGCGCGCCAGCCACTTCGCGCGCGAGAACCACCTGCCGCCCTCGCCCTCCTCCAACACGGAGGCCAACCGGCCCAGGTGATGGTGGTTGATCTCCGACAACAGCAACTCGCTCGCCATCGCACCGCTCTCGATGACCAGCAGCGCGCGCTGCGACGGGTGGTCCTCGTCCTGGCCGAGCGCCGCGAGCGTCAGCCGCACCGCGCCCGCGCCCGTCAGCGTCGCGGTCGAGACGAAGATCGGCCCGAGCAGCCACTTCGACCGGTTCCACACCGGGACCGCCGTCGCGGCGAGCAGCACGCCCGTGTAGGACCCCAAGTAGCCGCCGACGACCGCGTTGGCGCCGCCGAGCGCGCGCGCCGTCCGCCGTCGCCCGAGCAGGTCCGCGCCGACCGCGCCCGCGCCGAGCGTCCCGAAGAGCGACAGGCACCACGTGCCCATCGACATCGGCGACCGCGTCTTGAAGATCCGCAACATGTGGAAGAAGCGCTCGGGCCGCCCGAGGTCCTTGATCAGCAGCGGCGGCGCCGGGGCGAGCGCGAACAGCGCGACCTTGCGCGCGACCCGCGCCGACCGCTCGTCGCCCGCGAGGTCGCAGGCCAGGGCCACGAACGACGCGCCCGCCGCCATCCCGCCGACCCAGAAGTAGATCGGGATCTCGTGGCTCCAGACCGGCGCGTTCATCATCGGCCCCTGGACGAGCTCCGGCGGCGGGCCGCCGCGGCCGCGCCGGTTGGCGTCCTCGACCAATCCGGGTTCCGGAGGCTCGGCCTGCGCGTAGCGCGTGTCGCGCCGGTAGATCGACGACCAGCGCGCGTCCTGCCAGCCGCGCCTGTGCAGCGCGACGCCCGCGCCCGCGACCGCGCGCCGCCACACGCCGGGCTCGCCCGGGACGCCGACGGCCGGCGTCATGTCGCGATCGCGCGGCCCGCTCACGCGCGCCGCCCCCGGCGCCGCTTGTCCCACGCGTCCCGCGCCAGCTCCAGCCCGCCCGCGGCCAGCGCCGCGCCGGTCAGCACGCCGCCGCCCGCCTTGGAGCCGACCCGCGACGACCGCCGCGCCGCGCCGAAGGCGACCGCCACGCCCGCCGCCGCGGCCAGCCCCGCGCCGACCGCCGCGACCGTCGCGCTGACGACGTTCTCCTGGATCGGCGAGTCCGCCTGCGCCGGCAGGCCGTAGCGCTCGGGCGGCTGGGTCAGCAGGAAGATCGAGCCCAGGCCGCCCGCCAGCTGCTCGCCCTCCGCGTCGCCGCCGCCGTAGAGGTAGGCGTCGGTCCGGCCGCGCGCGTGCAGGGTCGCGACCCGCCGCCGCGCGACGTCGAGCAGCTCCTCGGTCGTGCCGAACTGGATCGAGTCGGTCGGGCACGCCTTCGCGCACGCGGGCTCCAGCCCGTCCTCGAGGCGGTCGTAGCAGAGCGTGCATTTGGCGGCGCGGCCGTCGTTCCTGTCGCGGTCGATCACGCCGAACGGGCACGCCGGCACGCAGTAGCCGCAGCCGTTGCAGATGTCCTGCTGGACGATGATCGTCTCGAACTCGGTCCGGACCAGCGCGCCGGTCGGGCACGCGTCCATGCAGCCGGCGTGCGTGCAGTGCTTGCACACGTCGGACATGAAGATCCAGCGCGACATGTCGGCGACCGCGGCGGCGATGTCGACCTCCGGCTCCACACCGGTCTCCTCCGCGCGTTGCTCCGCGACGGCGACCAAGTCAAGGTCATTGGCTTCGCTCACCGTCAGCGGCGTCGGCTCGTCCAGCTCGATGAAGCGCACGTGGCGCCACGTCGCGGCGCCGAGCCGGCCCGTGTGGTCGTACGAGCCGCCGCGCTTGAACTGCGAGCCGTCGGCCGGGAGGTCGTTCCACTGCTTGCAGGCGACCTCGCACGCCTTGCAGCCGATGCAGACCGTCGTGTCGGTGAAGAAGCCCATGCGCTCGGCCGACTCGCGCCGGACCGACACCTCGCCGCGCGGGGAATGGGGGATTTGGACCCGCCCGCCCCTCATGCGTCGTTCTCCTCGAGGCTCGACGGTGAGAGCTTCGGCGTCTCGGCGACGTGGTCGCGGTTGACCGCCGCGTGCCCGACCGGCGCGAGGGTGACCCGCGAGGTCGCGGGCGTCGCGCGCCGTCCGGCGCGCACGTCGCAGGTCAGCGCCTTGGTCGTCTCGATGTTCACGTTGGGGTCCCCGCTCAGGTGCAGGACGTCGTTGGCGGAGTCGCCGGTGCTGACGCCGTTGTAGCCCCAGTGCCACGGCACCGCGACCTGGTGGATGGTCCTGCCCGCGATCCGCAGCGGCTTCATCCGGCCGGTGACCTTCGCGCGCGCCTCGATCTCCCCGCGGGCGGTGGAGAGGACGAGCCAGCCGCCGTCCTCGATCCCGCGCGCGGCCGCCAGCTCGGGGTCGAGCTCCACGAACATCTCGGGCTGCAGCTCCGACAGCCACGGCAGCGTCCGCGACATGCCGCCCGCGGTGTGGTGCTCGGTCAGCCGGAACGTCGTCATCACGACCGGCCAGCGCGGGTCGGCGGTCTTGTTGATGGGGTTGTCGGGCCGCTCCCAGTGGATGGCGATGGGGTTGGAGCCCAAGGCGGGGTACAACAGGTTCGGGACCGGCGACTCGACCGGCTCGTAGTAGGTCGGCAGCGGCCCGTCGAGCAGGCCCGACGGCGCGTAGAGCCAGCCGCGGCCGTCGGCCATCATGATGAAGGGGTCGGTCCCGGCGATCGCGTCCATGCCCTCGCCGCCGTTCTCGGGCGGGACGTAGTCGGGGCGCTTGTCGACCGGGAAGTCCGGGACGTCGTAGCCCGTCCACTTGCCGGCCTCCTCGTCCCACCACACGTACTTCTTGCGCTCCGACCACGGCCTGCCGGACGGGTCGGCGGAGGCGCGGTTGTACAACATGCGCCGGTTCGCGGGCCAGACCCAGCCCCACTCGGGCGAGACCTCGCCGCCGGGCGCCGTGATGTCGCCCGCGTCGCGGCGCCTGGCCTGGTTGACGCCGTCGGCGAAGATCCCCGCGTAGATCCAGCAACCACATGCGGTCGATCCGTCGTTCTTGAGGTCCGCGAACCCGGAGACCGGCCTGCCGGTCGCGACGTCGTAGCCGTTGATCTCCCTCAGCACCTGCTCGACGACCGGCTCGGCGTGGGGGCCGTGCTCGGCGTAGGGCCAGCTCAGGTGGACGACCGGCCAGTCCTTCGGGTCCGCCGAGCCCTCGTAGTGCTTCATGATGCGCTTGGTCAGGTGGTGCATGAACCACAGCTCGCTGCGCGCGTCGCCCGGCGGGTCGAGCGCCTTGTCGCGCCACTGCACCATCCGCTGGGTCTGGGTGAAGGACCCCTCCTTCTCGACGTGCGTGGCCGCGGGCATCAGGAAGACCTCGGTCTGGATGTCCTCGGTCCGCACCTCGCCGGCCTGGACCTCCGGCGCGTCGCGCCAGAACGTCGCGGTCTCGATCTCGTTGAGGTCGCGGACGACCAACCACCTCATGTTGCGCAGCGCGCGGCGCATGAGCCCGCCGTTCTGCGAGCCGACCGCCGGGTTCTGGCCCATCACGAGCATCCCGTCGAGGCCGCCGTCGACCGCGCGCATCATCGTCGGGTAGTGCGCGTGGTTGCCGGTGATCTTCGGGAAGTGCCCGAAGCCGTAGTCGTTCTCGGCCGTCGCGGCGTCGCCGAACCAGGCCTTCAACAACGAGATGATGTACTGGTCGAAGTGCGACCACCACCCGCGGCGCGCGCCGCCGGTGTCGATGTAGGACTTGAGCGTCGTCTCGTCCTCGTGCGCGCGCGGCTGGTGCAGGTAGCCGGGGAGCAGGTCGTACAACGTGGGGATGTCGCTGGAGCCCTGGATCGTCGCGTGGCCGCGCAGCGCCATGATCCCGCCGCCGGGGCGGCCGATGTTGCCCAGCAGCAGCTGCAGGATCGCGCCGGCGCGGATGATCTGGACGCCGTTGGCGTGCTGGGTCCAGCCGACCGCGTAGCAGAGGGCGGAGGTGCGCTCGCGGCCGGAGTTCTCGATCAGCGCGTTGGCGACCTCGAGGAACTGCTCGCGCGGGATGCCGCAGATCTCGGCGACCATCTCGGGCGTGTAGCGGGCGTAGTGGCGCCTGATGATCTGGAAGACGCAGCGCGGGTCCTGGAGCGTCTCGTCGCGCGTGGGCGCGCCGTCGAGCATGCCGGCGCCGGTCGAGTGCACGAAGGCCTGGGTGGAGTGCTCGCGCTGGCCCGCGGCCGAGGAGATCTCGCCGCCCTCGTAGTTCCAGGTGTTGCGGTCGTACATCCCGGTCTCGGGGTCGAAGCCGGAGAAGAGGCCGCCGAGATCCTCGGTGTCCTCGAACCTGTCGTTGATGATCGTCGAGGCGTTGGTGTAGGCCTTGACGTAGTCCTCGAAGTAGGACTCCGTCTCGATGATGTGGGAGATCAGCCCGCCGAGGAACGCGATGTCGGTCCCGGCGCGGATCGGGACGTGCGTGTCCGCCGACGCGCCGGTGCGGCCGAGCCGCGGGTCGACGTGGATGACGCGCGCGCCGCGCTCCTTCGCGCGCATGACCCAGCGGAAGCCCACGGGATGGGCCTCGGCCATGTTGGAGCCCTGGATCAGGATGCAGTCGCTGTTGGCGAGGTCCTGCAGGAAGGTCGTCGCGCCGCCGCGACCGAACGAGGTCCCCAGACCGGGGACCGTGGAGGAGTGTCATATCCGCGCCTGGTTCTCGATCTGCACCGCGCCGAGCGCGGTGAAGGACTTGCGGATGAGGTAGTTCTCCTCGTTGTCGAGCGTGGCGCCGCCGAGGTGCGCGAACCCGAGCGTGCGGTCGACGCGCTTGCCGGTGTCCGGGTCGACGGTCTGCCAGCCCGCCTCGCGCGCCGCGATGACGCGCTCGGCGATCATGTCCATCGCGCGTTCGAGCGGCAGGTCCTCCCACTCGGTGCCGCCGGGCCTGCGGTACCTGACGGTCGTCAGCCGGCCCGGCTGCTGGACAAGCTGGCGCGACGCCGTCCCCTTCGGGCACATCGTGCCCTGGTTGACCGGCGAGCCGGGATGGCCCTCGATGTCGACCAGCTCACCACCGCGCGTGTACACCGCCTGCGCGCACCCGACCGCGCAGTACGGGCAGACCGACGACGTGACGTCGAGGCCCGCGATGCGAGAACCCGCGCCCTTGGTGGCCTTCGAGACGCTGTGCGGCCCCATGCCCCAGTCGGCGGCGCGGCCGACGAGCGGCAGGTCGCGGAGCTTGCGGAAGGGCGTGGGGTCTTTCGGGGCCACCGGCCGGACCATCATCGCGCACGACCGGGGGCGATGCCAGGCGCGTTGACGGATGCGGACGCAGTGGCCGCGCGGGATGCTGGTTCGTGTCATGAGCGAGGTCATCGAGCAGGTGGTGTGCGCGGAGGTGTTCGCGCCGTGGGCGGATGCGCAGCGGACCGTGGAGGCGCTGGCGCTGGAGCCGTTGATGGACCCGCGCGCGCTGCGGCACGGTCCGGGGTTGCTGGCGCGGGAGGAGGCGGCGCGGATCGCGCGGTGGTTCGGCGGGCCGTCGTACGCGCCCGCTCACCTGATCGCCGATGCCTATGAGGCGCTGGAGCGCGAGACGCGCGCGCTGCACGCCGTCGTCCGGGCGACGCTCGGCGTCCGCGTGCACTACACGCACGGCTCGACCGACCCCTATGACAACGCCGAGGAGCTGTGCGCCGACCTGCGCGCGACGCGCACGATGATGCTCCGGACCGCGGCGCTCGACACGCCGCACCCGCGGCTGGACTCGTCGCGCGGCGGGACCCTCGACCGCCTGCGGGTCGTCCACGACGTCTTCGGCCACGCTGCGCTCGGCCTCGGCTTCGACCTGCAGTCCGAGTACGCGACCTGGCTGCAGTGCCGGACCCTCTTCTCCCCGCGCGCGCGAGGCGCGGCGTTCACCGAGCTCGTCGGCGCGGTCACGACGTTCGTGGCGACCGGCGCCAAGCCGACGCTGCGCGCCGACCTCCCGCCGGAGGACCTGCTGGCGTAGGATCGCGCCCGGATGGCCGGGCAGACGGTGGCGGAGGCGGTCGGGGAGCAGCTCGCGCGCGAGGGCGCGCAGGTCGTCTTCGGGCTGATGGGCTCCGGCAACCTGGTGGTGACCAACGCGCTCGTCGCGGGCGGCGCGCGGTTCTTCGCGGCGCGGCACGAGAACGGCGCGGTCGGGATGGCCGACGGCTACGCGCGGACGACGGGCAGCGTCGGCTTCGCGTCGGTGCACCAGGGCCCGGGGTTGACCAACACCTTGACGGCGCTGACCGAGGCCGCGAAGGCCCGGACGCCGCTGGTCGTGCTCGCGGGGGAGACGCCGGCGGCGGCGCTCAGCTCGAACTTCCGGATCGATCAGCATGACCTCGTGGAGTCGGTCGGCGCGGCCGCCGAGCGCGTGCACTCCGCCGCGACCGCCCGCGCCGATGCGACCCGCGCCCACCTGCGCGCGCAGCGCGAGCGGCGGCCGGTCGTCCTGATGCTCCCGATCGACATCCAGGCGCAGCCCGCGCCGCCGGAGGATCCGGCCGCCGCGGAGGCGCGCGCGGTGGTGGCTCTGCCCCCGGCGCCGAACCCGGCGGCGCTCGACGCGGTCGCGGCGCGACTGGCGGCGGCGGAGCGGCCGGTCGTGCTCGGTGGGCGAGGGGCGGTCGTCGCGGAGGCCGGGCCTGCTCTGCGGCGGCTCGCCGAGCAGAACGGTGCGCTGCTGGCGACGAGCGCGGTCGCGCACGGCCTCTTCTCCGGCGACTCCTACAACATCGGCATCTCCGGCGGGTTCGCGTCGCCGCTGGCCGCCGAGCTGCTCCCGCAGGCCGACCTGATCCTCGCGTTCGGCGCGACGCTCAACCACTGGACGACGCGCCACGGCGCGCTGATCGGGCCGGACGCCGAGGTCATCCACATCGACTTGGACCCCGCGGTGGCGACCGTCGTCGGCGACGCCGCCGCGACCGCCGACGCGCTCCTCGCGCGCGCGTCCGACTCCAGGCCCGGCTGGCGGACCGAGGCCCTGGCCCAGCGGATCGCGAGCGAGCGCTGGAACGACGTGCCGTTCGACGACGCGCCGCAGCCGGGCACGATCGACCCGCGCACGCTGTCCAACGCGCTGGCGGCGCGGCTGCCGGAGGACGTCGCGATCGCCGTCGACTCCGGGCACTTCACCGGCTGGCCCGCGATGCACCTGCACGTTGCGAACGCGCGGTCGTGGCTGTTCGCCAACGCGTTCCAGGCGGTCGGCCTCGGCCTCGGGATGGCGATCGGCGCCGCGGTCGCGCGCGGCCCGGAACGCGTGACGGTCGCCGCGCTCGGCGACGGCGGGACGTTCCTCTCGCTCCAGGAGCTCGAGACCGCGGCGCGCCTGCAGCTGCGCCTGCTCGTCGTGGTCTACGACGACCACGCCTACGGCGCCGAGGTCCATCACTTCGCGCCGCTCGGCGTCGACGTCGCGCCCGCGCAGTTCCCACCCGCGGACCTCGCCGCGATCGCGCAGGCGCTCGGCGTGCGGGGCGTGACGGTCGAGTCGGCCGCCGATCTCGACGCCGCGCTCGCGGGCTGGCTCGGAGCAGGCGCCGGCTCGGGCCCGCTGCTGCTCGACGCCAAGGTCGATCCCACGATCGCCGCCGCGTGGCTCGAAGAGGCCTTCCGCGCGGGCTAGCCCGACGCAACACCACCAACAACCCAGACCAAGGACCAGCACATGCCGATCGCCGACCTCCTCGCCGCCCTCGCCGACGGCTCCGTCACCGTCGTCGACCTGACCCAGCCGCTGTCGGAGACCACGCCGGTCCTGATCCTGCCCGAGCCGTTCGCCAACACGCCGCACCTCAGCCGCGAGCGCCTGTCGAAGTACGACGACGCCGGCCCCGCGTGGGCGTGGGACGTCCTGACCTTCGGCGAGCACACCGGCACGCACCTCGACGCGCCGATCCACTGGATCACCGGCCAGGGCGGCGAGGACGTCGCGTCGATCGCGCCCGCGCGGCTGGTCGGCCCGCTGCGCGTCGTCGACAAGACGGCGGAGACCGCGGCCGATCCCGGCTACCTGCTGACCGCGCAGGACCTCCAGGATCACGAGGCCGAGCATGGCCCGATCGAGCCCGGGACGTGGGTCGTCTTCCGCACCGGCTGGGGCTCGCGCGCGAGCGACGAGGCCGCGTTCCTGAACGCCGGCGAGCAGGGTCCCGTGACGCCCGGCCCGGACGTCGAGGCGTCGCGCTGGCTGGCCGAGCACCCCAACATCGTCGGGTTCGGCGTCGAGACCGTCGGCATCGACGCGGGTGCCGCCGGGGGCTTCGACCCCGGCTTCCCGGTCCACAACTTCCTGCTCGGCGCGGGCCGCTACGGCCTCACCCAGCTGGCGAACGCCGATCGCCTGCCCGCGACCGGCGCCCTGATCGTCGTGGCCCCGCTGAAGCTGGTCGACGGCACCGGCAGCCCGGCCCGCGTGCTGGCCTTCGTGCCGTCGACCTAACTCCGGAGCGACAACTAGGCCTTGGCTGCGGCCTTCTTCTTGGCCTTGGACTTCTTCTTGGTGGCCTTGGGCCTGGTCGCCCTGGCCGGCGCCGGCGAGGCGAGCTCGTCGTCGGACGGGATGCGGGTCCTGCCGCCGCTGGCGGACTTCGGGCAGCCGCGCGGGCGGCCGAGGTCGTACGGACCCGAGATGTACTGGGTGACCCTGCCCCTGTTGTCGGCCGTCGCGTAGGTGACGGTCAGCAGCGGGTCGACGCGCGGCTCGGCGCACAGCGCGGTGCCGATCGCGAACTGGCCCGTGATCTTGGCGTACTGGTTGCCCGTGTACGTGCCGATGCAGTTGAACCCGTAGCCGGGGAAGTCGCCGTTGCAGGTGAACGAGTCGGTGATGACCGCGTTGCCCTGCAGGTCGAAGACCGGGACGTCGGTGCCGAACGAGGTGTCGCTGATCTGCGGCTGGATCTGGTAGCCCGTGATCGGGCCGCCGCAGGCGAACACGTACTGGACCTGCGTGTCGGTGTCACCGGGCGCCGGCTTGCCGGCCTCGATGTGGCCGCCACAGTCGTAGTTGTTGGCGTTGGTGGAAGCGCCGGCGGTCGGCGCCCACACCGCAAGGGCGAGGGCGACGGCCAGCAAGGGGCGTGCGAGGGTCAAGGAGACCTCCGTGTCGTGGACGTTGTGGTTGTTGATGGGGTGGAAGATGTTGGGGTGGTCGACGTCGCCGCCGGCAGCACCGGGTCGAGCGCGCCCGCGGTGGCGTCCGCGGCGGTCGCCAGTGGGTCGAGGCCGAAGAGGCCGTCGAGCGAGCGCAGCAGCGCGACCGGCCCGGTGGCGGTCGCGTCGGTCGCGCCCGCGGTGACCCTCGGCGAGAGGACCAGCGCGCCCGGCGGCGGGGCGTCGGGGACGATCACCAGGACGCCGTCCTTCTTGTAGGCGTCGCTCGCGGTGATCTGCGCGACGAGCGGCGCGAGCTCGGTCGCCGGGTCCCTGGGGACGATCAGCGAGAGCGCGGGCGTCCTGTCGCTGTCCTTGAGGTCGGCCGCGAGCGCGTCGGTCCCGACGGTCGTCGTCGCGCAGTCCGGGCGGTCGCGCAGCGTCGTGAACAGCGACGTCGGGACCAGCGCGCTGGGCGCGGCGCAGCGCAGCGCGGCGTCGGCGACGTAGGCCTTCCACGTCAGGTTGATCGCCGTGAGCTGGTCGGGCAGCGACGTCTCGCCCGCGGGCAGGACGCACGGGGTGGCGTCGGCCGTGCAGTCCGCGGTCGGCACCTGCCCGCCGAGCAGCGCGACGCCGTTGACCGCCGCGCTCGGCCCCGCGCCCGTGTAGCCGGAGAGCGTCGCGCCCTGCGCGGCGAGCGGGGTCAAGATGGTGGGATCGGTCCCCGCGGGCAGCGCGACGAGCCAGACGTGCGCCGGAGTCGTGCCGGCCGGGACCGTCGTCGACTCCGGGGCGGAGGAGGACGTGCTGTCGTCGTCGCTCGTCGTGTCCGTGTCGTCGTCCGCGGTCGAGTCGGTCGAGTCGGTGGTCTTGGTCGCGGCGGGCGTTGCGTCGGCGGCCGCCGTGGCGTCGTCGTCGGCGCTCGGAGCGGCCGCCGGGGTGGCGGCGGAGTGCCTCGGCGTCGCCGGCTGCCTCGCCGCGGGCGCCTCCGCAGCAGCGGTCGTCGTGGCCTCCGGGACGACGAGCGCGACAACTTGGCGCGCCGGCGCTGCCGCCAGCGAGTCCTCCGGCGTCGGCCCCAAGGCCGCCCCCGCAACCCCACCGAGAACCAGCGCACCCGCGGCCATCGCGACCGCGACCCGCGGCGAAGGCCTCCGCCTTGCCGGGCCGGCAGCACTCGATCCCGCCGGAACCGCTGCCGGAGCGGCAGGAACGGTGGTCGGCTCGCCGCCGAGCGCCTCCTCCGGCGGGAACCCCAGCGCCAGCAGGGGATCCACGCGGCGGGGCGCGACGAGCGCGCCGCAGCCCAGGCAATAGCGCTGCTCGGCGTCGTAGAGCGCTGAGCACGAGGGGCATGTGGAGGGTCGAAGGGTCATGCCCCAGACCTTTTATGTGCAAACCCGATCTGAATTGTGTGGTTAGGATATTGTCCAGCAACCAACCATGCAAACTGGGAAAGGGAGTTCCGTGGAGATGACTCGCTCTCGTCGCCTCACCGCCGCGGTCGCCGCCGTCGGCGTCCTCGCAGTGGCAGCACCCGCCGGCGCACAGGCCAAGGCCAGCACGATCACGATCAGTGGTGCGACCGGCTCAGCGCCGCTGATCGCGCTGCTCGCCAAGAAGTACGTCGCGCTCAAGCCCGGCAAGGTCAGGTTCAAGCTCGCCCAGGGCGGCGGCGAGGTCGGCATCCAGGACGCCGCGGCCGGCCGCGTCACGATCGGCAACGCCGCGCGCGACCCGCGCCCGAGCGATCCGTCGGGCCTGGTCTTCTACCCGATCGCCAGGGACTTCTTCTGCTTCGACACCAACCCGGCCAACCCGCTGCCGAACCTGTCGCTGCAGCAGGCGCAGGCGATCTGGACCGGTCAGGTCCGCAACTGGGAGGACATCCCGGGCTCGAGGGTCACGGGCACGATCGACCTGATCGGCCGCACCTCGGCCTCGTCGCTGCCGCCGCTCGTCCAGCAGCTCCTGCTCGGCAACAAGACGATCTCGTCGCTCGCAGCGCTGAAGCCGTCTGACGGCCTCGTCGAGTCGACCGTCGGCAGCGACAAGAACGCGATCGGCTTCAACTCGGGGTACTACGCCTCGCAGAGGGACGTCCACGCGGTCTCGTTCAACGGCGTCGCCTGCAACCTCGCCAACGCGAAGTCCGGCCAGTACCCGGGCATCCGCACGTACTACGAGGTCACCCGCGGCCCGGCCCAGGGCGCGGCCTCCGCGTTCATCCACTGGATCCAGAAGTCGCCGGTGGCCCGCAGGATCATCGCGTCGATCGCGATCCCGCTGGACTGATGCTGTCCCGGCTCATCAGGCGTGAGCCATGGACGGACCGCAAGGCCGCCGCGCTGCTCGGCGCGGTGGCCTCGCTGGTCCTGTTGATCATCGTGCTGATGGTCGGCTTCGTCGCCGTGCGCGCGTGGCCGGCGATCCATGCCAATGGCTATGTGAAGTGGCTCGGCCCCGGCGGCGACGTCGACAAGCAGCTCGGCTCGATGATCGCGACCGGGCAGCATCCGCCGGAGTCGGCGTACCACCTGCGCGCGTGGCCGCTCGTCTACGGGACGCTGCTGACGACGGGCGTCGCCGTGATCGTCGGCCTCGTCTTCTCGATCTTCTGCGCGATCTTCATCGTGGAGTTCGCGCCCGCCCGCCTGCGCAGGGTCGTCGTCCCCGCGGTGCGCCTGCTCGCCGCGGTCCCGAGCGTCATCTACGGGTTGATCGGGATCCTCGTGCTCGCGCCGTTCGTGGGCAACCACATCATCTCGCTCGACCGCAAGGCGTCGGTCCAGAACGTCGTCCAGCTCGACGGGACCGGCGTGCTCGTCGCGATCGTCGTCCTGACCGTGATGATCACGCCGATCATGATCGCGATCGTGGTCGACGCCCTGCGCGCGATCCCGACCGCCTGGACCGAGGGCGCCTCGGCGCTCGGCGCCAACCGCTGGGAGGCGATCTGGACGGTCTCCGTCCGCGCGTCGCGCCCCGCGATCGTCGCCGCCGCGGTCCTCGCGACGGCCCGCGCGCTCGGCGAGGCGGTCGCGTTGTCGATGGTGTCGGGCTCGCGCGGCTTCTCGCCCAACCCGCTCGACGGCATCACCTACATCTTCGAGCCGATCCGGCCGCTGGCCGCGTCGATGGTCGAGAACGTGGACGCGATGAACGCGCCGGCGGTCAAGTCCTCCATCTACGCGTTCGCCCTGCTGTTGCTGCTCTCCAGCTTCGCGCTGTCGGTCGGCGGCTTCTTCGCCAAGCTCCCGATGCGCCGCCAGGGGCTGCGGGTCTGATGGCGACCTACGCCCCCGAGCAGCCGCCGCAGGAGTACCCCGCGCCGCTGCGCCCCGCGCCGAAGGGCGACTCGATCCGCAACTGGCGCTGGTCGCACAGGCTCGCGTTCGTGTCCGCCTGGGCCTGCGGGATCGCGCTCTGCCTCGTCGCCGCGGCGATCGTCATCTACATGGCGGTGCGCGGCCTGCAGTACCTCAACATCAACCTGCTCACGTCGCGCCCGCAGCCCGCCCTGCAGCAGGCCAGGACCGGCGGCATCCTCGACCCGATCGGCGGCACGCTGCTGCTGACGCTGATCGGGATCGCGATCGCCGTGCCGCTCGCGGTGACCACCGCGGTGTGGCTCGTCGAGTACGGCAGGCCCGCGCCGCTGGCCCGCGCGGTCGAGTCCGGGATCGAGGTCGTCGCCGGGACGCCCGACATCGTCATCGCGATCTTCGGTCTGGCGATCTTCCAGCTGCACCTGTTCGCGCCGCTGTCGTTCACCGCGTCGGGCGGCGGCGTCTTCGGCCGCTCGTTCGTCGCGGCCGGCGCGATGATGTCGCTCATCGCGCTGCCGCTCGTCTTCGGCGCCGCGCGCGAGGGCCTGCTGTCGATCCCGTCGCACACGCGCGAGGCGTCGTGGGCGCTGGGCAAGACGCGCATCTGCACCATCCGCACCATCCTGCTCCCGCAGATCCGCCACAACGTGGCGACCGGCGCCGCGCTCGGGATGGGCCGGATCGTGGGGGACACGGCAGTTGTTGTCGTCCTTCTGGGCGCGACGCTGCAGATCGAGCCCCAGGGTGACGTCCCGATCCTCGGGACGCTGCGCGGGACCGGCTCGACCCTGACCAGCTACGTGTACAACGCCTCGCCCGCCGGCGAGGGCAACGCGCCGCAGAAGGCCTACGCTGCGGCGTTCGTCCTGCTGGTGATCGTGATGTCGTTGAACTTCGCCGTCGACCGCCTCGGCCGCGGCCGCAAGGAGGCCTCGCTGTGAGCACCCTGGAGATGCCGCCGCCGCGGCGCCCGATCCGCCTCGACCGCACCCCGCTGCCCGAGCCGGAGCCGACGCTCGACGTCACCCGCAACGCCGCGCCGCGCGGCCCCGGCGGGCCGGAGCGCATGCGCGTCGAGCAGCTGTCGGTGTTCTACGGCGCCAAGGCCGCGGTCAACGACGTGTCCTTGCCGATCCACGCGGGCGAGGCGCTGGCGCTGATCGGCCCGTCGGGCTGCGGCAAGACGACGCTGCTGCGCACGCTCAACCGGCTGACCGAGACGACCGCGGGCGCGACGCGCGGCGGCCGCGTCCTGCTCGACGGCACCGACGTCGAGCAGCTCGAGGTGACCGCGCTGCGCCGCCGCGTCGCGATGGTCTTCCAGCAGCCCAACCCGTTCCCGATGTCGATCTTCGACAACGTGGCCTACGCGATCCGCGTGCAGAACAAGAAGCGCCCGGGCCGCAGGGAGCTGATGCCGCAGGTCGTCGACGCGCTGCGCCGCGCGGGGCTCTACGACGAGGTCGCCGACGGCCTCGACCGCCCGGCGCTGCGCCTGTCCGGCGGCCAGCAGCAGCGGCTCTGCATCGCGCGCGCGATCGCCACGCGGCCGGAGGTGCTGCTGATGGACGAGCCGTGCAGCGCGCTGGACCCGCGCTCGACCGCGGTCATCGAGGAGCTGATCGGCGAGCTGCGCCGCGACCTCGCGGTCGTGATCGTCACCCACAACCTCGCCCAGGCGCACCGCGTCGGGGACAAGGTCGCGTTCATGTACCTGGGCGACCTGGTGGAGTACGGTGCGGCCGAGCAGGTCTTCGCCGCGCCGCGCGCCGAGCGCACGCGCGACTACGTCGCCGGGGCCTTCGGGTGATCCGGGCGGTCATCATGATGCTGTTGCTCACGACCGTCGCCGCCGCCCTGTCGGCGTGCGAGTCGACGGAGGAGAAGAGCGCCCGGATCGCCAGGGAGGGCAGGCAGGCGTTCACGGACAACAAGACGTTGCGTGTGGATCGCTCGCGCGACCTGCGGGTCGCGCGGACCGCGGTGATCCGCGGCGACGGCGGCGCGATCGCCGCGGCGGTCGAGATCCGCAACGCGGGCGCGAAGGCCCAGCGCGACGTCCCGGTCCTGATCGACGTCCGCGGCAGCGGCGGGACCAGCCTGTACAAGAACGACACGGTCGGCCTGCAGCCCGCACTGCAGCGGCTCGCGTCGGTGCGCGCGCACGGGACGGCCTGGTGGGTCAACGACCAGGTGACCGCGGCGAGCGCGCCGCGCAGGGTCGTCGCCGAGGTCGGCGCCGCGCCCGCGGCGACCACGATCCCGGCGCTCGCGATCGAGGACCCGCACTTCGACGGCGACGCGACCGGCCGCTTCCTGACCGGCACGGTGACCAACCCCACCAACAAGCTGCTCAAGCAGGTCCCGGTCTTCGCGGTCGCGCTCAAGGGCTCACGCGTCGTCGCCGCGGGCCGCGCGTTCGTCACCAAGCTGCTGCCCAAGGGCGCCAGGAAGCGCGCCGCGTTCCGCATCTACTTCGTCGGCGACCCGCGCGGCGCGCGGGTCGCCCTGACCGTCGCACCCCCTGCCTCATGAGCATCATCAAGGAGAACGTCGTGACCACCTGCCCGAGCTGCGGAGCACCGCTCGCGGGTAACCAGCGCTACTGCCTGAACTGCGGCACGCGCCATCCGGAGGCGCGCCTGGAGTTCCTCGACGTGCTCGACGAGGACGTCCGCGCGCGCAGCGCGCCGCCGGTCGTCGTGCAACCCCATGGGGTTGCTCCGGCGGGCGGGAGGCTCCAGGCCCACACCGGCCTGCTCGCGCTCGCGTCGCTGCTGGTGCTGACGCTGCTGTGCGGGCTGCTCGTCGGCCACTGGGTGACCGACCGCAGGTCCAACGACGCGCCGGCCGTCGCGGCGCCCGCGCCGCAGGTGATCCGCGTGGAGGGCGGCGCCGCGACGTCGGCCGCGCCCGCCGCGACCGCTCCGGCGACGAGCACGCCGGGCGCCGGCGCCGGCGCGGCGAGGACCGCGAGGAGGAGCGACAGCAGCGACGCGAAGACGGCCAAGGCGCCCAAGGGCGCCGTGTCGGTCAGGTCGCTCACCTCCAAGAAGGCCGTCGATGACGCGGTCAGGAAGGGCAAGCCGATCTCGACCGGGACCGGCAGGCTGCCGCCCAAGGACGACAAGGCCGCCGGTGGCGGTTCGGCCTTCGAGACGATCGGATGAGCATGACCACCAACAACGAGACGCCGCTGCCCGGCCCGACGTCGCTCGACGAGCTGCGCCGCCGCCGCCACGAGCTCGCGCGCCAGGTCGCCGCGCTGACCTTCGACCTCGGCGGCCTGACCTTCGAGATGGCCACGCGCGACCACTACCGCCTCGACGTCCTCTCCCGCCGCGCCGCCGAGCTGCAGCGCGTGGACGCCGAGCTGGGCGAGGTCGAGCGCCTGCTGGCCGCCGCGCAGGACGGCGTCACCGGCGCCTGCCGATCCTGCGGCGCGGTCCGCTCGCGCGGCGCGACGTTCTGCTGGCAGTGCGGCCAGCCGCTGGTCGACGGGGTCGCGCCGCCCGCCGCCAGTCCGCGGGCAGACGTATCCGCATAAATTCGGTAGGAAATAGGGCATATGAGGTGCGAGCCCATGAGCGCACCTCCTTTCTCCGCATCCACCACCGTTCGCGCGGCGCGTCGCAGGGCGCCGCGCGCGATCAACCTGTCGTGGTTGGTCCGTTGGATCAGCCCACTGGCGATCCTGCTGCTCTGGCAGCTGGCGTCGTCGACCGGCCTGCTCTCGCCGAAGGACCTGGCGGCGCCCACCACGATCCTCACCGCCGCGTGGGACCTGGTCCAGAACGGCCAGCTCCCGGACGCGTTGTTGGTGTCGTTGCGCCGGGCGGCGCTCGGCCTCGCCGTCGGGACCGCGTTCGCGGTCGTCCTCGGCGCGATCGCCGGGCTGTCGAAGACCGGCGACGCGATCGTCGACCCGCCGCTGCAGATGCTGCGCACGCTGCCGCTGTTCGGCCTGATCCCGCTGTTCATCCTCTGGTTCGGGATCGGCGAGACGCCGAAGGTGCTGCTCGTCGCGCTCGGCGTCGTGATCCCGTTGTACCTCAACCTGGTCGCCGCGCTGCGCGGGATCGACCCGGAGCTGTTCGAGGTCGCCGACACGCTGCGCCTCACGCGGCGCGAGCGGTTCAAGCACATCATCATCCCGGGCGCGCTGCCCGGCGCGCTCGTCGGCTTCCGCCAGTCGCTGGGCGTCGCGTGGCTGGCGCTGGTCGTCGCCGAGCAGGTCAACGCCGGCTCGGGCCTCGGCTACCTCATCAACAACGCGCGGGATTTCCTGCAGACCGACGTCGTGGTCGTCGGGCTGCTCACCTACGCGGTGCTCGGCCTGCTGACCGACTGGCTCGTCCGGATCCTCGAGCGGCGCGCGCTGCGCTGGCGGGACGCGTGATGACGGTCGCCGCGCTCCACGACGCCGGGCGCAGCTTCGACGGCGCGGTCGTGCTCGACGGCGTCGACGTCGAGCTCGCACCCGGCGAGATCGTCGCGCTGCTCGGCCGCTCCGGCTCCGGCAAGACGACGTTGTTGAAGGCGTTGGCCGGGCTCGACCACGGTGTGACCGGCGCGGTCGACACGGCCGAGCGCGTCGCGGTCGTCTTCCAGGACCCGCGGCTGCTGCCGTGGCGCGACGTGCTCACCAACGTCGCGCTCGGCGTCCGCGGCCCGGACCCGGAGGGGCGGGCGCGCACCGCGCTGGCCGAGGTCGGTCTCGCCGGCCGCGAGCACGCGTGGCCGCGCCAGCTCTCCGGCGGCCAGCGCCAGCGCGTCGCGCTGGCCCGCGCGCTGGTGCGCGAGCCGGACCTGCTGCTGCTCGACGAGCCGTTCAGCTCGCTCGACGCGCTGACCCGTGCGTCGGCCCAGCAGCTCGTCGCCGACCTGCACGAGCGCCACCGGCCGGCGGTCCTGCTCGTCACCCACGACGTGGAGGAGGCGCTGCTGCTCGCCGACCGGATCCTCGTCCTCGACGGCGGCAGGATCGCCTCTGAGCAACACCTACAAAAAGACCTAGGCGACCGCCCGCGGCGCCGTGACGACCCCGAGCTGCAGCGCGTGAGAGGCGCGCTGCTGGAGGAGCTGGCCGCATGAGAAGACGATCCATCGCCCTGCCGACCGCCGCGCTGGTCGCGGCCGCCTGCGCCGCGGGAGCGTCCGGCTGTGCCTCGTCGGTCAGCGACAACGCGTCCGGTGCGGAGGGCCCGAGGAAGGTCACCACGACCGGCGGCGACGCGTCGAAGGTCACGCTGCGCGTCGGCGTCCAGAAGGACGGCATCCGCTCGATCCTCGCCGCGTCCGGCGCGCTGAAGGGCGTTCCCTACAAGATCGACTGGTCGATCTTCGCCTTCGGGCCGCCGCTGGTGGAGGCCGCGGGCGCGGACAAGATCGACGTCGCGGGCGTCGGCGACACGCCGCCGATCTTCGGCGCGGCCGGCGGCTCGGACTTCCGCGTGATCGCGACCGAGCGCTTCGACAACCGCAAGGACGACACCCTGCTCGTCCCCAAGGGCTCCGACATCACCGATCCCAAGCAGTTGAAGGGCAAGACGATCGCGGTCCCGAAGGGCAGCTCCGCGCACGGCTTCACGCTGCGGCTGCTCGATCGCCTCGGCCTCAAGCAATCCGACGTCAGGTTGTCGTTCCTGGCCCCGGCCGACGGGCTGGCCGCGTTCTCGTCCGGCAAGGTCGACGCCTGGGCGGTCTGGGAGCCGTACGTGACGCAGGCCGAGGAGGCGGGCGCGCGTGGGATCGCGGGCGGGCAGCCCGACGAGGACGGCTGGTCGTTCGAGATCGCCTCGACCAAGGCGGTCGAGGACCCCAACAAGGCCGCGGCCCTCAAGGACTACATCTCGCGCCTGCAGCGTGCCTTCGCCTGGGCCAGGACGCATCAGAACGAGTGGGCCGACGCGTGGGCCAAGGAGTCCGGCCTGCCGCAGGCGACCACCCGCGCCGCCGTGCCCAAGCGCCTGGCGTCGTTCACGGCCGTCACGCCGGAGGCGACGCAGTTCGAGCAGTCGCTGGCCGACACGCTGACCAAGCACCAGGTCATCCCGAAGAAGGTCGACTTCTCGTCGATCGTCACGACCGGGCTCGTGCCCGCAGCCTGAGGAGAAGCGAGCATGTCCATCACCTTGCATTGGTTCCTGCCCACCACCGGGGACTCCCGGACGATCCTGGGCGCCGGCAACGCGGTCGGCGCCCACCACCGGCGCGCGGACGCGGCGGCGGGCGAGCGGCCGCCGAGCCCCGAGTACCTGGGGCAGATCGCGCGCTCCGCCGAGCAGCTGGGCTTCGAGGGCGCGCTGACGCCGACCGGCACGTGGTGCGAGGACGCGTGGATCGCGACCGCCGCGCTGACGCAGGTCACGCAGAAGTTGAAGTTCCTGGTCGCCTTCCGGCCCGGGCTGCTGTCGCCGACGCTCGCCGCGCAGATGGCGGCGACGTTCCAGCGCGTGTCGCACGGGCGCTTGTTGCTGAACGTGGTCGTCGGCGGCGACGAGGTCGAGCAGAAGCGCTTCGGCGACTTCGTCCCGAAGGACGACCGCTACGCGCGCGCGGCCGAGTTCCTGGACGTGGTCCGGGGCGCGTGGACGCAGTCGCCCTACAACTACGACGGGCGCTTCGTCCGGGCCGAGGGCGCGGAGGTCGCTGACCCGCCGGCGTTCCCGGGGATCTACCTCGGCGGCTCGTCGTCCCCGGCGCTCGACGTCGCCGCGCGCCACGCCGACGTCTACCTGACGTGGGGTGAGCCGCCGGAGGCGGTGGCGGCCAAGCTCGACGCGGTCCGGGAGCGCGAGGCCGCGGCGGTGGAGTCCGGCCAGCGCCTGGCGTCCGGGCCGCTGCGCTTCGGGATCCGGCTGCACGTGATCGCGCGCGAGACCAGCGACGAGGCGTGGCTGGCGGCCGACCGGCTGCTCGCCGACCTCGACCCGGCGGCGATCGCGCACGCGCAGAAGGTCCAGGCGGCGTCGCAGTCCGAGGGTCAGCGGCGGATGAGCGCGCTGCACGGCGGGCGCGTCGACGACCTCGAGATCGCGCCGAACCTGTGGGCGGGCGTCGGCCTCGTGCGCGGCGGGGCGGGGACCGCGCTGGTCGGCTCCTACGAGGAGGTCGCCGACCGGATCGCGGAGTACCACGCGCTCGGGCTCGAGGAGTACATCTTCAGCGGCTATCCGCACCTGGAGGAGGCCTACCACGTCGGCGAGGGCGTCCGGCCGTTGCTGGCCGAGCGCGGGCTCCTCGCCGACGGGGCGGCTTCCGCTCAAGCGGTGGGCGTCTAGGCCGCCGCCTTCAGGATCACCTCGGCGACCTCCGAGGGCCGGGACACGCCGAGCGCGTGAGAGGCGCCGGTCAGCTCGACCGGCTCGGCGCCCGCGCGCTCGGCCATCGCCCGCAGGCCGGCCGGCGGGATGTTGAGGTCGAGGTCGCCGTGGATGAAGTGCGCCGGGACCGACTTCCACAAGGGGTCGGCCGGCGCGCCCTCCTCCAGCGCGGCCTGGGCGACCGGGCGCTGGGTCGCGGCCATCAGCTGGGCCTCGACCGTCGACACGTCGGCGGCGAACTGCGCGTGGAAACGGTCGCGCTGGATCGACAGGTCGGTCGCACCGTCGGCGCGCGCGATCGGCGAGAGCGCGGCGCCGAGCGTCGAGCCCGGCCAGCGCGAGGACAGCTCCAGCGCGGACTCGCCGGCCTCCGGCGCGAACGCGGCGACGTAGACCAGGGCCTTGAGGTCGGCGGCCGCCGGGTCGGCGGCGGTGATGACCGAGCCGCCGTAGGAGTGGCCGACGAGGACGACCGGGCCGTCGATCGTGCGCAGCAGGTCGCTGAGGCCGGCCGCGTCGGCGGCGACGCCGCGCAGCGGGTTGGCGTAGGCGACGGCGGGCCTGCCGGCGCGCAGGAGCGCGTCGATGACGCCGTTCCAGGAGGACGACTCGGCGAACGCGCCGTGGACGAGGACGATCGTTGGGTTCATGCCATCCACGCTGTCGCACCCTCGCGCGCGTCGCACCGGGGTCGGTCCCTGGTCCGGGCCAGGGGGTCCCTGGTCCGGGGTGTCCCGGGGCGCAGCACCAGGGCGCGGCACGGGTGCGACGGATCGGGCCAGGCGCGAGCGTTCTCCTCGTCGCCATTCACTCGATCAAAGGACCCGATCACCATGCAGCTCTTCCTCATCCGCGGCCTCGTCGCTCTTGCCTGGGCCGCCGCGTTCAGCGCCGCCTCCGACTCGCTCACCCTCGGCGCGGGGGTGTTGTTGGTGCTCTACCCCGGGATCGACGTCGTCGCGTCGCTGCTCGACGCCCGGACCCAACCCGCCGGATCGCCGGCGCGCGGCCTGCTGCGCTTCGAGGTGGTCGTGAGCTCCGCGGCCGCCGTGGCGCTCGCGATCGCCGCCACCGGCACGTTCGCCGACGTCCTCGCCGTGTTCGGCGCCTGGGCCTCGGTCACCGGCGTCGCGCAGATCGTCGTCGCCGTGCAGCGCCGGCGCGAGCTCGGCCTGCAGCTCCCGTTCCTGATCTCCGGCGGGCTGTCGGCGCTGGTCGGGCTCGTCTACATCGGGCAGGCGCTCGGCGACGACCCGAAGCTCGACATCCTGTCGGTCTACGCGGCCGGCGGCGGCGTCTGGTTCGTGCTCCAGGCGGCGGTCCTGGCGTGGCGCTCGCGCCGCTCGGCGGCGCAGGCCGCGTGACTATCCTGGGCGCCGCTCATGGCGTCCAGCACCGAAGTCCCCACCCCTGAGCTGCGCGGCCGCGACCGCGAGCGCGCGCAGCTCGACTCCCTCCTCACCGACCTCCGCGGCGGGGCCAGCCCCGTCCTCGTCGTCCGCGGCGAGATGGGGGTCGGCAAGACCGCCCTGCTGGACGACCTCGCGGCGCGCGCGACCGGGATCCGGGTCGCGCGCGCCACGTCGGTGTACTCGGAGGCCGAGCTGCCCTACGCCGGCCTGCACCAGCTCTGCGCGCCGTTCCTGGACCGGCTCGACCGGCTGCCCGGGCCGCAGAGCGCGGCGCTGCGGACGGTCTTCGGCCTCGGCGCCGGCGACGCGCCGGACCGCTTCGTCGTCGGCCTGGCGATCCTGACGCTGCTCAGCGATGTAGCGGAGGAACGCCCATTGCTCTGCATCGTTGATGATGCGCAGTGGCTCGACCCGTCGTCGGCCCAAGCGCTGGCCTTCGCCGCGCGGCGGGTGATGGCCGAGCGCGTCGCGCTGGTGTTCGGCGTGCGCGAGCCCAGCGAGGACCGCGAGCTGACCGCGCTGCCGGAGCTGGTCCTGCGCGGCCTGGGCGACGCGGACGCCCGCACGCTGCTGGCCGCCGCGATCCCGGGGCAGATGGACGGGCGCGTGCTCGACCGGCTCGTCGCCGAGACGCGCGGCAACCCGCTGGCGCTGCTGGAGCTCCCGCGCGGCCTGACCTCCGACGAGCTGGCCGGCGGCTTCGGGCTGCCCAACGCCGCCGCCGACCCGTTGTTCGGGCGCGTCGAGGAGAGCTACGCGCGGCGGATCGCGGCGCTGCCGGACGCGACGCGCAGGCTGTTGCTGATCGCCGCGGCCGAGCCGCTCGGCGACCCGGTCGTCGTGCTGCGCGCGGCCGAGGCGCTGGGCGTCGGGATCGCCGCCGCCTCGCCGGCCGCGGAGGCCGGGCTGGCCGACGTCGGCAGCTCGGTGCGCTTCAGCCATCCGCTGGTGCGCCACATCGTGTACCAGTCGGCGGCGCCCGCCGACCGCCAGGAGGTCCACCGCGCGCTGGCCGCGGCGACCGACGCGGAGACCGATCCGGCGCGGCGCGCGTGGCACCGCGGGCAGGCGGTCGCGGGGCTGGATGAAGATGTAGCACTTGAGCTGGAGGCGTCCGCCGAGCGCGCCCAGGCGCGCGGCGGTGTCGCCGCGGGCGCGGCGTTCCTGCAGCGCGCCGCCGAGCTGACGCCGGATCCGGCGCGGCGCGCGGCGCGAGCGCTGGCGGCCGCGCAGGCCAAGGCGGTCGCGGGGTCCGCGGAGGCGGCGCTGCGGCTCGTCGCGCTGGCGGAGGTCGGGCCGCTCGACGACCTCGCCGCGGCACGCGCGGCGCTCGTCCGCGCGCGGGTGACGTCGACGATGACGCGCGGCGGCGAGGCGCCGGCGCTGCTCCTCGACGCGGCGCTCGCGCTGCGCCCGCACGACGCGGCGCTGTCGCGCGACACGTTCCGGGACGCGTTCATCGCGGCGATCAGCGCGGGCGCGCAGGCGCACGGCGTCGGCCCGGCGGAGGTCGCCGCGGCGTTGTTGGAGGACAACTCCGACGGCGCGCCCGCCGATCCCGAGGCCGGCCCGGAGGCGCGGCTGCTGCGCGGGCTGGCGGTCCTGGTCGCCGAGGGCTACGCGCCCGCGGTGCCGCTGCTGGTCCCGGCGCTGGCCGAGCTGCGCGTGCTGCCCGCCGACGACGAGGGCGCGCTGCGCTGGATCTGGCTGGCCTGCGCGGCGGCGCGGGCGCTGGCCGACGACGCGTCGTGGGACGCGCTGTCGCGCCGCCAGGTCGAGCTGACGCGCGGGCTCGGCGCGCTGGCGCTGATGCCGGGCGCGATGACCGAGCGGCTCGCCTACGAGTGGCTGCGCGGCGACACGCGCACGGCCGACTCCCTCGCGGCTGAGCTGGAGGTGATCGTCGAGGCGATCGGCGTGGCGCCGATGCTCGGCCAGTCCACGTGGGCCGCCGCGTGGCGCGGCGCCGACGACGCTGCGGCGCGGACGATCGCGGTGCGCCGGCCGGAGGTCGAGCGGCGCGGCGAGGGCCTGTGGCTGATCACGACCGACTGGATGAGCGCGCAGCTGTTCAACGGGCTCGGTCGCTACGACGACGCGCTCGCCGCGGCGGCGCGGGTCCCGGACCATCCCAATGACCTTGGGTTGGCCGCGTGGGTCCTGCCGGAGCTGGTCGAGGCGGCGGTCCGGAGCGAGAGCGCCGACGGGCCGGCGCTGGCCGCCGCCGCGGCGGCGCGGATGCGGGCGCTCGCCGATGCCGCGCAGACCGACTGGGCGCTCGGCCTGGCCGCGCGCTGCGAGGCGCTGCTGGCCGAGGGCGACGCGGCCGACGCGTTGTACCTGGAGTCGATCGAGCGGCTCGGCCGGTCCCGGATCCGCAGCGCGGCGGCGCGCTCGCAGCTGCTGCACGGCGAGTGGCTGCGGCGCGAGCGGCGCCGCGCCGACGCGCGGACCGGACTGCGCGCGGCGCTGGAGCTGTTCGAGGAGGCCGGCGCCGAGGGCTTCGCGGAGCGCGCGCGGCGGGAGCTGAACGCGACGGGGGAGACGGTCCGCAAGCGCTCGCCCGAGACGCTCGACGACCTCACGCCCCAGGAGGCGGAGATCGCGCGGCTCGCCGCGTCCGGGCAGACGAACCCGGAGATCGGGGCCCAGCTGTTCCTGAGCCCGCGGACCGTCGAGTGGCACCTGCGCAAGGTGTTCGGCAAGCTCGGGGTCACCTCGCGCAAGGAGCTGGGCGGCGCGCTCAGTCATTCGTGAACAGGTCCAGCAGCGACAGGAACAGGTTCACGATCGAGACGAAGATCCCGGTGGCGATGAGGACGACGTCGTCCTCGGTCGCGCCGCGGCGCAGCAGGTTGAAGTCCACGACGATCAGCGCGCCGGAGATCACCGCGATGCCGAGGCTGATCAGCGGGCTGCCGGCGGTCCCGAGCAGGACGACGAGCAGCGACACGAGCAGCAGCGCGAAGACCGCGTAGGAGAGCGGGCGCAGCCAGCCGCTGAGGTCGCGGTCGGTGGCGTAGCCGCCGGCGCCGAGCGTCGCCACCAGCACCGCGGTCGTCACCGCCGCCTGCGTGATCGCGGCGGGATCGGTCTGGGCGTAGGCGGTCAGGACCGGCCCGAGCCCGAGCCCGATCACGAGCCCGACGGCGAACAGCCACCCGAGCGCGAACGGCCCGGTCCGGAACGCTTTCCCGCCGAACGACTGGGCGAGCAGCATGAAGAAGCCACCGAACGTGAAGGCGACGGCGGCGCCGTCGGAGAGGTCCCGGCCGGCGTAAGCACCCAGCGCCAGGAACCCGATCGCGACGGCGACCAGGAACAGCACCTGGCCGAGCAGGGTGCCCGCGGCGGTGCCCGCACCCGCGCGGGCGGTGGTGGCCTCAGAGGACATCGGCAGCCACGCATCCGACGGCGCCGAGCAGCGCGAAGAGGATCAGGACCGCGGCCATCGGCCGGTACCTGCTGCGGCTGAAGGCGAGCCCGTCGCCTGTGTCGTGGTCGGCGTCGATGTGTGCGTTGTTCGTCATGGGAGAACCCTCCCGCGGCACGCCCCCGGTCGCACCAGTGGGGACCCCGGGCACGTGCCCGGGGGTTGGTTGCAGGGGCCCCGTGCGCGTGGGAGCCTCGCGGGCCATGCGACCCGACATCCTTCCCGGCGCCACCTTCCCCGACTACGAGCTCCCGGATCACGAGAGCACGCCGCGCAGGCTCAGCGAGATCCAGGGCGATGACCCGATGATCCTGACGCTCGCGCGTGGGCACTACTGCCCGAAGGAGCACCAGCAGCACCTCGACCTGGCGGCGTTCTTCCCGCACATCAACGTGGCCTACACGAGGGTTGCGACGATCTCGACCGACCCGCACCACACGTCGCAGGAGTTCCGCGCCTCGGTCGGCGCGCAGTGGCCGTTCCTGTCGGATCCCGAGCGCGTCGTGCAGAAGGACCTCGACATCCAGGAGTACACGGATCCCGACAACGACCCGATGATCCCGCACACGATCGTGCTCAAGCCGGGCCTGATCATCCACACCATCTACAACGGCTACTGGTTCTGGGGCCGCCCGTCGACCGCCGACCTCTGGCGCGACCTGCGCGACGCGTCAGCCGAGGCGCGGCCGGACTGGGACCTCGCGACGCCGGGGCTGCGCGAGGCGTGGGAGTCCGGCGACCTCAGGAGCTTTCACGGCTGGGACAAGCGCGGGCGCTCGACGTCGTCGTAGATCCGCGCGGCCTTGATGCGGGCGCCGCCGGACTCCAGGTCGAAGACGACGACGCCGGCCTGCGGCGGCGCGCCGCTGTCGCCGAGGCGGAGCACGTTGTACTCCAACGCGACGCTGCGCTCGTCGCCGGTGAGCCGGCAGGCGTCCAGGACCAGGCCGCCCGCGCGGCAGATGGCGGCGTGGAACTCGTGCAGGTCCGGCGCCACCGTGCCGTCGGCGCTCCGGATCGTCCCGGCCTTCGTGTACGCGGCGCTCGCGGCCTCCAGGTCCGCGTCGGCCAGCGCGCGCAGGTACTCGGCGATCACCGGCGGCAGCTCGACGTGCGGGGCGGCCTGCAGCAGCGGCTGGCGCGTCACGCGGTGGCCGATGAAGTGCTCGACGCTGAAGTAGATCCGGATCTCGTCCAGGTGCGAGCCGTCGGCGTGGTCGGCGACCAGGGCCAGCGGCAGCGCTCCGGTGGGCCCGGTGACCAGGACCTCCTCGAACCCGCGCTGCGGCCCGACGACGTGCTGCAGCTCCTGGGCCTCCGCGCCGCGCGCCCGGAACCAGCCGCGGACCTCGGCGGCGTAGGCGCGCAGCTGCCACTCGCCCTCGAGCCGCCCGCGCACCGGGTGGAACACGGTCGGCTCGCCCGCGAACGCGCCGATCAGCGCGTCGGGCTCCCCGGCCAGCAGCCCGTCGTAGTACGGGACGTCGACGATCTTCCTGCGCGCATGCCGCTCCCGCCACTCCTCGAGCACCGACTCGGAGAACAGCTCGGGCATCCAGGGCATGCGGTCAAGCGTCCCACATCTGGTGCGTCGTCTACGCGCCTGCTCGATCGGGATCCGCGATCTCGGTCGGCGCGCCGATGTCGAGCCAGCGGACGCGGTCCCGGATGTCCTGCGGCGCGGTCGCCAGCTCGGCCTCGATCGCGGCGCGGCCCTCGCGGAAGTGCTTCCAGCCCTCGTAGTGGATCGGGACGATCGTGCGCGGCTGGAGCTGCTGGGCCAGCGCGACCGCTTGGTGAGCGGTCATCGTGTAGCGCGCCGGGCCGGTGACCGGGAACTGGACGCCGCCGAGGTGGATCACCGCGAGGTCGACGCGCAGGCCGCGGACCGCGTCGCGCAGCGCGGGGTAGAGCACGGTGTCGCCGGAGATCCAGAGGACGCCGTGGGCCTGGCCGGGCCAGGCGAGCGCGAAGCCGACGACCTCGCCGACGATGGGGTGGCTCAGCGGCGGGCCGTGGCGGCAGGGTGTGGCGGTGATCGTGATGTCGGGCTTGCCGGGCGCGGTGAGCGTGGTGGTGTCGCCGGCCTGCAGCGCGCGGGCGTCGGGGTGTCCGGCTTGCGTCAGGTTCTTCGCGCCCGGGACGGTGGTGACGACGGTCGGGACGTGCTGGAGGAGCGCGCGGCCGGCGGCGTCGAGGTTGTCGTCGTGGTGCTCGTGGGAGAGCAGGACGGCGTCGATCGGCAGGACGTCCTGCGCGCTGATCGACGGGGCGGTGAGCTTGACGGAGGACGTGCCCCAGCCGAACTTGTAGGTCTTGCCGGGGTCGTCGAAGGTCGGGTCGGTGAGCAGGCGCCAGCCGTCGACCTCGATGAGGAGCGTGGGTCCGCCGATGTGGGTGAGCTTCATGGCCGCGCGCTCAGTGCCCGCGCAGGGCGGTCAGCTCGATGTCGAAGCCGGTCGAGTACCTGGCGGCGAACGACTCGGGCGTCTCGCCGATCCCGGGGATCGCCTGCTCGTACTTCTTGATGTAGGCGTCGGTGAGCGAGGTGTCGTCGGTGACCGTCGCGCGGCCGGAGAAGACGACGATGTCGCCGCCGTCGGGCGTCCCGGGGAAGTTGAGCGTGAGGCGCGGGTTGGCGCGGACGTGGTCGTTGCGCCTGGCGGTGGCGAGCGAGTGGACGGTCACGTGCGTGCCGCCGTCCCAGATGAACCAGACCGGCGTCGGCAGCGGCGCGCCGGCGGGGGAGACGGACGTGAGCCAGACGACGATGTCGTCTCGCAGGTGGGCCGCGGCGCGAGCCCCGAAGTCGGTGCCTTCGTCGATGGTGAACACGGCTGAGGACTATGCGCGATGCTGGGCGGCATGGCAACCACCGGAATGGGCGGGCGGATCGCGCTGGTGACGGGCGGCGCGCGCGGGTTGGGCGTGGAGATCGCGCGGCAGCTGGCGGCGGAGGGGATGGTGGTGTGGTTGAGCGCGCGGAGCGCCGACCGCGCGGCCGCGGTGGCCGGCGGGATCGACGGCGACGTGCGCGCGCTGGAGCTGGACGTGGCGTCCGAGGTGTCGGTGGCGGCGGCTGCTCGCGCGGTCGGCGCGCTGGACGTGTTGGTCAACAACGCGGCGATCGACTACGACACCGACGCGCGGGCGCTGACCGCGGACCTCACGCGGGTCCGGCGGGCGTTGGACACCAACCTGTTCGGCGCGTGGGCGCTGTGCGAGGCGTTCGCGCCGCAGCTGCGCGCGTCCGGGCACGGGCGGATCGTCAACGTGTCCTCGGCGTCCGGGCAGATCACCACCGGCATGGACGGCGGGACGCCGGGCTACTCGTTGAGCAAGTTGTCGTTGAACGGGCTGACGCGGATGCTCGCCGCCGAGCTGGCGGGCGACGGCGTGCTGGTCAACGCGGTCTGCCCGGGGTGGACGGCGACCCAGATGGGCGGCGGCGGGCGTCCGGTCCCGGAGGGCGCGGCGTCGGTGGTGTGGGCGTGCCTGCTCGGCGACGACGGGCCGAGCGGCGGGTTCTTCCGCGACGGCGCGCCGCTGGCGTGGTGAACGGGGCGCGCGCGGCGCGCGCTCAGCGCAGGTCACGGCGGCCGATCGACCAGGCGGCGAACGCGGTCAGCGCGAGCGCGACGCCGCCGAGGACGGCCAGGTCGGCGACGTCGACCCCGTGGCCGATCGGATCGGCTTCGGTGTAGTAGTAGAACAACGAGAGGTACTTCAACCAGGCGATGGCGTCGACCAGCGGCGCGAAGCCGTTGATCAGGAAGCCCGCGACCGCGTAGGCGGCGGCCGCGCCGGTCGCCGCGGCCTTGCGCCCGGTCGCGCCCGCGACCGCGAGACCGACCGCGCCGGTCGCCCAGCCGAAGAAGACGAGGTGGAGGCTCAGCGCGGCGAGGTTCCCGACGGCCACGCCGCCGCCCGCGACGGCGACGCCGATCAACAACCCCAAGAACGTGGCGAGGCCTACGAGCGTCACCTCGACGGCGACCGCCGCGGCCTTGCCGAGGATCAGCGCGGAGCGCCGGACCGGGTAGGCGAGCGTGAGGGCGAGGATGCCGTCCTCCTCCTCGCCGGCGGTCGCGCCGACGGCACCGACGATCGCGATCGCGCCGATCACCAGCGGGCCGTAGACCGCGCCGATCTCGGAGCGCATCCAGCCGGCGATCGAGCCGTAGTCGGCGCCGCCGAGCAGATCGGCGACGCCTTCCGGGAGATCGAGCGTCCCGATCGAGTCGCCGACGGCCGGGAACAGCGCGCCGACCATCACGATGACGGCGAGCATGCCGAGGGCGGTCAGGCCGATCGAGACCGTCCGGAGGCGCAAGGCCATCAGGAACGCGGGGCGGCTCATCCGCGGTAGTACCCCAGGAAGATGTCCTCGAGGTCGTCGTCGCGCGAGCGCAGCGCGCGGACCTCGTGGTGGGCGAGGAACTTGACGAGCGGGTCGGCGGAGCCCTCGAAGGCAATCACCATGTGCTGGTCCTCGCGCGTCGCCTCCTTGACGCCTTCGACCGCGCGGATCGCCTCCTCGGCCGGCGCGGCGCCGGGCGCGAACTCGACCTCCAGGCGCCGGACCGCGACGGCGCGCAGCGCGGCGAGCGTGTCGATCACCACCAACCTGCCCTCGCGGAGGATCGCGACGCGATGGGCGACCCGCTCGACTTCGGACAGCGTGTGCGAGGAGAGGAACACGGTCCGCCCGGCGGCCGCGACCTCGCCGAGCAGCGCGTGGAAGCGCTGCTGCACCAGGGGATCGAGGCCGGCGATCGGCTCGTCGAGGATCAGCAGCTCCGGCTCGTGCATGAACGCCTGGATCAGGCCGAGCTTCTGCCGGTTGCCGGTCGAGAGCTCGCGGACCGGCCGGTCGAGCTGGCGCCCGGCCTCGAACCGCTCGACCAGGTCGGCCCGGACGGTGCCCGAGACACCGCCGCGCAGCGACGCGAACCAGTCCAGCACCTCAGCGCCTGTCAACTTGGGGTACAACGCGAAGTCGCCCGGCAGGAACCCGACCCGCCGCCGGACCTCCAGCGAGTCCGCGTGGGCATCCAGGCCGAGCACCGAGGCGGAGCCGGACGTCGGCCGCAGCTGGTCCAGCAGCAGCTTCATGGTGGTGGACTTGCCCGCGCCGTTGGGCCCGAGGAAGCCCATGACCTCGCCGCGCGCGACGTCCAGGTCGAGGCCGAACAGCCCTCGTCCTTCGCCGAAGTCCTTGCTCAACCCGCGCGTGCTGATCGCAGCGTCTGCCGGCACGGGGCGATCATGGCACGTGGGCGTTCTCAGAAAGCGCTCAGCGACCCTTTCGGCCCGCCTCATCTACCGGGCGGAGACTGCTTGCCATGACCACCCGGACCCGCACGCGCTGCGACCGCCTCGGCCGGCGCACGCCCCAGCTCCCGGCCCGGCGCGCCGCGTGCCGCCGGCCGTCCTTGGCGTTCACCGACCGCCTCTACATCGTCGTGCCGGAGCCGGAGGAGGGCGCCACGGCCATCGACATCCTCGACGACTCCGGGAACTTCCTCTCCCGCTTCCTCGCTCCCGACCGCCTCGCCATCGCCGAGACCCTCCTCCGCGACGCCACCGGCGCCCCACCCCGCCCAACGACCGCCGCCGCCTTCGCCGACGAGATCCTCTCAACCGACACCCTCGCCATCACCTCCGGCGAAGTCTGCGCCTGGCTCCTGCTGCGCGCCATCTCCTAACCCGCGCCTCGCCGAGTCTCGCCTCGCTTCTCCGCGCCTCTGGTTCGACTGGCCGTGCCTCTGGCTCGACTCCACGCTTTCTGGCTCGGTCCACGCGTCTTCTCGCCTGCGGCAACGCCGCTGTCCTTGGCCGCGACTGGCCGCCATGGCATCGCCGCCGTTGTTGGTTGAGAAGGTCGCGAATCGCTGGCGTTGCTGCGGAGCGGTCGCGGTCTTTGCCGTGGTGCGTCCGGCGGTGTCGCGCGTCGAAGTGCCAATAGTTAAGCGATGGCTTGACTTTTGGCGTGGGCGGCGGGATGGTTAAGTGGATGCTTCAGCAAGCTGTGGATCCGGTTGGGCGGGTTTTTCAGGCGTTGGCGGATCCGACGCGGCGGGTGATGGTGGAGCGGTTGGTGGGTGGGCCGGCTTCGGTGAGTGAGTTGGCGGAGCCGTTCGATATGTCGTTGCCCGCGGTGGTCCAGCACGTGCAGGTGCTGGAGGGGGCTGGGTTGGTCGCGACGGAGAAGGTGGGGCGGGTGCGGATGTGCTCGCTTGCGCCGGATGCGCTGACGGGTGCTGAGCAGTGGATAAGGCAGCGGCGGATGCTGTGGGAGGCGCGGTTGGATCGCCTCGATGCGGTGTTGGCCGACGACGAGGAAAGGACGACAACATGACGACGCAGCAGCGTTCGGTGGTCCACAACACGTTCCAGATCGAGCGGCAGCTCGCGGCACCTCCGAGCAAGGTGTACAGCTACTGGGCGGTGCCCGAGCTTAAGGCCCAGTGGTTCAAGGGGCCGGAGGGCTGGGAGGAAGGGCCGTACCTGCTGGACCTCAGAGTCGGCGGGAGCGAGCGCTCCAGCGGCAGCCGTGACGGCGGCCCGGTGTTCCGCTACGAGGCGACGTTCCACGAGGTCGTCCCGGACGAGCGGATCGTCTCGACCTACAACATGTTCATGGACGACACCCTGATCTCGGTGTCGACCTCGACGGTGGAACTGGTCCCGGACGGCGACGGCACGCGCCTGACCCTGACCGAGCAGGACGCCTACCTCGACGGCAACGAGAACGGCGCCGACCGCTCGGCCGGCGTCACCTGGCACATGGACAACCTGAAGGCCTTGCTCGACGGCTAGGCGGCTGCGCGGCTCAGCAGCCATGCGCGGCAGGCGAGCTGCAGCTCCAGCCGTCGATCGGGATCGTCGAGGTCGACACCTACAAGTTGCTCGCGGATGCGCTTCATCCGATAGGCGACGGCGTTCTTGTGGAGGTGCAGGCGCTCGCCGGCGCGGGAGAGTGAGCCGCGCTCGTCGAGGTAGACCTGCAACGTCCGGACGGTCGTCTCGGCGCGCGTTGCGTCCAGCTCGGCGAAGGGGGAGAGCAGGCGGGTCATCGACTCCTGCGCCGAGCGGGAGCCGAGCCAGTCGACGAGCAGCGGCGGGAGGCCGACGTCATCGACATGTACGGGAACTCCCGGGCGGCCCCAGCCGCGCGCGGCAGCGGCGGCGGTCGCGGCCTGCGAGGCGCTCTCGCGCAGCCCGGGCGCGGCGTGCTGGAACCCGCCGACGCCGCAGAAGAACGTCGCCTGGGGGAACGCGTCGCGCGCCGCGAGCAGGACCCGCCGAGCGGCCGCCGCGACGTCGGCGGACGGGTCCTCGCAGATCAGCAGCAGCGAGTCGTCGACGCGGGCGCGATGCCAGGCGGACGGGCCGCGCGGGGCGGAGCCGGACGCGTCCGAGGCGGCGGCGAGGACGAGGTCGTCGAGCTCGTCGTCGATCGCGCGGCGGGTCACGAGGTCGCGGTCGGGCTCGCTCGCCAGATCGATGTGGGCGACGGCGAGGTCCCCGTCGAGGCGGATGCCGACGTCGCGCGCTCGCTCGACCGCCGAGGCGAGGCGGGAGTCCGGAGCGGTCAACACCAACGACAACGCGTCGGCGCGCGCCTGCGCCGGCCGGCGCGCCGCCTTGATCGCCACCGTCCGGATCCGCCCGATCGCGCCGGCCACCAGGTGCGCGCCGATGAGCGCCGCGTGGTCGTCGCGCTCGGCGCAGACGAAGCCGTCCGCCCGGCCGTCGGAGACCACCGGCACCGACACCGCCGCGCCCGGCGCGGGACGCAACACGAAGGTCGAGCCGACCGTCGCGGCCGCCGCCTCCAGGACCGCCTCGGTCCCGTCGGCCTCCGCCGCCGCGATCGCGCGCACGGCGTCCAAAGACCGGTTCAGCACCCCGCCCGGATCGGCCCGGATCTGCCGCGCCAGCCCGAAGGCCAGCTCGGTCAGGTCGACCGACGCGTCGATCGTCAGCAGCGCCACCCGCGTCCGGTCCGCCAGCCGGATCGCCGTGACCGACGTCGTCGCCGCCCCGTACACGGCCAGCGCCGCCAACCGCTGCGTCCCCGCCGTCGCCAGCGCCACGTCCAGCTGGTAGCCCAAGGCCACCGAAGAGGCCGAAGGCGTCAGCAGGGCGACGGCACCTTCACTGGCCCGCGCGAGGTCCGCGATCGCGTCCACGATCACCACCGACGTCGCGCTTCGCGCGTCCCACGGCCCCGCCACGAGCGTCAATCCCCGCGTCAGCGGGTGGCGGAGCAGCTCGTCGACCGTCGGCATGTGTGCACAAAGGCTACGTGCTCACAGCACAAAACGTCTCCCAACACTGGTCCAGGAACCCATTGCCCCTGCCACCCGGCATGGCGTTTGATGCCGCCTCATGCCAGGCCCCGCCCCCACCGGGATCCGCATCGGCGTCGACGTCGGCGGCACCTTCACGGACCTCATCGCCCACGAGCCGTCCACGGGCGCCGTCGTCGTCGGCAAGCAGCTGACCTCGCCGGCCCGGCCGGACGAGGGCGTCCTGGAGGCGATCGCCCAGTCGCTGAGCGCCGACGCCCTCACCGGCGCCCAGACCTTCGTGCACGGCACGACCGTCGGCCTCAACGCGCTGCTCGAGCGCCGCGGCGCGACCGTCGGCCTCCTGGTCACCGAGGGCTTCCGCGACGTCCTCGAGCTGCGCCGCGGCGACCGCGACGACCCCTACGACCTGTTCTGGCGCGCCCCCGAGCCGCTCGTCCCGCGCCACCTGCGCCTGCCCGTCGCCGAGCGCGTCCGCGCCGACGGGAGCATCCACATGGCCTTGCGCGAAGAACATGTCCTTGCCGCGGCCAGGACGTTCACCGCCGAAGGCGTCGACGCCGTCGCGATCGCGTTCATGAACGCCTACGCCAACCCGGAGCACGAGCGCGAGGCCGAGCGCCTCCTGCGCGAGGCCGGCTTCGACGGCGACATCAGCCTCAGCCACCGCGTCTCCGGCGAGTACCGCGAGTACGAGCGCACCTGCACGACCGTCATCGACGCGTTCGTCCGGCGCCGCATGGGCGGCTACCTGGACCGCCTCGCCGGCGGCCTGACCGACCGCGGCTTCGGCGGCGGCGCGTTCATCACCCGCTCCGGCGGCGGCGCGCTCTCCTTCCCCGAGGCGACCGACCGGCCGTTCGAGACCATCATGTCGGGACCGGTCGCGGGCGTCGCCGCGGTCACCGAGCTGGTGCGACTCCTACAACTCGGTGACGTGATCGCCGCTGACGTCGGCGGCACGAGCTTCGACACCTGCCTCGTCGCCGACGGCCGCGCGCCGGTCCTCTACGAGGGCTCGATCATCGGCCTGCCGCTGCAGACCCCGTGGGTCGACGTCCGCTCGATCGGCGCCGGCGGCGGGTCGATCGCCTCGGTCGACGCCGGCGGCCTGCTCCGCGTCGGGCCGCGCTCCGCGGGCGCCCGCCCCGGACCCGCCTGCTACGGCCACGGCGGCACCGAGCCGACCGTCACCGACGCCGCCGTCCTGCTCGGCATGCTCCCGCCCGGCCCGATCGCCGGCGACGTCGTCCTCGACCCGGACCTCGCCCGCGCCGCGCTCGCCCCGCTGGCCGCACCGCTCGGCTTCGCCGACGCCGAGGAGGTCGCCCGCGGCGTCATCCGCGTCGCCTGCGCCCACATGGCCGACGCGATCCGCTCGATCACCGTCGAGTCCGGCCGCGACCCGCGCGACGCCGCGATGGTCGCCTTCGGCGGCGCCGGCCCCGTCCTGGCGACCGTGATGGCCCACGAGCTCGACATCACGACGATCGTCGTCCCGCCCCACGCAGGGAACCTGAGCGCTTGGGGTCTGCTCGGCGTCGACCTCGCGCAAACCAGCAGCCGCACCCGCCTCACGCGCCTCAGCGACCAAGGCCTACAGGATGCCCAGCCGCTGATCGCCGAGCTGATCGAGGAGCTCGACGCGCGTGCCACGCCGGACCCGCGCCGCCAGATCGAGGTGCACGTGGACATGCGCTACGTCGGCCAGGAGCACACGCTGACGATCGTCCTCGACGACGAGGCCGACGCGGTCCGGACCCGCTTCTCCGAGGAGTACCGCCGCGCCTTCGGCGCCGTCCTCGACGAGGAGCTGGAGATCGTCACCTACCGCGTGATCGCCACGACGCCGCTGCGCGACGACGCCAACGCCCGGATGGCGGCGGGCGACGGCGACGCGACCGCGCCGAGCGACGCCACCAACAACGCGATCGACGCCTGGTCCTTCACGAAGGGCGAGCGCACGACGTTCCCGATCAAGGCCCGCGCCGCGCTCGCGCCCGGCGACACGCTCGCCGGCCCCGCGATCCTGACCGAGCCGACGACCACCACCTACCTCGACGCCGGCCACGTCGCGACCGTCCACGCGACGGGCGCGCTCGTGATCACCGTCACCGCCGGAGACCAGGCATGAGCGAGACGCAGGCCGTGACCCGCGGCGCCGACCCCGTCACCACCGAGATCGTCCGCCAGGCGCTCAACGCCGCCGCGGAGCAGATGAAGCGCGCGCTGATCCGGACGTCGTTCAGCCCCGTGATCTACGAGGTCCTCGACTTCGCCGCCGCGCTCTACGACCGCGACATCTGCCTGCTCTCCCAGGCCCCGACGCTGCCGACGTTCATGGGCACCATGTCGTTCTGCGTGACCGAGGCGGTCGAGGCCGTCGGTGGCCAGGACGCGCTCGAGCCCGGCGACATCATCTTGTACAACGTGCCCTACGGCACGGGCTCGCACCCGCAGGACGTCGCGGTCGTCATGCCGGTCTTCCTGCAGGGCGACGACGGTGCCGACGGTGAGCTGATCGGCTACAGCGCGATCAAGGCCCACTGGTTGGACATCGGGGGCAAGGACCCGTACTCGACCGACACGGTCGACGTCTTCCAGGAGGGCACGATCTTCCCGGGCGTCAAGCTGTTCTCCCGCGGCCGCCTGGTCTCCGACATCTACCGGATGGCGACCGCCAACTCGCGCGTCCCGAAGATGGTCGCGGGCGACATCAACGCCCTCGTCGTGGGCGTGAGAGCAGGAGCCGCCGCGCTCGACCGCGTCGTCCAGCGCCACGGCGTCCAGACCTTCCGCGACTGCGTCGAGCGCATGTACGCCGCGGGCGAGGCCGTCGTCCGCAGCTGGTTCGAGAAGCTCCCCGACGGCCGCTATATCGGGCGCGGCGAGATGGACTCCGACGGGATCTCCGACGACCCCGTCCCGTTCGAGTTGTCCATCAACATCGCGGGCTCCGACGTCACCGTCGACTACACCGACGCGCCGCCGGTCCGGCCCGGCCCGATCAACTGCCCGCGGCCGTCCACGGTCTCCGCGACCCGCATCGCGATCGCGATGATCGCCGGTGGCGGCGAGGCGCCCAACGAGGGCCACTTCCGCGCGATCGAGGTCCTGACCAAGCCGGACACGCTCTTCCACCCGCTGCCGCCCGCGCCGTGCTTCCTCTACGGCTGGGCCGGCGACCAGGCGATGGAGGCGATCTACCAGGCGCTGTTCGGCGCGATGCCCGAGGCCGTCCCGGCCTGCTCCGGTGGGGACATCTGCGCGCTCGTCTTCTGGGGCACGCGCGCGGGCGGCAGGGAGCCGTGGACCGACGGCGGCCCGCACGCGGTCGGCCAGGGCGGCCACGTCCACGGCGACGGCCAGTCCGGGACCATGCACATCTCCGAGGCCTCGACGCGCGTCGCGTCGATCGAGGTCGCCGAGGCCAAGAACCCGTGGTTGATGGACCGCGTCGAGCTGGTGCCGGACTCCGCGGGCGCCGGGCGCCACCGCGGCGGCCTCGGCGTCGACTACTCGTTCCGCTTCCTCGAGGACGCCTACATGACGACGACCGTCGAGCGCACCAAGAACGCGCCGTGGGGCCTGGCCGGCGGGACCGAGGCGCGGCCCAACGCGCTCGAGGTCGTGCTGCCCGACGGGACGACCACGTCCTACAACAAGGCCACGCGCGTGCCGCTGCCCGCGGGCGCGGTCGTCCATCTGCACACCGGCGGGGGCGGCGGCTACGGCGCGCCCGCCGAGCGCGACGCGGCCGCGGTCCACGCCGACGTCCGCGACGGCTACCTCAGCGAGGCACGCGCCCGCGCCGACTACCCGCACGCCTTCGAGGACACCAACAAGTGACGCCGCGGCGCACCCACGTCCACCTGGAGGACATCGACGACCTCGGCGTCGGCTGCGGCATCCTCGGCACCGGGGGCGGCGGCGGGACCTACCCCGGCGAGTTGATGGCCAAGCAGGTGCTCGAAGAGCACGGCCCGGTCCGGCTCGTCACGCTCGACGACCTCGACCCGGAGGGCCTGATCCTCCCGATCGGCACGATCGGCGCGCCGACCGTCTCGCTGGAGAAGCTGCCCGCCGGGACCGAGGCCGCGCTGCTGCGCGCCCACGTCGAGGAGCGCTTCCGCAAGCGCGTCGCCGCGCTGATGCCGGTCGAGATCGGCGGCTCCAACGGCGTCAAGCCGGTCGCCTACGCGGGCCTGCTCGACCTGCCGATCATCGACGGCGACGCGATGGGCCGCGCGTTCCCCGAGGTCCAGATGGTGTCCATGAACGTCGCGGGCCTGCCGCCCGGGATCGTGCTGCTCTGCGACCCGCACGGCAACATCGCGAGCTTCGAGCCGGTCGACGAGCTGTGGGCCGAGCGCCTCGCCCGCACCGCCGCCGTCTCGATGGGCGGCAGCGCGGTCGAGATCGACTACATCATGTCGGTCGCCGAGGCTCGCGGCGCGATCGTCGAGGGCTCGATCACGCGGGCGATCGAGATCGGGCGCGCGCTACGGGGGCGCGGGACCGACGGCGTCGCCGCGCTGGTCGAGCACCTCGGCGCGTTCGACCTGATCGAGGGCAAGATCGTGGACGTCGAGCGCACGACGTCCGGCGGCTTCGTCCGCGGCAGCGTCACGATCGAAGGGACCGGCGACGACAGCGGCCGCCTGCTGCGCGTCGAGATCCAGAACGAGAACCTCGCCGCGTTCGAGGACGGGCGGATGGTCTGCTGCGTCCCGGACCTGATCTCGCTCGTGGACGACCAGTCCGGCGAGGCGGTCCCGACCGAGGTGCTGCGCTTCGGCCAGCGCGTCGCGGTGATCGCGCTGCCGTGCGACCCGCTGTGGCGCACGCCGCGCGGCCTGGACATCGCCGGCCCGCGGGCGTTCGGCTACGACATCGAGTACGTGCCGGTCGAGGAGGTCGCCAGTGCCCAGCGCGCGTGACCTCCGGATCGGGATCGACGTCGGCGGCACCCACACCGACGCGGTCCTGCTCGACGCCGCGCACACCGTGCGCGCGAAGGCCAAGGTGCCGACGACGCCCGACGTCACGTCCGGCGTGCGCGGCGCGCTGGACCGCGTGATCGACCGCGCGGCCGACGCCGAGCTGGCGGCGCGCATCAGCCACGTGATGGTCGGCTCGACCCACGCGATGAACGCGATCCTCGAGCGCCGCCGCCTGCAGAGGGTCGCGGTGCTGCGCCTGGCCGCGCCGACCGGCATGGCCGTCCGGCCGCTGATCGGCTGGCCGGCCGAGCTGCGCGACGCGGTCCTCGCGGGCGCCGCGGTGATCAAGGGCGGCAACGAGGTCGACGGCCGCGAGATCTCGCCGCTGGACCTGGAGGCCGCCCGCCGCTTCTTCGGCGAGATGGCCGGAACCGCGGAGGCCGTCGCGATCACCGGCGCGTTCTCGCCCGCCGACCCGGAGCACGAGCTGCGCACGCGCGACGTCGCGCGCGAGGAGCTTGGCCCGGACGTGGTGATCTCGCTCGGTCACGAAGTCGGAACGCTCGGGCTCATCGAGCGCGAGAACGCCGCGGTGCTCAACGCCGCGCTGGTCGCGGTCTCGCAGGCGGCGGCGCAGGGCGTCATGGACGCGGTCGCCGCGCACGGGCTCGACGCGCGCCTGTTCTTCACGCAGAACGACGGGACGCTGATGAGCGTCGAGGCCGCCGCGCAGACGCCGGTCCTGACGATCGGCTCGGGCCTGGCGAACTCGATGCGCGGCGCGGCGTTCCTGTCGCGTATCCGCGACGGCCTCGTCGTCGATGTCGGCGGCACGTCCTCCGACGTCGCCGCGCTGGAGCACGGCTTCCCGCGCGAGTCCGCGGTCGCGATCGACATCGGCGGCGCGCGCACGAACTTCCGGATGCCGGACATCATCTCGATCGGCGTCGGCGGCGGCTCGATCGTCACCTCCGACGGCAACGGCGGCTACCGCGTCGGCCCGCAGTCGGTCGGCGCCGCGCTCCCGCAGGATGGCCTGGTCTTCGGCGGCGCGACGACGACGCTCACCGACGCCGCGGTCCGCGCGGGCCGCGCGCAGATCGGCGACGCCGCGCCGCCGGCCGGGCTGGACGGCGACGCGATCCTCGCCGCCGCGGGCGTGCTGCTGGCCGGGGCCGTGGACCGCGCGCGCACCGCGCCGCAGGACGTCCCACTGGTCGCGGTCGGCGGCGGCTCGTTCCTGGTCCCGGACCACCTGCCGGGCATCAGCGAGGTGCTGCGCCCCGACCACCACGACGTCGCCAACGCCGTCGGCGCGGCGATCGCGCAGGTCAGCGGGCAGATCGAGGAGGTCGTCACCTACGACGGCGACCGCCCGGAGAAATTGCAGGAGGCGCGCGAGCGGGCGATCCGCCGCGCGGTCGAGGCGGGCGCCGACGGCGACCGCGTCGAGGTGGTCGAGCAGGACGAGGTGCCGCTGGCCTACGTGACGGAGCCGATCGTCCGGCTCCGGATCAAGGCCGTCGGGCCGCTACGGACAAGCGAACAGAGGATCCAGAATGCGTAGGACGCTCATCGTCGCCACGGCGGCGCTCGTCGCGGCCGCCTCGGCGGCAGGCTGCGGCTCGACCAAGCAGCCGGGCGGCACGGGCGCGCCTGCGTCCGGCTCGGCCACGACCGCGAGCGCCGCGACCAGCGACGCCACGTTCACCTACCTCGACAGCAACGAGCTGATGGTGGGGTGGGACCCGGCGACCTCGTACTCGAACGAGATCTCGGTCATGAACAACATGTACGAGCAGCTCGTCCGCTATGACAACAGGGCCAAGCAGGTCAAGCCGCAGCTCGCCGACTCCTACACCAGGTCCGCGGACGGCAAGACCTGGACCTTCAAGCTGCACCCGGGCGTCAGGTTCCACGACGGCAACGCCGCCGACGCGGCCGCCGCGAAGGCCGCGATCGAGCGCACGATCAAGCTCAACCAGGGCGCCGCCTACGAGTGGGGCGCGGTCAAGAAGATCACCGCCCCCGACGCCACCACCTTGGTCTTCACGTTGAAGTACCCGGCGCCGCTGGACCTGATCGCGTCGTCGGCCTACGCGGCCTACATCTACGACACGAAGGCCGCGCCCGCGGGCACGACGCTGGCCAAGTGGTTCGCCGCCGGCCACGAGGCGGGCACCGGCCCGTATGAGCTGGAGAAGTGGAACAAGGGCCAGGACGTCGAGGTCCGCCTGGCGCAGTTCAAGGACTACTGGAAGGGCTGGGACGGCACGCACTACGCGCACGTCGTCTTCCGCCACGTGCCGCAGGCGACGACCAGCGCGCAGCTGCTGCGCTCCGGCGACGCGACGTTCGCGCGCCAGCTCAACGCCCAGCTGTTCGCGTCGCTGAAGGGCGCGTCGGGCATGAGCGAGGCGACCGCGCCGTCGTTCGAGAACCTCGTCGGGCTGTTGAACACCGCGTCGGGGCCGTTGAAGGACAAGCGGATCCGCCAGGCCGTGATCAAGGCCATGGACTACGACGGCGAGATCAGCGCGCTCAAGGGCGCCGGGACCGCCGCGCACGGCTTCATCCCCGAGGGCCTGGCCGGCTACGACGACTCGATCGTCCAGAAGCAGGACATCGACGGCGCCAAGGCGCTGCTGGCCCAGGCCGGCTACGGCTCCGGCAAGAGGCTGTCGCTGACGCTGACGCTCGCCCAGGGCGACGACAACGAGGCGCTGACCGCGGCGATCCTGAAGTCCGACCTGGCCAAGGCCGGCATCGACCTCAGGGTCAAGGCGATGCAGTGGACGGCGCAGTGGGACCAGGCCAAGTCCTCCAACACGGGCAGGCGCCAGGACATCTTCATGATGTACTGGTACCCGGACTACGCGGACGCGTTCTCCTGGTTCACGTCGCTGTTCCGCTCGTCGAGCGAGCCGAACTTCAACCTGTCCTACATCAAGGACACGGCGCTCGACACGCAGATCGACGCGCTGCAGGAGAAGGCGGCGCAGGGCGGCACGGTCGCCGACGACGCCTACAAGTCGGCGCAGCAGAAGGTCCAGGACGACGCGGTCGTGATGACGTTCTACGTCAACAACTACCAGCGCGCGTACCGGTCCTCGCTGCAGGGCTACAGCGACAACCCCGCCTACGCCAACGTCGTGTTCGCTTACAACGCCACGCCGGGGGCGGGCGCCTAGCCATGCGCAACTACCTCCTGCGGCGCCTGGCGCAGGCGGTGGTCGTCGTGTTCGGCGTCATCGTGCTCACCTTCGTGGTCGCCCGGGTCGTCCCGGGCGACCCGGCGGTGGCCTACGCCGGACCGCACGCGACGCCCCAGGCGCTGGCGCAGGTGCGCCACGAGTTCGGGCTCGACGAGCCCGCGCTCCAGCAGCTCGGCGACTACCTCAAGGGCACGTTGACCGGGGACTGGGGGACCGCGCTGCACACGCACCGCCCGGTCCTCGACGACCTCGGCAACGTGATCCCGCCGACGCTGGAGCTGGTCGGCTTCGCGATGCTGCTGGCGCTGGTGGTGGGCATCCCGCTCGGGATGATCGCCGCGCGCCGCGGCGGCGCCAGCGACGCCGGGATCCGGCTCGGGACCATGTTGTCCGTGTCGGCCCCGGTGTTCCTGTTGGCCTTGGGGTTGCAGTACATCTTCGCGACCAAGTTGTCGTGGTTCCCGGTCGCGGGTGAGTACGACCCCAAGCTGGACTACACCCACCCGTTGACCGTGTACACGCACATGACCGTGATCGACGCGCTGGTGGGCGGGAACTTCGCGATCTTCGGCAGCGCGCTGGCGCACCTGATCCTGCCGGCGATCGCGGTCGCCGCGTACCCGACCGGCGTGATCGCGCAGATGACGCGCGCGTCGCTGATCGAGCAGCTCGGCGAGGACCACGTGCGGATGGCGCGCGGCCTGGGCTACAGCGAGCGCCAGATCGTCCGGCGGCTCGCGCTGCGCCCGGCGCTCAACCCGGTGGTGTCGGTCACGGCGCTGATGTTCGCCTATGCCTTGGTCAACACGTTCCTGGTGGAGTCGATCTTCAACTGGCCCGGCCTGGGGTCGTACGCGACCGCGTCGATCCAGGCCCTGGACACGCCGGCGATCATCGGCGTGACCCTGTTCGTGGCCATCGTGTACGTGATCGCGACCCTGGTGGTGGACGTGGTGCAGGCGTGGCTGGACCCGCGGGTGTCGCTGTCATGAGCGTGATGGAGACGGTCCCGGTGGAGGTGGCGGTCAGCCGCACGCCATTGCGCGACTTCGGCGCGGCGCTGAAGCGCCAGCCGCTGATGGCGCTCGGGCTGGGCATCATCATCGTGTTGGTGCTGATCGCGATCTTCGCGCCGCTGCTGGCGCCGCACCCGGCCGACGCCGGGAACGTCACGCACCCGGTCGACACGCTGCTGAAGCCGGGCGGCGACCACCCGCTCGGGACCGACCAGCTCGGCCGCGACGTCCTGACGCGCGTGATGTACGGGGCGCGCACGTCGTTGTTGATCGTGTTGAGCGTCCTGGCGATCAGCGCGGTGGTCGGCGTGCCGCTGGGGATCATCGCGGGCGCGACCGGCGGCTGGGTCGACGACGTGATCATGCGCGTCACCGACGTCTTCCTCGCCTTCCCGGCGTTGTTGTTGTCCTTGGCGCTGGCGACCGTGCTGTCGCCGAGCGCGTCGCACGCGGCGATCGCGATCGCCGTGACGTGGTGGCCCTGGTACGCGCGGCTGGCGCGCGGGTCGGCGAAGGCGATCGCCTCGCGCGGCTACGTCGAGGCCGCCGCGGCGCTGGGCGTCCCGCGCTGGAAGGTGCTGGTCCGCCACGTGCTCCCGAACGCGTTGCCGCCGACGATCGTGCAGCTGTCGCTCGACGCCGCGGGCATCATGCTGACCGCGGCGGCGCTGTCGTTCCTTGGCCTGGGCGCGCAGGACCCGACACCGGAGTGGGGGCTGATGGTCAACCAGGGGCAGGGCCTGCTGGAGACCAACTGGTGGGTGGCGATCGTGCCGGGGCTGGCGATCGTTGTCGCGGCCGTCGGGTTCAACCTGCTCGGCGACGGGCTGCGGACGCTGCTCGATCCGAAGGCGAGGCGACGGCGATGATCGAGGTGCGGGAGCTCGAGGTGGCGTTCGACGGGCGCGTGGTCGCGCGGGTCGAGTCGCTGGACCTGAACGCCGGTGAGATCGTCGGCCTGGCCGGCGAGTCCGGCTCGGGCAAGTCGATGACCGCGCTGGCGATCCTGGGGCTGACGCGCTCGCTGGGCGCCGACGTGCGCGGGTCGATCACGCTGGACGGCGAGGAGCTGCTCGGGCTCGGGGACGCGGAGTGGCGCGCGCTGCGCGGGCGGCGGATCGCGATGGTGATGCAGTCGCCGCGGGGTTCCTTGAACCCGACGTTGAAGCTGGGCAAGTACTTCGAGCGCACGCTCGCGCTGCACGGCGTCGAGGGCACGGAGGCCGACGCGCGGATCAGGACCGCGCTGGCCGACGTCTCGCTCGACGAGGTGCTGCTGGGGCGCTACCCGCACCAGGTGTCCGGCGGGCAGGCGCAGCGGTTCGCGATCGCCCTGGCGGTCGCGCTGCGCGCCGAGGTGCTGCTGGCCGACGAGCCGACGTCGGCGCTGGACGTGACCGTCCAGGCGCAAGTTGTAGAACTGCTCGCGCGGCTGCGCGAGGAGCACGGCACGGCGATGTTGTTCATCTCGCACGACCTCGCGGTGATCGGCCGGCTGGCCGACCGCGTGGTCGTCATGCGCGACGGCGCGGTCGTCGAGCAGGGCCCGGCGCAGCAGGTCCTGACCGCGCCCGAGGCCGACTACACGAAGGCCCTGATCGACGCGGTGCCGGTGATCGGGCGGGGGCGGCTGGCATGAGCGAGCGCGAGTCCACCGTGGTGCTCCGGGCCGAGGCGCTCGACGTCCGCTTCGGCGACCACCACGCGGTCAAGTCGGTGTCCTTGGACATCCCGGACGGGCCGTTCGGCCTCGGGCTGATCGGCGAGTCCGGGTCCGGGAAGTCGACGATCGCGCGGGCGCTGCTGGGGCTGACGAAGGCCGACGCCGGCACGGTCACGTTCCAGGGCAAGGACATCAGGTCGCTGCGCGGGGCCGACATGAAGGCCTTCCGCCGCGGCGTGCAGATCGTGATGCAGGACGGGACCGAGGCGCTGAACCCGCGGATGCGGATCGGCGCGTCGGTCGCCGAGGGGCTGGCGGTCCACGACCTCGTCCCGAAGGGCGCGCCGCGGGCGGCGCGGGTCGCCGAGCTGCTGGCCGAGGTCGGGCTCGACGCCGCGCTGGCCGACCGCTACCCGCACGAGCTGTCCGGCGGGCAGCGTCAGCGCTGCACGATCGCGCGGGCGCTGGCGGTCGAGCCGCGCGTGCTGCTGCTGGACGAGCCGACGTCGGCGCTCGACGTCACGGTTCAGGCACGGATCCTGGAGCTGATCAAGCGCCTGCGCGACGAGCGCGGGTTGTCCTACCTGTTGATCTCGCACAACCTGGCGGTCGTCGACCAGCTCTGCGAGCGCTGCGTGGTGTTGAAGGACGGCGCGGTCGTCGAGGAGGGAGCGACCGCGCAGGTGCTCGACAACCCGCAGCACCCGTACACGCAGGAGCTGCGCGCCGCGGTCCCGGAGATCGGCGATGCTGTGCCGGGTGAGCGACCACGATGACCTGCTGGGCGACGTCTTCGCGGAGCGGCTCGCCGCGCGCGCCGCGGCGCTGCTGCCGCTCGGCACGCTGAACGCCGACGCCGCGCCGGAGGACCCGGCCGCCGCGGAGGCGCTGGGGGATCTCGCCGCGCGGCTGCGCGACACGTACCCCTACAACGACGCGCACTACGCCGGGCAGATGCTCAAGCCGCCGGTCCCGGTCGCCTGGGCCGCGTACGCGACGGCGATGTTGTTGAACCCCAACAACCACGCGCTCGACGGCGGGCCGGCGACGGCGGCGATGGAGAAGGAGGTCGTCGAGCAGCTCGCCGACATGCTCCACGTGCCGTCGCCGCGGCTCGGGCACCTCACGTCGAGCGGGACGATCGCGAACCTCGAGGCGCTGTTCGTCGCGCGCGAGCTGAACCCGGACGGGATCGTGGTGTCCTCCGCGCAGGCCCACTACACGCACTCGCGCATGTGCGGGGTGCTGGGCGTGGAGCACGAGTCGATCCCGCAGGACGCGCGCGGCGCGATGGACCTCGACGCGCTGCGGGCGCGGCTGGAGCGCGGCGGCGTCGCGACCGTGGTGGCGACGCTCGGGACGACGGCGCTCGGCGCGCTCGACCCGCTGCCGAAGATCGCCGACCTCTGCGAGCAGCACGGCGCGCGGCTGCACGTCGACACCGCCTACGGCGGCTTCTTCGCGCTGCTCGCCGACGGCGGCGAGCCCGGGGTGGACGCCGACGCCTACGCCGCGCTCGCCCGCGCCGACTCCGTGGTCATCGACCCGCACAAGCACGGCCTGCAGCCCTACGGCTGCGGCTGCGTGCTGTTCGCCGACCCGGCGGTCGGGCGCTTCTACGCGCACGAGTCGCCGTATACGTACTTCACGTCGAGCGAGCTGCACCTGGGGGAGATCTCGCTCGAGTGCTCCCGCGCCGGAGCCTCCGCCGCCGCGCTCTGGACGACGCTGCGTGCGCTCCCGCTGACCCGCGACGGCCTCGGGCAGCACCTGTCCGCCGCGCGCCGCGCGGGCCTGCGGCTGGCCGAACGGATCGCTGCCGACGATCGCGCGGCACTCCTCGTCGATCCCTCGCTGGACATCGTCTGCGCGCTCGCGACCACCGCCGACGACCCCGGCGCGGCTGCGGAGCGCGCCTTCGACACGCTCGCCGCCGACGGCTGGCACGTCGCGACGCTGCGCGTCGACCGCGCCTGGGCGACATCGATCCACCCCTGGCTCGCCGACCGCGGCGGCGATGTGGATCACGTCACCGCGATCCGCTGCTGCCTGCTCAAGCGGGAGCACGAGGCGATCGCCGAGGAGCTGGGGGACGCGATCGTGGCGGCGCTGGGCTGAGCGGCCTGGGTCGCGGCGCGGGCGTCCAGTGCGGGGCGTTGGAGGTGGTGCGGGGCCGTCGTTGATGGGCATCGATGGCGAGCAGCGCTGGAGGCGGCGCCACTGTTGGTGGTGTGGCTGGGCTGCTCGCCGGGTCCGGGGGCGGGGTTCGGGGCCGAACGGGTTGGTCGGCGGCAGTTTGGTGTTCACATGGGACCCC